>CANEUY010000054.1 GCA_947442065.1 Verrucomicrobia subdivision 6 bacterium | reverse complement strand
TTCGTGAAGGGCTTCCTTCACCTCTTCCAGCTTGAAGGGCTTGATGATTGCTTCGATTTTTTTCAGAGCCATAGGTGTATCCTTCTTTCTGGGGAACTCCCCGGATTAATAGATGTAGCCCTTTTCTTCATGATCACTGACGTCGAGGCCTTCGCGCTCGGCCTCGCTGGCCGGCCGCAGACCCATCAGGGCCTTGATGGCGAAGGCAATGACCGTGGTTCCGACGATGGAAAGAACCAGGGTAAGTGCCATGGCCTTGCACTGTTCGGCCACCAAGGTCTTGCCCACGATGTCTTTCAAATTCGTGTTCAGGTTGGCGTTCACTTCGGCCGTCGCGAGGACGCCGGTGAGGAACGCGCCGAGGGTTCCCCCGACGGCGTGCACCCCGAAGGTATCCAGGGCGTCATCATAACCAAACCACCTCTTCACCCGGGTGCAGAAAAACCAAGGAACCAGTCCGGCCGCAACTCCAATCACGATGGAGCCGGTGGCGTTGATGAATCCGGTTGCAGGAGTCACCACCACGAGACCGGCGACTGCGCCCGAGCAGAAGCCCAGAACGCTCGCCTTCCCCTTGTCGAAATATTCAGCCACCGCCCACACAAAGGCGGCCACGCCAGTCGCCAAAGTGGTCGTCAGAAAGGCATTCGCTGCCACTCCGTCCGCTGCCACGGCCGAACCGGCGTTGAAGCCGTACCAGCCGACCCAGAGCATCCCCGTGCCCACCATGCAAAGCACCATGCTGTGCGGAGGCATCGGCTCTTTGCCGAAGCCAAGACGCTTCCCGAGAATCATGCAGAGGATCAGCGCCGACCATCCGGAGGACATGTGCACCACTGTGCCACCGGCAAAGTCGATCGCCTTGATCGCCGCGCCAGCGTTCCATACTCCGTTCATCAATCCGTTAATGCCCCAGACCATGTGAGCGAGGGGGAAATAAACGACAAACATCCACGCCCCGACAAAAATCATGAGAGCGGAGAACTTAATTCTTTCCGCAATCGCACCAATGATCAGCGCAGGCGTGATGATGGCGAACATCATCTGGTACATGCTGAAAACATTCTGAGAGACCCAGTAGGCATAATCTGTGTTCGGAGCCGAAGTCACCCCCGTAAGGAAGGAAAACTCCAATCCGCCGAGAATCGGGCTGTTGAACCCCTTGCCAAAAACCAGGCTGTATCCCACCGCCCACCAAAGAATGGTCACGAGGCCGGTGATCCCAAGACATTGGGCCAGGATGGAGAGAACGTTTTTCGAGCGAACAAGGCCGCCGTAGAAAAGCGCCAACCCAGGGAGTGTCATAAACAAGACCAAGGCAGCCGAGGTCATCATCCAGCCGTTATGGCCGGGACCGGCTACACCAACCGAGGCCGTTGTCAGGCCTTCCGGGATATTCCCTTTGGCATCTTTGAGGGCTGCGGTGGGATCCCCGTTTCCGAGGTAGGCCTCCAACCCTGCCACCCGCTGCTCCAACGTGGGCGCCGGGGCTTCTGCGTGAACCCCCATCACGGACATCCACAATACCGACAGCACCACCACAGGGCGCCATCCCAACATGCTTTGTATCGTCATACTTCCATCTCCTTTTTTTGGTCTGGTTTCTATCGTCGAAAGACGGACCTCTGAAGCAGACTCCCTCCAAGAGATCACCCCTTATTAAGCAGATGTCGTGCCAAAATACATCGCCCGCCAAAAAAAGACTTAACTAACTGATGGATAATGTTATGCGTGTGGTGAGTTTTTGGGTTATGCGCCCATGCCTACCCGTAGGTGGCTATTTTCCGCCTTACTTCAAGCGAAGCAACTAGTAGATGTAGCCTTTTTCCTCGTGATCGCTGACATCCAAACCTTCGCGCTCCGCCTCGGTTGAGGGCCGCAATCCCATGATGAATTTGACGCCCCAAGCCACAGCTGCGGTGCCAACGACCGAAATGAACAGGGTCACGAGAATGGCTTTCGACTGCTCGATCACAAGGGCCCTGCCGATGATCTCCTTGAGATGGAGATGGAGGTTGGGATTCACGTCTGCCGTTGCAAAAATTCCGGTCAGGAAAGAGCCGATCGTCCCCCCGATGGCGTGAACCCCAAACACGTCCAGCGTGTCGTCATAACCAAACCAACGCTTGACCCGTGTGCAGAAGAACCATGGAACGAGTCCACCCGCCACGCCAAGGAGAACCGCGCCGGTTGGATCCACGAACCCTGCCGCCGGGGTAATCGTGACCAGGCCTCCCACCGCCCCCGAACAGAAGCCGAGGACGCTGGCCTTTCCCTTGTCGAAATATTCGGCCGCCGCCCAAACAAACGATGCCACGCTCGCCGCCAGGGTGGTGGTGAGAAATGCATTCGCCGCAACTCCATCCGCTGCAAGGGCGGATCCGGCATTAAATCCGTACCAACCGACCCAAAGCATTCCGGTGCCCACCATACAAAGCACCATGCTGTGCGGGGGCATGGCCTCCTTATTCCATCCAATCCGTTTTCCAAGAATGATACAGGCGGTTAATGCAGACCAGCCTGAAGCCATTTCCACCACGAATCCGCCGGCAAAATCGATCGCCCGAATCCCTGCGGCAGCATTCCATACCCCATTCATCCACCCGGTGCTGCCCCAGACCATGTGCGCCAGGGGAAAGTAGACGACGAACATCCACGCGCCGGTGAAAAAAAGAACGGCTGAAAACTTCATCCTTTCCGCCACGCCACCGATTAGCACCGCGGGAGTGATGATCGCGAACATGAGCTGGTACATGCTGAAAACGTTTTGCGAAACCCAATAGGCATAATCGGTGTTGGGGGCCGATGTTACGCCCCGAAGAAATGTGAACTCCAAGCCCCCCAGAAAAGGGCTGTGGAAATTTTTCCCGAAAACGAGGCTATACCCCGCCGCCCACCAGAGAATCGTGACCAATCCTGTGATTCCCAAACATTGAGCCATAATCGAAAGGACATTTTTTGAACGAACCAAACCTCCATAAAAAAGGGCGAGCCCGGGAAGTGTCATAAACAGAACCAGTGCCGCGGAAATCATCATCCACGCGTTGTGCCCTGGCCCGGCCACGCCCACGGAGGCAGTGGTGGGTGGCTGATTGGGATTCCCCAAATTTGCTTTCAGGGTGGCAGCCGGGTCGCCGTTTGTCAGGTAGGCCTCGAGGCCCGCAACCCTCTGCTCCAGTGTGGGAGCGGGAGCTTCTGCACGACCGTCGCTCGAAAATGGAAGACAGAGTCCAAGTGCCGCGACTCCTGCGCAAATCCACGATTTCAATCCCGCCCTCCTGTGGTTGCTGTTTTAGGCTTGCTCGGTTGCCGCGGCTGCGGCCTCGCCTTCGCCTACCGCGAAGCGGGTGAACCGCCGAACAACAATATTTTCTCCGAGTTCACCGATTTTCGAGGAAATGATGTCCTTCATCGTCAGATTGGCATCTTTCACGAACGCCTGCTCCATCAAGCAGACGGTGCTGTAATATTTCTCCACTTTTCCGGCAACAATCTTCTCCACGACAGCTTCGGGCTTTCCCTTGATCTGCGCCGCGGCCACTTCCTTTTCATCCTTCAAAGCCTTCTCCGGAACCTCATCCCGGCTGACATAGAGAGGGCTGGCTGCGGCAATCTGCAGGGTGATGTCCTTGACCAATTCGCGGAAATGTTCGTTCTTGGCGACGAAATCCGTCTCGCAATTCACTTCCACCAGCACCCCCACCTTTCCTCCCAAGTGGATGTAGGAGGCGATGACCCCCTCCCGTGTTTCCCGTCCGGCTTTTTTCCCTGCAGCAAGATTGAATTTTTTGCGCAGAATTTTTTCGGCTTCTTCGGGGTTGCCGTTGGCTTCGGTGAGTGCCTTTTTACAGTCCATCATGCCGGCATGGGTCCGGTCACGAAGGTCTTTGACGATCTTGGGGTCGATGGTGGCGGCGGTGCTCATAATCTTTCCTTTCAGCCCGAACTTAGGCGGAGAGAGCCGCTTCCTTGCCTTTGGGGGCTCGCTCTTTTTTCTTTTTTTCCGTTTTTTCGGCCTGATCGCCCTTGTCGGCACTTTCGGCCGGACCACGGCGACGGCCCTCTTCAATCGCCTGGGCCATGGGTTCCATCACTGCCCGGATTGAGCGGATCGCATCATCATTACAAGGAACGGCAATGTCCGCATCATCAGGATCGGCATTTGTGTCGGCGAGGGCAATGACGGGGATCCGCAGGCGGCGGGCCTCCTTCACGGCGATTTCCTCCCGGGGCATGTCGACCACCACCATGGCGGCGGGAATCTTGTCCATGTTGAGAATCCCGGCGAGGTTGCGGCCCAGCTTGGCTTTTTCCCGACGGAGTGCGGCAGATTCTTTTTTCGGCAGAAGATCCATGGCTCCGGAGGTTTCCTTGCCTTCGATGCTTTTTAGTTTGGCCACGCTCCGGCGAATCGTGGCGAGATTGGTCAGGGTTCCCCCAAGCCAGCGGCCGGTGACGTAATGGGATTTCGTGCGCTCAGCCAATTCTTTGACAACTTCCTGAGCCGGTTTTTTCGTGCCGACGAACAGGATATGTCCGCCTTTGGCTGCGGCGTCCCGGAGAAAATCCGCCGCCTTGCGAACCTGCTCTGCCGTGCGGGAGAGATCGATAATGTAGATGCCGTTGCGCGGACCGAAGATGAACTCCTTCATCTTGGGGTTCCATTTATCCGTGCGGTGTCCGAAATGGACGCCCGCTTCCAAGAGGCGCTTCACCTCTGATTCTGTTGCCAACATAAGTATATTTCCTGTCCGTATATGATCCCGCGGTTGCGGAACTTCCCTTTCTAGGGAATAGGGTTTCAGTTTCGTTGTCCGCAAAAGCGGACGTTGAATCCGGGCCTCGCCTTCTTTTTCAAAAAGAAAAATCAGAGCAAAGCTTTCTAAGAATATAGAAACTTGAACCAAAGCCAAGCTTCCCTTTTGATTGCGCACAATCGATCCAACCCCACCAAGCACACCACTCTCGAATTTTTATATATATAAGTTGACAAATTGTCTTAAGTTGCTTATAGGTTGTGATATGCGAATCTTGTCCTTAAAGCTACTTTTGGTGCTTTTATCCGTTTCCGCAACACAAGCGGTTGATACAGAGTCCATTAAGCCAGCCCTTCAAAAGAAGAAGGATACCCCCAGCCCCACAACAAGTAGTTATCCTGTCAAAAGAAACATCGTTACGACCTATTTTTGGATCGGCCAGGGGGGGACCAGCATCAGTTCCACTCAAAACATCAAGAGCGCTTGGGATGAGTTTTGGAAAAAGAATTTCGGAGGCATCGATGCCCCGGAGGATCGCAAGGATGCAAAAAAGTTCCGCGAAGCCAGTCTCCCGGAAAAGTTTGCCCCGACCCTCAACCCTTTCTATGTCGCTCTTCCCTTCAACGATATTGCCTTCCCGGAAAAGTCCCGAAAATATGTCCCCTGGTGGAGCGAGGCCGACTACAAAAAGGAGCACATGGAATCCCAGTGCAAAGGTCGCTGGGTGATGATCAAATTTCAAAACAAAGTCTGTTTCGCCCAATGGGAGGATGTTGGCCCCCTCCGCTATGATCATGCGGAATATGTTTTTGGTGATGAACGCCCCACCCGCTATTCACGGGCCGGCCTGGATGTGTCTCCCGCCGTCCGGGATTACCTCGGATTGAGCGGCCTTGATAAGACCGACTGGAAATTTGTCGAAGACGACCAGGTTCCCTACGGCCCCTGGATCGAATATGGGGAACAGGCGATTCTTTATAGTGCCATCAAAGGCCAGACGCCCAAAAAACTCCGTCGGGATTTATAGTTTTTTATTTCCGCGCGGCCCAAACGGCAAGGGCTGAAATATCGGAGGGGTTGACCCCGGAAATTCTGGCGGCCTGACCAAACGTCCGTGGCCGAACTTCCATCAGCTTTTGACGGGCCTCCGTTTTGAGTCCCGCCACCCTCTCGTAATTGAAATTTTCGGGGATTTCCCGGCTCTCCATTTCCTTCAGAGTCCCGATCCGGTCGAGATCCCGGGCGATATATCCGGAATATTTCACATCGGCCTCCACCGCCTCCGCAATTTCCCCGGGCACACGCTGAAACTCCTCGGGCAGCTCGTTCCACGTGATCTGGGGTCGCCGAAGCCAATCCTCCAGCGTCTTTCCCTCCCGGCGAGCCTTGCAAAGTTTGGAGCGACACTCATCGATCTGACTCCTCTTTTCCCTTGTTCGGCGGACCCGCTCGGCCGAAGCGACGCCAAGCTCCGCTCCCTTTTCGGTCAATCGCAGGTCGGCATTGTCCTGACGCAAGAGCAGACGGTACTCCGCCCTCGAGGTGAACATCCGATACGGCTCCCGGGTCCCCTTCGTCACCAAATCGTCGACCATTACCCCAATGTAGGATTCGTCACGCCCCGGTTTCCAGGGCTCCGACCCCCGCGAAGCGAGACCCGCATTGATTCCGGCAAGAATCCCCTGCCCCGCAGCCTCCTCGTAACCCGAGGTCCCGTTAAGTTGCCCCGCAAAATAAAGTCCCCTCACCAATTTCGTTTCAAGGCTCGGCCACAGCTGGGTCGGGGGGCAGTAGTCATATTCGACGGCGTAGCCCGGTCGCAAAAATTCTGCGGCTCCCAGCCCTGGAATCGATCGGATCATTTCGATCTGAACATCAAACGGAAGGCTCGTGGAGCAACCGTTCACGTAATACTCATTCGTGTGCCTGCCTTCAGGCTCAAGAAATATCTGGTGCCGCTCCTTGTCTGGGAACTTTACGATTTTATCCTCTATCGAAGGGCAGTATCTAGGCCCAACTCCTTGAATGACACCGCAATACAAAGGAGATCTGTCTAGGTTTTTCCTGATGATTTGGGCTGTTTTTTCTGTGGTATAAGTGACCCAGCACGGCATTTGTTCCACGTGGAACAGTCCGTCTTTCCAGTGGTTGAGGGTGAAAATTTTATCCCCCGCCCTCTCAATTGTGTCGGACATGAAGCTAAAGTTTGGCGGAGGGTTGTCCCCGTGCTGGGGCTCGAGCCTTTCAAAATCTATGCTCCGCTTGTTCAGCCGGGGTGGGGTTCCTGTTTTGAGCCTCTCGACCTGGAAGCCGAGCTTTTTTAGCTCGTCAGAGAATGTGCTCGATCCGTCTCCCATCCGGCCTCCGGCAACATTCCGATCTCCGACATGCATAAGGCCCCGAAGGAATGTCCCAGTAGTGATGACCGTCTTCTTGGTATTATATCGAATTCCAAGATTCGTCACGATCCCGCGGATCTCGCCGTCCTCAACAACAAGATGGCTAACCTGCCCTTGTTTGAGATCGAGCCGAGGCTGGCTCTCTAAGGCAAACTTCATTCGGAACTGATAAGCCTTCTTATCGCACTGAGCCCTTGGGCCACGGACGCTCGGCCCCTTGCTGGCATTAAGCATTCTCATCTGAATCGCTGTGGCGTCGGTATTGATACCCATCTCGCCGCCCAAAGCGTCGATTTCACGGACAATATGACCTTTGGCCAGACCCCCTATCGCGGGGTTGCAGCTCATTTGGCCGACGCTGTCCAGATTCATGGTCAGCAGCATGGTCTCACATCCCATCCTAGATGACGCCAACGCGGCCTCGATCCCGGCGTGTCCCGCCCCCACAACAATTACGTCGTAGTTCTTGGGGAAGGCAAAATAGCCGCTCGAATCCATATAATTTAAACGGCTGGGGAGGGGAGGCGGTCTGTAAAAATGGTCTTAGAAGGGGAAAGCCTACCGGGGTGTTTTGGATGATTTGATGCCACTCCAATCGGCAAAACAAGAGCGATGGCTACATTTGCATCATCCTTTGCTCCAATGATTTCCTTAACTTTTGCTTCATCCCATCCGTTGATGTAACAGTTGCTGTAGCCTTTCGACTCGGCGGCGATGGCGAGGGTGGTAGCCATGATCATGGCGTCTTTGATTGCGTACTCGCGCTGCTTATCTCCAAGCCCTTTTTGAAAGCCTGGTGCATTTTCGCGGATCCAATCGGCAAATTTCTGCGGCCAAGCACCGGAGGAAACGCCGGTTTTCAAAATCTCATCCATATGCTTCTCCCAACCACGAATCGAAACGGCAAAAACAAAGGTGACAGGGGCTTCAAGGATCTGCTTCTGGCCCCAAGCCGCTGCGGCAAGAGCCTCTTTCTGCTCCTTCGATCGGATCAGCACCACTCGGGTGGGTTGAAAGTTCCAAGAGGAGGGGGCGTCCTGCATGAGAGAAAGCAGCTCCTGAAGGATTGGCTCGGGGATGGGGTCGCTTTTGAAGGATTTTATACTGCGCCGGGTACGGATGGCCTCGGCGGCTGTCAGATCAGATTTGCTCATCGCAAAATCATATCGGAAAAAACCCAGAATGAAAAGCCAGCCCCGCAACTGATCCCTCCATGTCGGGAAGGGGGGGGACTGCCTTCTGATGATCAGTTCAAATTCAACAATCCCTCGATCGTCTTAATCTCCCCATGCTCGGACTGAATCGTCCACAGTTTTGCGTAAAGCCCCCCGGAACGCAGAAGGGCATCATGATTGCCAATTTGCAGAATCCGTCCCCCCTCGACCACGGCAATCGCATCCGCCTTGCGAACAGTCGAAAGTCGGTGGGCAATGACGATGCTGGTCCTCCCGGCAAGGAGACGATCAAGGGCCATTTGAATCTGCCTTTCGGTCGCTGTGTCCACGCTGGCCGTGGCTTCGTCGAGAATAAGAACGGGCGGATCCTTTAAAAGGGCTCGGGCGATGGAGAGGCGCTGCCGTTCCCCGGCACTCAGGCGAACCCCGCGTTCGCCCACTTTTGAGTTCCACCCATCGGGAAGGGCTTTTACAAAATCCAAGGCACACGCCGCTTCGA
>CANEUY010000053.1 GCA_947442065.1 Verrucomicrobia subdivision 6 bacterium | reverse complement strand
TGAGATAGGTGTATTTCATATTTTTCAGCGGGTTGTATTGGGTTCTGTGTTCTTACTCAAGTTATTGGGTATTTTGATAGCTTCCCCCGTCATTGAGTCAAGCAGAACCAGAGTTCCATTTTGAGAGCAGACCAAGTGTCGGGAGTTTTTGGTCCAAGAGGGGCTTTCCAATCCGGAGCCTCGGCTGACGATCCGGGCCTTTTTGGACTCCATGTCGTAGACCCCGATTTGGCCTCCACCGGAGGTGATGCTGTAGGCGATTTTTTTTCCATCGGGGGACCAGTCAGGCTCGGTGGTGTAGGAGGATTCGGTGTTCAGTTTTTCCGGGGTGCCGCCAGTTGCAGGAAGGACGTACAGGCCGGGGCTTCCCCTTTCATCGGAAACGTAGGCGATTTTGGTTCCATCGGGAGACCAGGTGGGGGAGCAGTCGGTGCCACGGGCATTGGTGAGGCGGGTCGGTTCGCCCCCGGTCGAGGGGATTGTGCAAATTTCGGGGTTTCCGAATTTGGAAAGGCTGAGGGCCAGAGTGGAGCCGTCGGGAGAGAAAGCCGCACCGGTGTTCTGGCCCGGGAACTGGGCGACGCAGGTGCGTTTTTTTGTGTTCAGGTCGATCACGTAGGTGTCGCGGTAGCCGCTTTTATCCGAACTGTAGGCGATCTTGGATCCGTCCGGGGAGAATTTCGGACCATACCCAAGGGCGCCATCCTGAGTGAGTTGGCGGGCGTTGGCCCCGTCGATGTCCGAGATGTAGATCTCTTTTTTCCGGTTCTTGCCTGCTGAAGCGGATGCGAAGGTGATTCGGCTCGAGGCAAAACCGGGTGTTCCGGTCAGGGCCTCGATAAAAGCATCCGCAAATTGATGGGCTGCACGGCGGGCATCTCCGGAGAAAGACGACTCAACGAGGGGGGCTCCCCCGGTTTTTGGGGAAGCTTTCCCGGCAATCCCGGAAGGGGTCAGCGTGCCGGAGAGGGTGAACGCAGCGGCCGAGGGCTCGACAATGCGGCAGGCACCAGAGCGCTTGAGATCTTCTTCCAGCACCCGGGTGGCCAAAGGGCCTTCGGTTCCGGCCATGGGGGATACCGCAACGTCGACCTTGCGGGTTTGTTCGATGACGATGACGGGGGCGGCGGATTGTGCGAGGAGAAGGCAGGGGGTCAGAAGTAGGATGGGAAGGATAAATCTCATCGCGAGAGACAAGAGCATGGGGGCCAAAGGGCGAGTGAAAATTACATTTTTGACAAAAAAAAAGATCCTGTCATTTGTTGGGCTACGTCGGCCAAGAATCAGAAAATAAGAAAGGAAACGTTCATGATTAAAAAAATTCGGATCGCAATCGCCCTACTCTCAGTCATCGGCGGCATGGGATTCGCAGATAATGCTCCCGAGGCATCGGCGCAAGACACCAAAAAAATGGTGCAAAACAACTTTGTGGAGACCGCCCAGAAGGGCATCAAGTTGTCCGGTTATGTAGACACCGGATATAGTTATAATTTTACCGGGACCAGTCAGAGCTCTTCCACGGTGAACGGTCGCTTTGGAAGCGACACGGCTCAAAAGGGCGATTTCAATCTGTATGCCGTCAAGATTGCCCTCGAAAAGGCGATGAGTTCGGAAAATAAGGCCCAAGCTGGTTTTCGGGCGGATGTGATGATCGGTGAAGATGCCACTTATTTTGTCAACCGCACATCCCAGCAAACAGCTGTGAATGGGGGTCCTACGAACACGGACATGAACTCTAACACCCTCTTTTTGGAGCAGGCTTACGTCTCCATCCGGGCTCCTGTAGGAAACGGGTGGGATTTTAAGGTCGGTAAGTTTGTGTCCATCTTGGGGTACGAGGTGATGGAGCGTCCTGCGAATATGAACACCACCTTTGGGCTGATTTTCAACCAACTCCCCCTTTACTACACGGGAGTTCTCTCGTCGTACAAATTTGATGAATATATCGATGGCAAGCTGGGTGTGGTGAACGGTTCCAATAGCGACAACAACACCACCACCAACCCGAATGATGGAGACGGATGTGCGCTTTTGGCGGCATTAAACTTCACTGCTCCGGGTGGGAATGCAAACTGGAGCAATAATTTTCAATACAGCACGGGTTATGACAACAATACGGCGACGGGAACCGGAAATTCCAGCCAAGGTTATAACAACAACGGGGGCTCCGTATCCGCCTACACCTGGTACTACAACTCCTGGGGGAATTGGGCGCCCAAGTTCGCCAACGACAAATTATTGCTGGCTTTTAACACTGTCTGGTTTGTGAAGAGTGGCGATACCACCGGGCCGACGACGGTCAATTCCAGCGTTTACGGAGCTGGAGCCTATGCGAAGTATCAGTTTAACGATTGGTTTAGCCTGGCGAGTCGCGGGGAATATTTGGGAAGCAATAACGATCTGAAGTTTGGAACCCAGGGCAATCCCTCCACCAGTGTGAACAATGGCGGACATGTCACCGGAACCAACCTTTGGGAATATACCCTGACAGCCGGCTTTAACGTGATTGATAACCTTCTCCTTCGTGCCGAGTACCGCATGGATTGGGGGAGTAACACCGTGAGCAACGGGCACGTGGCTGGGGATAACAGTGGGGCAGTGTCCGGTGGTCCGGCCTATTACGCCGGGGCAGAAGTGGTCTACAGCTTCTAGACGATTGCAGCTTAAAACCCCGGGAGGCCTCGGCTTCCCGGGGTTTTTGTTTCCACCTATTCGAGTTTGAACTGAATCACCACGGTGTAGTCGGGGGAGCCAAGACCGGCGGGAAGGGGTTTGGGGAGGCGAGGGGTGGACCGGACGGCCTGTTCGACCGAGGTGTCCATTGCAGAGTCGCCGGAGGGGCGGGAAATTCGCAGGAACGTTACCATCCCGCTTTCCGAGATTTTTACTTCGACCTCGGTATAGATCCTTTCCCCCGCCGGGATGGGGGGCTTTTTCCATGACGCTTGGATACATTGTTTGATCAGAGCCCGATACCAGGAGAAGTCATCAGCCACGCCGTCGGGTCGGCCGGCGTTGCCGGCGCCGTCGCCACCGCCCCCACCGGTTTCGCCGGGGATTTTTGAAGCCAGACGGGTTTTAATATCGGAGGCGCTGGGGCCGGTCGGCTCATTCGATTTTGAAGATGAAGAGGGGGGTTTCGCTTCAGTGGATGTAGTGGATAAGGAAACTTTTTTCTTGGTTGTGCTGACTTTGACCTGGTGTTTGGGTTTGGGCGGAACGGGAAGCGGGGTCGGTTCGGGTTTCGTAGCTGGTGTGGGAGTAGGCTCTGGTTTCTGGATGGGCTCTGGCTCGGGTTCAGGGGTTGGAGTGGGCTTTGTTTCCTTAATAGGTGCCGGTTTGGGCACCACAGGCGTTTCTGATTTCGGATTTTGGATCTCGGATGCAGGTTGGGTCGGGCTGGGCTCAACCGTAGATGCGGTGGGGGAAGGTAGGCCTGGCCCAGGTCGCAGGGATCCGAGGTCGATCATCTCGACGGGCTGGATGGGCGCAGGTTTATGGCACTGTGCGAATGGGAGACCCAAAAAAATAAGGAGTCCCAGATGAATACCCAAGACGATCAGAACGGTACGCCGGAAGGGGCGTCCGTGGGGGTTCACTTGCGGATGTCCGGAGTATTGGCGAGGTCGAGGCGGGCGCCCGCGGAGCGGACAGCCTCCAAGGCGCGGAAAACGGTTTCGTAAGGCAGAGAGGAGTCGGCACGAAGAGAGACGACCAGTTCAGGATCACGGGCCTTTCGCTGAGCAAGCAGTGAGGTGAGTTGATCCAGCCGGATCTTTTCCGAACCAAGAAGGGCGGAGCCGTCCTTGGCAAGGGTAAGGGTGAGAATGGATTTCGGGTCGGGCAGGGAAGTTGCGATGCTGGTGGATGCCTTGGGAAGATCTACCGGGAGTTGTTGTTCCATCAGCGGGGTGGTGATCATGAAAATAATGAGGAGGACGAAGACAAGATCGAGAAGCGGGGTGATGTTGAGTTCGGCCAAGGTATGGGCCTGGGAATGGAAACGAGACCGTTTCATGAGCGGGGGGTAAAGCGGTGTTCAAAAACAGCGGCACATTCTGCGGCGAAGTTTTCCATCTGGATATTTTGACTGCGGATGGAGGTGGTCAGGAAGTTGTAGCCAAACATCGCGGGAATCGCGACGAGGAGGCCGACCACGGTGGTGATGAGGGCTCCTGATACGCCGGGAGCCATGGCGGCGAGGCTGGCTTGGCCCGCCATTGCAATGCCGCTGAAAGCATCCATCACTCCCCAGACCGTGCCGAGGAGTCCGAGGAAGGGGGCTCCACTAACGGCGGTGGCGAGAAGGATTAGGTTCGATTCCAGTTTGAGGGATTCCTCGCCGACGGCTCGTTCCATGGCGGTGCGGACGGAGTTCATGCTCGTTTCACTGATCGAGCGAGCGGTGGAGAGGCGAGCGGCGAGGGTGGAGTCGACCACGGAAGAGCCGGTGAGGTGGAAGCAGAGTTCCTTTGCGCCGGCGTAGTAGATGATGGCTTGGGGGGATTCACCCGGCGGGCGGCCGGAGAGGTAAGGCTCGAGAGGTTCGCTGGCGGAGCGGAAGGATTTTAGGAAAGTCCGGGTGGATCTGACAACGGTATTGAGTTGGGTCCATTTCGACCAAATGACCGACCAGCTAAAAATGGAGCCGAGCAAGAGGCAGAAAAGGACGGCTTTGCCGGCCGGTTCGGAATGTTGGAAGGCGTAAAGGATTCCTGCGGCAGCAAGCATGGAATGGCTATAACCGATGGGAGACAGAGCTCAATCAAAAGAGCGAGAAAAACGTTGCGGGGGCAGGATTTGAACCTGCGGTCCCGCACATGCGGGATTATGAGCCCTCTCGGCGGGTGAGTGTCTTGAGGCCCAAACCGCCTTTTTGTCGTTTGAGTTTGTTTTCAAGTTTTCTGGCTTCGGAGAGGTTCACGGGTTTGCTTGTCCAGGCGATCGTCCAGGGGCCCTTGCCTTTGGTCCAATTGGATGCACCGGAATTGTGTTGGAGGAGACGAGTCTGCGGGTCTCTAGATAGGCCGATGTATTTTTGGCCTGCTGGATTGTTGAGAACGTAAACTTGATACATCCAAAAAACGTTGCGGGGGCAGGATTTGAACCTGCGGCCTTCAGGTTATGAGCCTGACGAGCTACCTGGCTGCTCCACCCCGCGAGGTAATGATGCGGGGGATGAGGAGGGGAGTCAATCGTGGCGCGGAGGGTTCTTAGGATTTTAGAAAAGCGGGCAACTGTTCCACGCCGAAGTCGGCGAGGATGCGTCCGTCAATATCCAGAACAGGGGCTTTGGATTGGCCAGATATTTCCTTCATTTCGTTGAAGTATTCGGCGTTGGAGCGGACTTCACGGCGTTCGTATTTTACTCCGAGTTTATGGAGTTCCGATTCTGCGGCTTCGCACCAAGGGCAGCCCTCTTTGATGTAAAGAACGGCCGACACGATCGGGTTAGGCCGGAACCGATTCGGCTGATGATTTCTTTTGGGAGATTGCGGCTTTGACAAGATTTTGTCCGAAGTCCCAGAGCGGACCTGGAAATTTGCCGAGATCGCTTAGGACATCGTCGAACGCAGTGACAAACCGGTCGATCTCCTTTT
The DNA here is from genome assembly GCA_947442065.1 of Verrucomicrobia subdivision 6 bacterium. GTDB lineage: Bacteria > Verrucomicrobiota > Verrucomicrobiia > Methylacidiphilales > Verrucolacustridaceae > Verrucolacustris. The sequence continues at coordinate 3,231 of CANEUY010000053.1, read as the reverse complement.
CGCCGATCACAAGCGGGGGAAGGATCTTTACGATGTCCGAGTTGTGGGCGGCCACTTGGGTGAGGATCCGGTGTTTTTGAAGAAGAGGGGTCACGATCATCTGGGGGAAGAGCCCCTTGTCCATGGCATGGATGGCTTTCCAGGCGAGCTTGAGTTTGAGAGAGCGGGGTTCCTTGAATTCGATGGCGATCATCAGGCCCTTGCCACGGACCTCGTCGATCACGTCGTGTTTCTTTTGGAGATCACGCAGGCGGGACATGAGTTGTTCTCCCCGGAGAGCGGCATTTTCCACCAAGTGTTCATTTTCGATCACGTGGAGGCTGGCGAGGCCGCAGGCCATGGCCAGGTTGTTGCGACCGAATGTGGTGGAGTGGGCTACACAGCGGTCGAGGCGCGAGAAGATGCCCTGATAGATGGGGCGACGCATGACGATGGCGGCGCAGGGGACGTAACCGCCCGAGAGGGCTTTGGCGAGGGTCACGATATCGGGGTCGAGATTCCAGTGTTGGAAGCCGAACCATTTGCCGGTGCGGCCGAAAGCGGTTTGAACTTCGTCGGCGATGAAGAGGGTGCCGTATTTTCTGCAGAGTTCCTGAGCGGCGGGGAAGTAATCGTCCGAGGGGTATTTGACGCCCTTGCCTTGAACGGGTTCAAAGATGAAGGCGGCGACATCGCGGGAGCGGAGCTTGGCTTCGAGATCGGCGAGATCGCCAAATTTAACAAAACCAGTGCCCGGCAGGAAGGGATCGAAATCCTCGCGGAAATTCCCGGAGTGGGTGATGGACAGCGCTCCGAAGGTCAGGCCGTGGTACGAGCCTTCCTGGGCGAGGATTTTTGGGCGTTTCGTATAGGCCCGGGCGAACTTAAGGGCGCCTTCCACCGCTTCCGTGCCGGAGTTGCACAGGAAGCAGGCATCGCGGGGAGCGAGCTTTTTCGCGAGGGCTTCGGCCAAAAGGCCGGAAAGAACGGAGCAGTCCATCTGGACCATGTTGGGGAGGTCGAGTTCGAGAACGTCCCGGATCGCTTTTTGAATGGTGGGATGGTTACGCCCGACGTTGAAGACGCTGTAACCGCTGAGGAAGTCGAGGTAGTCTTTTCCGTCGAGGTCGTAAAGGTAGGCGCCCTCGCCCCGGGCATAGATTTTGTCGAAACCGATGGTCCGCTGAACTTTGACGAGCGTGCGGTTCACGTACTTGTCATGCAGTTCGTAATTCTCACCCAACCGGGTGAGGATTGTGTCTTTCAGGTCGAAATCAGTCATGGGTAGAAGTTAATAGCTACTCGATCGACGCTCGCAAGTGGAGTGATATATTTTATGCTATTTTGAAGCACTCAATATGATAAAAAATATTCTAATAATCAACGCTTTGCGTGAATTTGAATTAGCCATACTAATGAAAACCCATCCATATACTTAAACCTTAAAGATCATGGTTTTGGGCATGTTTACTTATCGAAAATCGATGCTTTATTACACTTCACATGAAGTTCCTTTTAAGTTGTTTTATTCTCTTTGGGGTAATCGAAAACGGGAGAGCTGTGTCATCACTTCTTCCTTTCACTGAAGGATTTGATCTCGGGTCTTCGAATTGGCTCAATGGCTCGAGTGCCGTGGCGAATTATTCAAGCACGGGTGGAGTGGCGAATACCGGCTATATTTTTACCAGTGCTACGATTGACACAAGCGGCTTTGGTCCAATTGTATTCCGCGGGAATAATGCCAACAGTGCCAGCGGGGGTGCTTTTGTCGGGAATTGGCTTGCTGCGGGGGTAAATCAATTCAGTGCTTATGTTTGGCATAATGCACCCGTGGATCTGAATTTTTACGTTCGCTTTGACAAGGGGGCGGGGAATGCAGCCAGCAGCAATATGATTCAGGTTGCTGCAAATACTTGGACGTTGCTGAACATTCCCATCGTCGATTCCCTCGGGGTGTCGGGTCAGGTATTTCAATCGTATGGGGCGGTCGGCTCTGGAGGCTTCAATACCATCTTCAGTGATATTAAAAATGTTCAGATCGCCCTTGCGGCGACGCAGGACGCCAGCACCAGTGGGCAGACCTATACGGTCGGACTGGATTCGGCGTCTGTGATTCCAGAACCGAGTGTTGGGGCCATGACCGTGGTTGGCTTACTGGGTCTTGGGCTCCTTCGGCGCAGGACCATTAAGTAATTTTTGTTTTGGCGGGGCCATCCTTGATGAAATATTCCTCCGCCCCCTTGATCGCCCTTTTTTTTATCGGATGGGGAGTCGCAATTCCCCGTGCAGTTCAGGCTCAAATTCTCCCGGTCTCTTTTTTGGGAAGCGGTTCAACATCCTTCGATGGTTGGGATGAGTTGAATTCAGCGAGATTATCCGGCTACGGAGGTTTTCCGGGAACAACCCCTTGGACGAATCCCATTTTCTCAAATATTCCGGCATCTGAGGACGCTCGCCTTCTTCGTTTGGCGGGATCCCCCGCCGGAGGCGGACCGTTTCTCGCGTCAGAGAGCATTTATTTCGGAAGCTTTCAGCAAGTACCCAATGCACTTGGCGGGACTTTGGCCGTTTCGGATCTCACGCCTGTTTACGGACTGAAAACAATTGTTTTTCAAATTCAAATTGGAGAGGCGTTAGGGCATGACTTCTATTCTCCCGCAGGATTTCCTATTCTCAAACTCAATGGAGCCAGTTCCGGCATCGCTTCCAGTTTTTCGCCCATTTTGGTAAATCGATACCAAAATGGAACTTTCACAAGCCCTGAAACAAATCAAGACGAGCCTGTGTACGTCAACACGTGGTCTTATCAATGGAATATTGATTCGTATGCGGCAATCAGTTCCTTCCAGATTGAATTCAGCTGCGTGACCCATTCGCAGATTTACGCCCTCCAACTGGATCAAACCTCTGTGCTGCAGGCTAACCAGATTTTTGCCACCTCTTCTGAACCGCCGCAGATTCGTCTTCTCGCGTTGGGAACACCGCAGTTTGACGGTGTAAATACGGCAATCACCCATACGTTTACTGCACCTGCAGGTAAGTTGTTGGACATTGAGTCCACGCAAAATCTTTCAGGAGCGAATTGGACGACGAAGCCCAACGTCTCCACGGGCTCCGGAACATTTGACGTCACTTTTCAGGCAACCGGGGATCAGCGTATCGCGTGGGCACAGCGAATGTTTTTTCGCGCAAAATACAGCCAGAGCCAATGAACCACAGGAATGATCTGAGATTTGGTGCGGGCTTCACACT
>CANEUY010000052.1 GCA_947442065.1 Verrucomicrobia subdivision 6 bacterium | reverse complement strand
GGCCAAGCAGTTTAAGGGCCGCACCAAAATCATGATGGACAGCGGCATTCGCTCTGGGTCCGACATCGCTGTCGCCCTGGCCAGCGGAGCTGAATTTACCTTCATCGGCCGCGCATCGATGTATGGCGTGTGTGCCATGGGCGCAAAGGGTGGGGATCAGGTGGTTGAAATTCTCCAGAAGGAACTCCAACAGGTAATGGAGCAACTCGGTTGCGAGGTTTTGGAAAATCTTCCGCGACACCTCATCTGAAGCACGACATAGACCGGTAGACCTGCCCGCCAGCCGAAAGTCGGGCGTGATCTCAATTCCTCTTTGATTTATAGAGGATGGATGAGCCTCTCTCTCGATCTCGTTCCCTACGGGGGTTGGGCCAAGGCCGTCCGGATGCGTAGGGATGGATGGGAACTGATTGCTCCGCTTGAAATTGGACCTCGCATTCTGCGGTTCGGCCCCATCGACGGCTCCAACGTTCTTTTTGAAAACAAGGAACAGATGGGCAAGACCGGTGCCAAAGAGTGGATGATCTACGGAGGACACCGTCTCTGGACTGCACCCGAAAACGACCAGTGCTACGCTCTCGACAACGATCGTGTCTCCTTCGAACTCCTTCCGGAAAAAGGATGCCGTCTGACGGGAGAAAAAAACGAGAAGTTCGGCTGGCAGAAAAGCATGGAAATTCTCTGGAACCCGGACGGGCTCATCCGAATTGAACACCGCCTGATGAACTCCACCGCAAAGGCACTCGCCGTCAGTCCGTGGTGCCTAACCGTCCTGAATCAAGGCGGGGTCGCCTTGATTCCTCAACCCGCATACGTACCCCATCCGATTGACCTGCCCAAGGGCACCAAGTTTTCCATGGATGATTACCTGCCTAACCGAAATCTCACTCTCTGGAAATATACCGACCTGGCAGACTCGCGTATCCACCTCGGTCGGAATTTGTGGGCCCTTGCTCAAAAGAAAAACACCAAAGCTTTCAAAATCGGCTTCCGCCATACCGAAGGTTGGATCGGTTATCAGTTGGGGGATCTCTTTTTCGCCAAATGGATCTCCCACGAGAAGGAAGCGACCTACCCCGATCGGGGCTGCAACACAGAACTTTTCACCAACGGAGATATCTTGGAAATCGAAAGCCTTGCCCCCGAAAAACCCGTCCCGGCCAACTCCCACAGCATCCACTCCGAATGGTGGCACATCGCCAAGGTGAAATTCACTCCAACCGACGAACCCTCCGTTCTAAAACACATCACCGCCCTACCTCGGCCCACACGATGACCCAACCTGTCGCGCCGTACAAAAAGTCTTCCCGATTCCCTTTATCATCATGAACACTCACCTAGGCACCGCCCACGGTCGGGTGGAAGTCCTCGGAAATCACACCGACTACAACCAAGGCCTCGTGCTGGCCATGGGCGTCGAATACGCCACCGAAGTGGTCGGATCCAATCGGACGGACGAACGCCTGTTTTTCAAAGCCAAGGATTTGAAAGAATCCTGGGAGGGAAATCTTCAGGATCTCTCCCCTTCGCCGGATAAAATGTGGGCCAACTATATCCTCGGAGTTCTCCGTGGATTAAAGGATCGGGGAATCCCGTTGAAGGGAATCAATCTGGAGGTCTCCTCCAATCTCCCCATGGGAGCCGGTTTAAGCAGCAGCGCCGCTTTGACCGTCGCCACCCAGCGCTGCCTGCAGAAGCTCTGGAATTTTTCCCTTCCCCCCATTGAGATGGCCAAGATCTCTCAGGAGTCCGAACACCGCTACGCCGGGGTGAAGTGTGGCCTCCTCGATCCCATGACTATCCTCCACGCCAAAAGAGATCATCTTCTGCTTCTGGATTTTCGATCCTTGGGGGTGGAATCCATCCCTTTCCCCTCCACTGCGACCTTCATCATCGCCGCCTGCGGGGAGAAGCACGCCTTGGTCGATGGCGAGTACAACGAACGCCGGGCCTCGTGTGAAGAAGCCAGCCGGCTGCTTGGAGTTTCCTCCCTTCGCGAAGTCACCCCCGATCGTTTGTTGGCTTCGAAAGGCAAACTTCCCGATCGAATTTATCGCAGGGCACTTCACGTGGTCGGGGAAACCGACCGGGTAACCAGCGCCTCTTCCCTGCTCAAAAAAGGCGACATGGCAGGCTTTGGAAAACTTCTGGATGAATCGCACGAAAGTTCCCGAATCAACTTTGAAAACAGCATCTCTCCCCTCGACCAACTCTGTGAATCATCGAAAAAGAGCCCGGGCCATCTGGGAGCCCGGCTCAGTGGAGGCGGTTTCGGCGGCTCCACTCTTCACCTGATTCAGGCCCATCGACAGACAGAGTTCCTTGCAACCTTTCAAAAGGAGGCGGCCCGCCGGCTCGGCCATCCGATCGAGTTTTTCGTCACTCGCCCGAGCGGGTCCGCCTAATTCAACAGCTCTTGCAGCTCCGCCCAGTCCAGTCCACGGACAAAATCCTCTTCGCTGACCAGGGTGCCCCGGAACAACTCTTTCTTCTTCTCCTGGAGGCGGACAATCTTTTCCTCCACCGTGTCGCGGGCGATCAGTTTGTACGAGCTGACGATCTTGTTCTGCCCGATGCGGTGAGCCCGGGCCGTCGCCTGATCCTCCACCGCCGGATTCCACCATGGATCAAAATGGATGACCGTATCGGCCCCCGTGAGATTCAAACCTGTGCCCCCCGCCTTCAAGCTGATGAGGAATACCGGAATATCGGTGTTTCTCTGGAAACGGTCCACCTCGCCCGCCCGATCCAGCGTGCCTCCATCCAAGTAACAGTGCGGAGTCTTCCTCCTGCGCAGTTCCTCCTGAACGAGTTTCAACATTGAAACGAATTGGCTGAAAACAAGGATTCGATGGCCACCCGAAATCGCCTCTTCCAAACGATCCAAAAAGTATTCCATTTTCCCGGACGGTTCCGTCCATACCTTCACGCCTGCACCTGCTTGAGGCAGCAACCCCAAATGACAGCATGCCTGTCTGAGGCGCATGAGCACGGTCAGTACAGCAATCCGATCTCGCCCCCCCGAGCCTTTTCCGGAAAGTTCGCTGACCTGCTTCCTTCCTTCTTCCAAAATCTGGCGGTACACCCCCTTCTGTTCATCCGTAAGCTCGCAATAGGCGATCTGCTCGATCTTGGCCGGAAGATCCTTGGCCACTTCCGCTTTCGTTCTCCGCAGCAGAAAAGGTCGGACCCGTTGACGAAGCCTTTGCTGGGCTTTTTCATCCCCCAATTTCGCAACGGGAATTTCATAACGATCGCGAAAATCCGCGGCCGTTCCCAAATAGCCCGGCATGAGAAAGTCGTAGATCGACCAGAGATCGAGCAGTGAGTTTTCCAAAGGAGTCCCCGTCAGAACCATTCGGTGATCGCTCACCAGTTTTTTTACGCTGACAGCCGTCTGGCTCGTCCGGTTTTTAATGTTTTGCGCCTCGTCCAAAATGACGGCGTCGAACTCCAGTTTTTCATATTCCGCAATGTCGCGCCGGAGTAGGGCATAACTGGTCACCACCAGATCATGCTCGGGAATCTTTGAAAGCAGGGGTTTCCGGCCACTTCCGTGCAATGCGAGTACCTTCAGGCCGGGGACAAATTTCCTGGCTTCATCCATCCAGTTCATCACCAGACTGGTCGGACAAAGGACCAATCCGGGCAACTTGGTCTTGTTCTGGGCGCGCCTCAGCTCAAGAAAAGCGAGCGTCTGAAGCGTTTTGCCCAACCCCATCTCATCCGCCAAGACCCCGCCAAAGTGGTTCTTGGCAAGATACTGGAGCCATCCAACCCCTTCCCGCTGATAAGGCCGGACAATTTTTTCCAGACGTTCGGGCAGCTTGGCCTCCTCGTACTCCACTAACTCCGTGGGTGGCTTCCAGTTCGATTTTCCGCTCACCACCCATCCCGTGCCACGGATCGCTTCCCCAAAATACCCGCGAAATCTTTTCTCAAGCTTGTAACGCGTGCCATCGTTTCGAACCTGGCAATCCTTGAGGACCTCCTGAAATTCAGCGACATCATCCGTTGGAACCAAAGCGATCCGCCCCCCGGAAAGCCGGTGATGACTCAACCCCGTCTGCAAAAGCCTCTGCACTTCCGCCGGCGTCAGGGCATCACTCCCGGCACCGGAACGAAAATCCACCTCCACCGTCAGCCATGATCCCCCCGTGTCCTTCAGGGTCACCTCAGGTGCAATGTAATCGCATCGGCTGAGCAGAGACTCCATCCGCGGAGTCAATTTTACCTCCCACTTCTGTTTCCAGCGGGGGAGAATATTTGCGAGAAACGCCCCGACTTTTCCCTCCCCGGCCAACGTGTAGCGTTCGGCCGCCCTCTGCCCCGGAAGGAATCCGGCCGCCAGCAATTCCCGCTGCGCCGTCCGTTCAATGGCTCTTCCCCGAACCCGATATCTCTTGGGATCGGCCGCATCCGGCATCCACGCATCCATCCCTTCATTTTGCCCCGGCATTCCGGTCAGGATGTGGGACTCTTTCCCATACACCGCTTCCAGTTGGCAACTCACCCCGGAAAGCAGGCCGTCCAGTTCGACCCGGATCTTCGGCGCCATCGTTTCAAACTGCAGGCCCCGCAGTTTTTCCCCGGCTTCCACCCGGACATGCCTCTCCAAAAGAGGCATTTCCCTTTGCAGAAAAGTCGCCAATCCATCGCGGGCCACGGAGCGCGCCCCTTTGCGCAGCCCCTCGTAGGCTTGGGGCAGGCTGTCGAGAAGTTCGAGAATTTCCCCGGAGAGCCTCCACCGGCCGCTCGCGCTATCAAGCGACTCGCTTCCCTCCAACCCGGAGGGTGCCGGCACAAGTTCGAGGTGAAGAATCCCGCCCTCATCCAATTCGGCCTTCAGCTTCGTTCCCTCCAACGCCCGCTTCACGGAAAGATGTTTCTTCCTTCCGGAAAAAACCCGGGGATGCCCCAGAAGAACCGGAAAGAAGAGATCCCGGTCCGCCGCCGTTAATTCCGCCTCTCCATGAACCGAAGCCCCTTCCATTTTTTCCAACATCGCCAAAAGGGCGGCGTCCGATTCATCGACGATGTATGGCTCCACCTTTTCCACCGCCACTGCATCCAGACTTTTTGTCGGCCCCCCATCAACGGAAGCCTCCACCGTCAGGGGAATTTTTCCCGATTTCCAAGCCTTGCCTAAATCAAGGGGAAGATGCACTTCGAGGCAAAGCGGCTTGGATCCCTTGCTGGCCAACTGCCCCAACACCCTGGGAAAACGCGGAGCCATCGCCCGGGCTGCGGCCGCCACGGGACCCGCAACAACCCCGTTGGGCCGGTGCACAGGCCCACCGGCCGCTTTCCCGTTTTTATCCAAGTACTTCAGACTCAGGGCAATGACATGGGGGCAAACCGTTCCATACTCCCGAGCCTGACGACAACTGCAGAGATTCTCCACATCGGACAGCCTTTTTCCCAGCTTGAGCCTCGCATTTACCGTTCCTGTTCCAGCCTGAACCACCCCACCAAGGACCGGATCCACCCATTCCACCGACATCACTTTTCCCGCTTCCCAAAGGGATCGCCCCTCCTGCATGGCCCGCCAGCCCCCGATCTCCAGGAGCATCTCTTTCGATAACACAGAAGGTGCCGAAGCAGATTCCGACATACTCCATAATCCTATGAAAAGCCGACAAGGGCGGGCAATCTCCCCCTCCCACCCCTGTGCCCTGCTTGGGAACAACTTTTTACCGAACCTTTTTTCGTTTCGCTCGGTTGAAACCTTGGTTGAACCGCTCCTCGACCATCTCTTTTCTTCCCATTTCGGTGGGGTAGAGTCTTCCTATACATTCGATGAACCGCCAAAAAATTCTCTTATCGTTTCTAACCCTGCTCGGCCTTGTCTGGATCGGAATCTGGGTCGCTGGGGGGTGGGGCACGATCACTCTGAATTATGAAAACAAGCCCCTCGCCACGGTCCTTCGGTCCTTCACCGGACAGACCGGCCTCAAGGTCATCACGGATCTTGATCCCACCAAGACCATAACGATCCATGTCCGCCGCGTCCCAATGGCGGAAGCTCTCGAGGCCCTGCAGGCCTCGGCCGAATCCCGCGGCCGGCTGGCCTTCCTCATCGCCCCGGATCAGGGTGGACTGCGAAACCTCATCTCCCTGATGCCTCGGCCGGATAATCAAAACGGGATCAAATCCATCGAATATCGGATGCCCTTTCTCTTTGTTCCCGGGACGGAGGACCTTCCTCAATGGCGCGACCCACGGGATCAGGTTTGGACTCCTTCCCAGCAGACAAAAAAAGATCTTCTCTCCCTGGCGGAAGATGCGGCCCAAAAGACCGACATTCGCATCTTCTTCCCCGAATCCTGGAATCCTCCGGTCACCAAATCCGTTTCGCCCGGATCCTTGCGCTCCTCTCTACCCTCCCTCGCCAAGGCTACGGGTGGGGCCGGCGAACTGGTCTATCTTCTTCCGGGTCCACGCCCCCCCAACGAATCCAGCGATCGTACCCCACCAAGCGCGGAACGTTGGCGCCAAAACTGGTCAGAAGGAACCCCGCTTTCCGCTGATGCTTTTGCGGAGCGCCTCAAAAATCGCTCCGCCGGCCTGTCCGGGGATCAGGCAAAGGAAATGCAGGCTTCCGTGGAAGAGTCCGTCAAACAGTACCGGGACTGGTTGGCTCTGACTCCGGAAGAACGGGAGAAAAAAATGCAGGAAATGATCCAGGATCCCAACCGCCAGCAGCGTGGGTCAGACCGATTCAGCCGAGCCATGCGGATGATGAGCCCCTCCCAAAGGGCGAGCCGCTACAGCCGGTACAATTCGCAAAAAGAAGCCGTAAAGAATCCCGGCCAAACCAAGTGAAAAACCGTTCTCCCGCTTTCACTCTGGTCGAATTGCTGGTGGTGATTGCCATTTTGGGCCTTTTGACCAGCTTGATGACCCCAGCGATTCAAAAAGTCCGCTCTCAGGCAGAATCCACCGTCTGTGTTTCCAATTTGAAAAATATCGGCACCGCCATCTGGCTCTGGATTCCCGACAACGGAAACCAATACCCCCGGATCGAAAATGACCCCACCCATCCGATTTATGAGCCGGACGATGGAGCCAAATCGCTCTATGAAACCCTCAAGAATTACGGGATCACCACGAATGTCCTCGCCTGCCCGGGCGACCTGAAAAATCAGGCCAAGTACTACGCGAAATACACCAATAGCTACGAATGTCCTCCTTGGGCCGGTGACGAGGCGGTGGCGAGCGGGCAAATCCCGATTTATCGGCCGGGAGGAACTTTCCAGATTTCCTCCAGCCGGGTCACGATGGCTTGGGATTACGAGAACGTCCACGACGGAGGCTACAACAGGCTGAAAGCGGACAACACCGTCGAGCACAAGAGCCTTAAAACAAGCTACAAGTAATCACTCCCCGCCCGAAAACAACAAACTTAATCCTCAACTTAAACTCCGATTCGGGGTATCTTTTCTCCGTGATTCGCTTGGGCGTGAACATCGACCACATCGCCACCCTCCGGCAGGCCCGGTACCGCGATCCCCACCCCGGTGTCACACCAGAACCCGATCCGGTCACTCTCGCCCGCATCTGTCTTGAAGCCGGAGCCCATTCTCTCACCGTTCATCTTCGGGAAGACCGGCGCCACATTCAGGACGAGGACGTTCTAAGGTTGGGTCGCGAATTCCGGGAAAAGCTTAACCTCGAAATGGCCGCTTCCCCCGCCATGGTCGATTTTGCCCTCCGCCTCAAACCCGCAGAAGTCTGTCTCGTGCCGGAAAATCGGGCTGAAGTCACCACGGAAGGTGGGTTGGATGCCGCCGGCCACCTCGATGCACTCCGCCCTGTCGTGCGAAAACTGAAACAAGCCGGAATTCTCGTGAGTCTCTTTCTCGATCCCGAACTCCGTCAGATCGAAGCGGCCACGGCTCTCGAAGCCCCCGTCGTTGAACTTCATACCGGCCGTTTTGCCGATGCGGATCCGGCTCAACGTCCCTCCGCTTTGACCAAGCTGCGGGAAGCGGCGCAAAAAGCCGACCAGTTCAAAATCCAGGTCAACGCCGGACACGGGCTCCGACTATCGAACCTCCCGGATCTTCTTCATTTGCCCCACCTTCATACCCTCAACATCGGCCACTCGCTTGTCAGTCATGCCCTGACGGTCGGATTGGCCCGAAGCGTCCGGGATTTTCTTCAGGCGATTGCAAAAACATGAATTCCGAACGCCTCCTCGGATTGGGCATGGATCTCGTCGAGATTGAAAGGATTCAGGATTCCCTCGATCGCTTCGGGGACCGTTTTCTGGAAAAGATCTTTCATCCTTCGGAAATTGCCTACGCCCGCACCCAGTCGCGGCCAGCCGTTCCGCTGGCCGCCCGCTTTGCGGCCAAGGAAGCCGCAGCCAAGGCTTTCGGCACGGGAATTGGAGCCACCCTCCCTTGGCTCGGAATGGAAATCGGCCGGCAATCTAGCGGCGAGCCTTTTCTCCGCTTTCACCAAGCCGGGGAAGATCTCGCCCGTCTTCGCGGGGTTACCCGTACCCTCGTGACACTGACGCACACCCGCAACCACTCGGCGGCCACCGTCGCACTCCTCGGCCCATGATCGTTCTTTCTCCCTCTTGCGCCCGAACTTGGGAGGAAAAAAGCCTCCAAGCCGGAGCCCGTATGAAAGATCTGATGCGGCAAGCGGTCGACGGTGCCCTCCGGGAGCTACATCCTTTTCTTCCAAAAGCAGGGACCGCTCTTGTTCTTGTCGGTCCCGGCCATAACGGGGATGACGCCGCTCTTCTTGGAATCGAACTCAAGGAAATCGGATGGGATGTTGAGTTTCTTCTTTCCCGCTCTGCGGGCCGACGAATTCACCCGGATCCACGGGTCAAACCCAAACTCTGGAAAAAAGCCCTGGTTTGGCCTCGCAAACCTACCCTCTTTCTACAAGC
>CANEUY010000051.1 GCA_947442065.1 Verrucomicrobia subdivision 6 bacterium | reverse complement strand
TTCCCTTTGTCCCAACTTGCTCCGCGGGGGCGGTGACCTAGCCTTCTTGCCATGGCTTACGTTGTCCCACGTCCTGATCTTACTCTCTGGGAGAGGTTGTATCTCCCTTCCATTGTGGGCGGCATGACCATCACGCTCCGGCATATGGTGGCCACCATCTTTGGCAGGCTATTTCCGAAAAAGATTGAGACGCACCGCTCTCTCCTGGAGATGAGTTCGACCGGGGCGTTGACCATGCAGTATCCGGAAGAGAAGTGGCCCATGCCCGAGGGCTACCGGGGGGCTCCCGTTCTGGTGATGGATCAGGATGGCCGTGAAAAATGCGTTTCGTGCCAACTTTGCGAATTTGTCTGTCCTCCGCGCGCGATTCGGATCACCCCCGGATCGATTACCGGTTCCGATCCCCATGCGAATGTGGAAAAGCGGCCTCGGGAATTTGATATCGATATGCTCCGCTGCATCTATTGCGGGATGTGTGAGGAGGTTTGTCCGGAAGAAGCTATTTTCCTACGAAAAGAAGAGCCGATCTTTGTTGGGACGAGTCGTCAGGGGATGGTCCGGAACAAAAAAGAGCTCTACCGTCTGGGTGGGGTTATGAATCGTCCCATTAAAAAGTGGGAAGGCAAATAAGCCTCCCCGCTCTTCGAGAATGGAAGCCGTTTTTTTCTGGGTCTTGGCGACATCGCTGGTGATTTGCGCGACGGCGGTGGTGCTTTTCCGTAATCCTGTGACGAATGCCGTGTGTTTGGTTGCCGGATTGGCCTTTCAGGCCGCTCTTTTCATCACCCTCGAAGCGAACTTTTTGGCGGCGGTGCAGGTGATTGTTTATGCCGGGGCGGTGATGGTTCTGTTTCTATTTGTCATCATGCTCCTTGATGTTCGCGAGGAGGCTCGTCGAACAATCCCTTGGGTCAAGGTCGGTGGAGTTGGTGTTGTGGTTTTGGCCGCGGGGTTGGGCATTCCAAGGGTGATCGAAGCCTTCCCAACTGCCAAAAAATCCCTCCATTGGGGGGAAGGGGCGGTTTCCGGTTCGGCTCGGGATTTGGGAACTCTTCTTTTCCAAGGCTACGGCCCGCTCTTTCTTGCCACCGGAGTTCTTTTACTCGTCGCCACCATCGGAGTGGTTGTGCTTTGCCGAAGGGATCCTGAAGCATGATTTTTTCCGAGATCACGTTGGGCCATTATCTTGCTTTGAGTTCGTTGCTGTTCGTTATCGGCTTGGCAGGGGTGATCTTACGCCGAAGCCTTCTGATTATCATGATGTCCCTGGAGCTTCTTTTGAATGCGGCGAACTTGGCCCTAGTGGCCGTGGGGCGTTTTCAGGGGATCCCCGACGCTCAGGTGGCCGTATTTTTTGTCATCACCGTCGCCGCTGCCGAAGTGGCTCTTGGTTTGGCTATCTTGGTCGCCATTTTTAGAATCAAGAAAACCACCGCAGCGGACCAACTGGCCGGGCTTCGTTTCTAATGATTGCTTACGCCCCTTATCTCATTCTGCTTCTTCCGTTGTTCTCCGCCGCGGCGATCCGATTCTTTCTGCATCCATTCCCGCGCATTTCGGTTTCGCTTTCGACCGTGGCTTGCTTGGGAAGTTTTTTAGGTGCCCTGACACTTCTGATTTTGGGGACGCCGGAGGGCGGGATGTCCGCTCCGACCATCCCCTGGGTAGAACTCGGCACCTGGAAAGCCGGTTTCGGTCTGCTGGGGGATCCGCTGGCCCGGATGATGGCCGTGGTGGTCTCCGGGATCGCGCTTTTGGTCCACATTTATTCGATCGGGTATCTTGCGCATGATTCCAGCCGTAGCCGCTTTTTTGCCGAGCTTTCGCTTTTTGTGTTTTCGATGCTGGGAATCGTCTATGCCGACAATCTGGTCACGATGTTTATTTTCTGGGAACTTGTGGGCTTAAGTTCGTATCTGCTCATCGGTTTCTGGATGGATCGCCCGGCAGCGGGAGCGGCCGCCAACAAGGCGTTTTTGGTTAATCGTATCGGGGATTTTGGCTTCATTCTCGGGATTCTGGGGACATGGTCGCTTTTCGGAACCTTCCAGTTTTCCGATTTGTCCAGCCGTGTGGCCTCGTCGCCGGGCGGGTGGGTGGTGACGGCGGTGGGGTTGGCCCTGTTCTGCGGATGTCTCGGAAAGTCCGCCCAATTTCCTCTCCACGTCTGGTTGCCCGACTCCATGGAAGGTCCGACACCCGTTTCCTCCCTTTTGCATGCCGCGACCATGGTAGTGGCGGGGGTGTACATGTTGATCCGGGTTCTCCCGGTGCTGGCCCTCAGTCAGGTGACTATGACCACGATTGCCTGGATTGGCGGGCTCATGACTCTTTTACCCGCTCTGATCGCCTGTCAGCAGGACGACATTAAACGGATTCTCGCCTATTCGACCCTTTCCGAGATTGCCTACATGGTCATGGCGGTCGGTTTGGGAGTTCCGGGGGCCGCGATGTATCACCTGACGACCCACGCATTTTTCAAGTGTCTGCTCTTTCTGGCTGCCGGATCGGCGATTCATGGCTGCCATGACGAGCAGGATATTTGGAAAATGGGGGGTCTGGGGAAACGGATGCCTTTCACGGCATTGGTCACGATTTTGGGAACCGTGGCTTTGTGCGGAATTCCTCCCGTCTCGGGCTTCTGGAGTAAGGACGAGATTTTTACGGCGACGGCGCATCATCCGGGACTGGCAGCTGTTTCGATGGCCGCCGGATTTTTCACGTCCTTCTTTATGTTGAGGATGATTCTGGTCGCTTTTGGAGGGGAGCCTCGCAGCGAAGGCGCGCGGCATGCGCATGAGGGGACTTTCTCGATGATTGCCCCCATGTTCATTCTTGCCGTCTTTTCCGTCCTGGGCGGGTTGTTGCCGGTGGATTCCTTTCTCGGAGGAGCCAAGGAAGAACATCATGCCTCGTGGACGCTTTGGATTTCTTTGGTCGTCGCCCTTGCCGGGTTTGTTCCTGCTTATCATTTCTACCGCCACGCCATCCGGGAACCGCTCTCCCTGAATATCCTGCGCCAAAAGTTTTACGTGGATGAATTCTATCAAATTGTGCTCGTGGCCAGCCAGGACGGCTTAGGCCGCTTGGCCGATGCCTTTGAAGGGTGGGTCGTGCGCGGGTTTGTGGTGAGAGGGTCGGGGGTGATCGCTCGTGCCGCCGGTCAAGGATTGCGATTGGTTCAGTGCGGGCAGGTACAGGCTTATGCTGCAGTCTTTATTTTGGGAGTCCTGCTGTTGATGGGTTGGATCTTGAGGGTTGGAGGGGTGAAATGAACATGACGTGGTTGCTTCCTGCTCTGCTGGTGATTCCATTGATCGGAACCGGTCTGATTGCCTTGGGAGCTCCGGCCAGAAAGACCGCCCTTTTCGTTTCCTTGCTGAATCTTGTTCCGGGTTTCCTTTTGTCGGGGGTCGTCTTGCGGACGGGGGAGATTCTTTTCGGACTCCAACCCACTCAGGTCCGGGAGGTTTTTCCCGTTCAGTTCACGCTGGGTCTGGATGGACTCAGTCTTCCCATGGTATGGCTCACTTTGGCGGTTACCTTGGCGGCGATGGGAGTGACCCGGGAAGGTATCAAGAGGGAGAAGGAATACTTTATCTGTCTTCTTCTGGTTGGACTGGGGGGATTGGGCGCATTTCTCTCCGTCGACCTTTTTTATTTCTTCTCCTTTCATGAAGTTGCCCTGATTCCGAGTTTTCTTCTGATCGGGATCTGGGGGCAGGGGGACCGTACGGGTGCGGCCTGGAGAATGACCCTTTATCTCATGTTCGGAAGCCTGGTGCTTTTGGTCGGGTTGATTGGATTGGTCATGGCGGTCCCGGAGATGGCGCGGACTTTGGATTGGAGGGTGCTGACCGGATATTTGAAAACGAATCCGCTGGCTCCCGGAACGCAAACGGCTCTGGCCGCCCTTTTGCTCGTGGGCTTTGGCACGTTGATTTCTCTTTTTCCGTTTCATAGTTGGGCCCCTGGCGGATACGCCTCCGCTCCCGCTCCGGCGGCCATGCTGCACGCCGGAGTATTGAAAAAGTTCGGCCTGTACGGCTTGATTCGTCTTGCTTTGCCTCTGACTCCGCTGGGATGGAAGGAAATCGGTTGGCTGATCGGCCTCATGCTTGCAGCCAATTTGTTGTATCTGGGGCTGGCGGCTCTGCAGCAAAGGGACTTTCGCTGGCTTCTCGGCTTTTCGAGCGTGATGCATATGGGAACTGTTTTTCTCGGATTGATCGGAGGCACGCTATTGGGATTGAGCGGTGCCGTTGTTTTGATGGTCGGGCATGGATTGAGTGCGGCCCTTGGTTTTGCCATGGCGGGGGAGATCGGTCAGCGTGCCGGCACCACTTGGATGCAGGATTTGGGGGGATTAGGAAAAAAAGCCCCGAAGCTATGGTTTTATCTCACGGTGGCCGCAATGGCCTCCATTGGGCTTCCTGGATTGGCCAACTTTGCCGGTGAAATCCTGATCTTTTTCGGCTCTTGGTCGGCGCATCCTCTTTGGGTGGCAGTCGCGGCCTGGGGGGTCGTTCTTTCTTCCATTGCCATGCTGAGGGCTGTCCGGTCCATGGCCTTTGGCCCTACATCCAAGACGGTGGACGCGAGTGGGTTGACCGACTTCAAGGGATTCAGCGAGACCTGGCCTTATGCATTCCTGACCTTTCTATTGTTGGTTGTAGGGATAGTTCCCGGAGTTGTGCTGGGTCCGATTCGGCCTGTCCTGGAAAGGTTGTTCCTCCCATGACGGCATGGTTTTGTCCCGAAGTACTGCTGGTTCTTTCCGGCGTAGGCCTGATTTTGCTGGATGCGCTCGCGCCTCACGGGCTACGGAAAGGGGTCTCCTTTCTGGCCCTTGTGCTTTCGATTTCCGTCCTCGGGTGGACGATATGGAGTTCGGGTCAGCCGCTCCCCGATTCATGGAAAAATCTCTTTCTTGCGGACGGCATCACGGTTGTTTTTAAGCCCTTTTTTGTCCTCTGCCTTGTCGGCGTTTCTTTGGTTTCCATGCGATATAAACTTGGAACGGAGGAGAGTGTGCGCGCGGAATTCATGGCCCTGCCGTTTTTTGCCACGGCCGGTCTTTGCCTCTTGGCCGGGGCCCGTGATTTTCTTGCCATCTTCGTGGCTTTGGAATTGGTTTCGATCTCCCTTTATCTGTTGGCGGCTTTTCACCGCACCAAACCGGCCAGCCTGGAGGCGGGAATGAAGCTCCTCGTCATGGGAGGTCTTTCCACGGGGTTTCTTGTGATGGGAATCGCCTGGCTCTATGCCTCTTCCGGAACGACTGAATTCTCGAGGATTCTCCTCCAGCAGGCCGGAAAACCAGCAAGTCCGGCCCTACTCCTGGCCGCAGGCCTGATTCTGACCGGGCTGGGCTTCAAAGTTGCCGCTGTACCGTTCCACGCATGGGCCCCGGATGTGTACGAAGGGGCCCCCATGCCCACCACCACTTTTCTTGCGGTTGCATCCAAGGCGGCGGGCTTTGTTCTTTTGATTCGTATTTTTGGTTTGGGTGCCTTGGCGCTGGAATCCGTGGCAGAGGTTTTTCGGCCCATCCTTTTGACCATGGGAATCGCGACCGTCACCTTGGGGACTTTGGCGGCGTTACCCCAACGAAACCTCAAGCGGCTTTTGGCTTATTCCGGAATCGCCCATGCAGGGTACATGTTGTTGGCCTTGGGAACCTTGGGGGAGGCCGGCATGGGCACGGTGGTCGGTTATTTGTGGGCGTATCTCCTGGCCACCCTTCCGGTTCTGATTTTCCTGAATGAAGTGGAGAGAATTCATCAGAGCTCGGATGTCCGCCACCTCGAAGGGCTCGGACGGCGGGATCCGGGGGTCGCCCTTGGAGTGACCCTGTGTTTCTTGTCGATGGCCGGCTTGCCCCCCTTGCTTGGGTTTTCCGCGAAACTTTCGGTCCTGACCACCCTTTGGAGCGCAGGTGAAATTCCCGGGTTGATCGTCGGGTCGATCATGGCCGTCATCGGTCTTGGATTCTATCTTGTGCCAATCCGGGCGATGTACTGGGAGCGGGAAGCTGACGTGATTCCGGCAGTTCGATTCCCGTCCTTTTTGGTTTGGGTGCTTTTGTTGGCGGGATTTCTCAACTTGATTCTGGGGCTACAACCCACGCCGATCATCCGGCTGGTCGAACGCAGCCTGGCTCCGTCTTTGGTGGCTTCGCCCAAACTGAATCCATGACGCAGGCTGGATGAAGTCAGCCAAAAGAGATAGGCTGACGGCATGCTGAATCCAACCAGTGCTCCGACTCCCGGCGGACCCAAGGTGGGATCGGAGAAACTTGTCCGACTTTCGGAGGCCGCGTCCCGACATCTCCTTGGTCTTCTCGAAAAAAAAGGTTACCCGACAGGGGCTCTCAAGGTTGCCGTGATCGGGGGTGGTTGTAGTGGGCTTCAATATCAAATGGAATTGGTACCCGGAGGAGGTCCGAGGGATATCCTGATCGAGAGTCGGGGGGTGAGAATCTGTGTGGACCCCAAAAGCGCTGTTTTCCTGAGCGGCTCGGAAGTTGATTTTAGCACGGATTTGCAAAAGGGAGGGTTTCGGGTGACCAATCCAAATGCACGTGCGACCTGTTCCTGCGGAGATAGTTTCAGCACCTGAGGATTCTTTGAATGAAATCGCGAAAAAGAATTTCCGGATCCAAACCCCGGCTTGGCAAAGCCAAGTTGCCCCACAAGAAGCGTCTTACCCTTGGGTTTGCCCGGGTCGAAAAGGACCTCGCTTGGTTGATGGATAATTTCAGGGAGTTGTTATTGGAGATGGGGGAGGGAGAAATCGAAAAGACTCTGCCTTTTCGCAAGGATTCGAAAGGGCATCTTCCGGGAATCAAAGGGGGGAAGATGACCCGGGCCTATTCCATCGCCTTCGGATTGCTCAATGTTGCCGAAGAAGTCGCTGCCGCAACGATGCGCCAACTCAACGAAACCATCAATGGGCCTCAGCATGAACCCGGTTCCTGGGCTCAGGCCTTGCGGGCGATGAAAGCCGATGGCACCGACCCCGAAGTTTTGGCGGCCGAGTTGCCGACTTTACGCATTGAGCCGGTTCTGACAGCCCACCCCACCGAAGCCCGTCGCCGTTCTGTTCTCGCCTGTGTGCAGGAGATCTACGGGCTCCTGATGGAGCGCGCGGGTCATGGGGAAAAGCATCCTACGGAGAGGGACCGCCGGGACCGATTGAAAGTCGTGCTGGAAAGATGGTGGAGGACGGAGGAGGTGAGAACGCAGCGGCCAACCGTCGATATGGAGCGCGAGGGAGTGATTCATTGTTTGGGAGGGTCGATGGCACAATCCATTGCCGAGACGGATCGCCGCCTTCAGGAGGCGTGGCGTCTGGCCCAGATGGGTGAAGGAGGTCCTGTACACCCCGCCGTTAGGCCTCAACTGAGTTTCGGAACATGGGTGGGGGGAGATCGGGACGGGCATCCTCTTGTCACACCCGAAACCACCCAGATCAGTCTTTTGCAGTATCGAAGAGCCGCCCTGAAACTGATTGGAAACTCGCTCGAAAGACTGGCTTCCCATCTGACTCTTTCCCGCCGGTATCATGGAACCCCTTCGGAGTTGGAGAAATGGCTGGTGGACTGGCGGAATCGGGTGGGAAAGCAAAAGGAAGAGGAAACGGCCATCTATCGGGAGGAACCATGGCGGGAGGCTGTCCTTTTGATGAGGCGATATCTTCCGGGGGAAGCGGGCAGGGAATACGGCTATAAACAGCCTGAAGATCTGATTTTGGATCTGGGTGTCATCCGTCGCTCATTGTTGGCCGTCGGAGCCAATCGCCTGGCGGCTGCGGAAGTGGATCCCGTCATCCGGCTTGTCGAGGTTTTTGGATTCCATCTCGCGGCTTTGGATATCCGGCAGAATAGTGCCCGACACGATGAGGCCATCGAGGAGTTGGAGGCCAAGACAGGCGAAGTGGGAGGTGTTCCTTATCGGTCCCGCGCGGAAAAGCAACGGCGGCAACTTCTGGAAACCTGGCTCAAAAAACTCCCTTGGACATTGGAAGAAGCGATGTCGGCCGGTCCGGCCGCCGCGGAGGTGATCGGAACCTATCAGATCTTGGCGCAACATGCCGTTCAACACGGGATCGATGGGCTGGGGCTTTCGGTCATCAGCATGACCCGGGATGTTTCCGATCTGCTGGCGATCCACGTTTTCTGCCTGACCGCCGGTCTGACCCGTCCGGGAGCGGATGGCTCGGATGTCTGTCCGTTGCCGATCACTCCCTTGTTTGAGACTTTGGAAGATTTAACGCGGGCTCCGAAGGTGGTGGAGGAGTTTTTGCAACATCCCGTCACCCAAAAAACTATCAAAGTCCTCGCCGAACATGAGGCCCAAGTTGCACTTCGGCGCCGGGTGGCCTTGGTCGATCCGGGGGAAGGGGCCGTCGTCATGCCTGCGGAGCCTCCTCCGATTCTCCGCGTCATGATTGGCTACAGTGACAGCAATAAGGACGCGGGTTTATTGGCCAGCCAATGGGCTTTGCACAGAGGCCAACGGGCCATCCGCCAAGCCGCCCGGGGGGAAGGAGTGGCAGCCCGTTTTTTCCATGGGCGAGGAGGGACAGTCAGTCGGGGAGCCGGACCCACTCATCGTTTTCTCGAGGCGCTCCCCCAAGGCACTTTGGCCGGAGACTTGCGTGTGACCGAGCAGGGGGAAGTGATCGGGCAGAAGTACGGCACTGTCTCCACCGCCGCACATAACTTGGAGCTTCTTTTGGCAGGAACGGCCTGGAGCACCCTTTCCGCTCATGGAGCGAGGGAAGATGACCCGTTGATGGCGGAAGTTTTTGAACTTCTATCCGAATCCAGCATGTCGACCTACCGAGAACTGATCGAAGAGCCGGGCTTCCTTGACTATTTCCGCCAAGCCACGCCGATCGATGTGGTCGAGCGCAGCACCATCGGGTCCAGGCCGTCCCGGAGGACGGGTGCGGCCGGCTGGGCCGATTTACGGGCCATTCCTTGGGTTTTTAGCTGGAGCCAGGCCCGATTCTTTCTTCCGGGATGGTACGGAGCCGGAGCGGCCCTCCGCACCCTGAGAAAGAGTCATCCAAAACTTTTCCGTTCTCTCCGGGATCGGATCAAGATTTGGCCCTTTGCCCGCTATGTTTTCAACAACCTGGAGAGCGGACTTGCCAGTGCCGACCTAGAAGTCGGGCGGTGGTACGCAAATCTCGTGAAGGATGAGACCTTGCGGAATAGGGTGACCGGCCTGATTCAAAAG
>CANEUY010000050.1 GCA_947442065.1 Verrucomicrobia subdivision 6 bacterium | reverse complement strand
GTGATCACCAGAATTCCCATCTTGGGGCCGCGCAGACTGTTCACGCCGTGGGAAACGATCTTCAAGGCGTCAATATCCAGACCGGAATCCGTTTCATCCAGGACGGCATATTTTGGCTCCAACATCGCCATTTGCAGGATTTCGTTCTTCTTTTTTTCGCCCCCGGAAAACCCGTCATTCACCGCCCGGGAGGTGAAGGCACGATCAATCTTTAGAAGATCCATCTTCTTGTAGAGCTCGTTATAATATTCGACGGCATCGATCTCCTGACCCTCGGGTCGGCGGGCATTCAAAGCCGCCCGCATGAAGTTCGCGATGGTCACCCCGGGAATCTCACTGGGATATTGAAACGCCAGAAACAAACCTTCCCTGGCCCGCACATCCGGCTCCAACCCCAGAATGGTTTTACCATCGAGCAGAACATCTCCTCCCGTCACCTCATAATCAGGATGTCCTGCCATCACTTTGGCCAGGGTACTTTTGCCCGAACCGTTCTTTCCCATGATGGCGTGCACCTCCCCCTTGGGGATGGTGAGGTTAAGCCCGTGCAGAATTTCCGTTCCTTGGATGGCTGCTTTGAGGCCTTTGATTTCAAGAGCGTTCTTCATTTTGTTTTTCCTTTCGCCAAATGTCCGCGGAAGACCAGTTCAACCGAATCCGCCCGATACTCACCCGGCAAAACTTCGGCCAACTCATGCATCATGTCCGGCGGCACCGGGACGTCATACACCCGGCCCGTATCCCGGCAGTGAAAATGAGCATGGGGAGCGAGGTTCGGGCAGTAACGGGTCGGTTCCCTCTCGATGTTCACCTGTTTGACCAAGCCGCAAGAAACAAGGGTCTCCAGACAGTTGTAGACAGTCGCCATGGAGATGGTGGGCATCCTGGATTTTGTCCGCGTGTACACCTCATCGGCCGTCGGATGATCTCTCTCATCCAAAAGAACGCTGAATACCGTCTCCCTTTGGGGGGTGGTTCTTTGCCCCGAATGATCCAAGGCATCGCTCAAAGCGCCCCGATCCATTTGTTTGAGACTATTCATCAGCCCACCAAGATCGTTTAGAATTATTCTAAGTCAAATTTTAATTCATGGGTCAGATTCAAAACCGACCTGTGATTCCTCAAAATTCTGACTCCCAGTTACTTACCGACTGCCCTTTGGCGGTCAGACCAAACCTTACAAATCCCCTTCATCCGGGAGAGTATATAATAGGTCGTCTGACTCCGGACCCGAACCAACTGCGCCCCGACAATCTTCGGAACAAAATCACTTTCCAACTCCATCACCTCCCTGGGCGACACCCCGTCCAATCCCTTGCAAAGAATCGCCGTCATTGCCTTGGTCAAAGTCTGCACCTGGGGTCCCAGGGCCATCCGAAAATGGCTCCCCCCTTTTTCATCCACCCGGAGAAATACCCCCACCGTATCGGCACACTCTTCGTCCTTCCTTACATCCTCCAGATCAAATTTTTCCCCCTCCGGCGGTTCACACGATTTGGCATTCAAACTATAGGAAACCAGGCTTTCCCGCTTCTCCTCTTCCGGAAGATGCTCAAACAAGGATACGATTTCCTGTAATTTCGTGGGATAGGCCATCTCAATTTCCCTCCGCCCGTTTTTGTGCATCCGCCTGGGTCCACTTCCACAATTCATCCAAAATCCCGGCCAACTCTCTTTTCGCCGCACCCAGATCTTCCTGTGGAGCGACTTTCTTTTTTCCGAAAAAATAACATTTCATTTTCGGTTCCGTCCCCGAAGCCCGCACCGCGACACGAAATCCTTCGCCCAGATCAAAAATCAGCATTCTCTCCTTTGGAATTTCCTTTCCATCCACATCCCGATGTGACCCTTTCTCATAATCCGTCACCGATGCCACCCTCCTCCCTCCCCATTCCTTCGGTGGGTTTTTCTGATAGCTCTCCACCGCACGGGCAATCTGTATCGCCCCTTCTGCCCCCGGCATCTCCAATGTCCCCAATTTCTCAAGATACAAACCGTGTCGACGGTAAATCCCGTCCATCTCCTGCAACAAGTCCCGCCCCTGCGCCTTGGCCCACGCAGCTGCCTCAACAAACATCAGAACCGCCCCGTTGGCATCCTTGTCGCGCACAAAATCCCCGCCGCTATACCCATAACTCTCCTCGCCCCCAAAAACAAAGAAGGTGCTCTTTTCGATACGCCTCTTCCTCCAATCCTCCGAACCCATCTTTCCCCGTCCTCCTGCCTGTTTTTCATAAATTCCAAGTTTTTCGCCGATATACTTGAAGCCCGTCAACGTTTCGACACACTTCATTCCCGCCGATCCGGCAATTTCTTTCTGAAGATCCGTCGTCACGAAGGTCTTGATGAGACAACATCCTTTTTCCTGCCCCGGCTGGATCCATCCTTGGGCCCTCATCCGGTCAATCCGATAGGCCGCCAACAGCGATCCAATCTGGTTTCCCGTGATCAGTTCGTAATTCCCGGAAGAATTCCGTAACGCCACCCCCATCCGATCGGCATCCGGATCCGTCGCCAAAACCAAATCCGCTTTTTCGCTCTTGGCCTGTTCGATCCCCAAGGCCAGCGCTTCCCCGTTTTCCGGATTGGGCGATTTTACCGTCGGGAAACGCCCGTCCCCCTTTTCCTGCAAGGGGACCACCGAAGCCTGCACTCCCACCGCATTCAACATCGCCGGAACAATCCGGATTCCTGTTCCATGCAGCGGGGAATAAACCACTTTCAGCTTTCCCCCTTCCTTTTTCAACATTTGGCCCTCGATGACCAACTCTTTCAGGGCCTCCAGATAAGCCTTGTCCACCTCACTTCCCACGATCACGACCTTGCCGCCGTTTTTTGGCTGAGGATCCTGTTCCGGTTCCTTGACGACCTCCACCTCCCGGATGATTCCTGAAGCGTGGGGTTCCACAATCTGTGCCCCATCCGAGAAGTAAACTTTGTACCCGTTGTCATGCGGAGGGTTGTGACTGGCGGTAATCTCCACCCCCGCCTGCGACCCTAGATGCCGGACCGCAAACGAAAGCTCCGGCGTCGAGCGGTCCTCGGCAAACAGGTAGGCCGTGCCACCGGCCGCCGCCACCGTCCGAGCAGAGAGTTCGGCGAATTCCCGTGAAAAATGCCGGGTATCATGCGCAAAAACCACCGAAGGGGTCTGCCCGGGAAAGTTTTTCTTCAGATAATTCACCAGACCTTGCGTTGCGCGGGATACGTTGCCGTAATTCATGCAGTTCGTTCCCACCGCCGGAAATTCGGGCCGGCCCAAAGCCGCCGGCCTACCCAACTCTGACTTCGTCACCACCTTGCCGATGGTCCGCCCCCTCAACCCCCCCGTACCAAAGGCCAAAGTCCGAAAAAAGCGGTCATTGAGCTCCCCCCATTGTTCCGCATCGATCAATTCCTTGATGCTGGCCCCCACCATGGGCGAGGCTTTCGACGAAACTTCCAGCCTTCGGATATTTTCCGCCGAATCTTCTGAAAGCTGGCCGGTCTTCACCGCCTGCTCCACCGCCTCATTCCACGCTTTTGCCATAAAGATTGTTTCTATCCCAACATTCTCTGGCGGGCGAGTTCACTCCCAAAGTTCCCGCTTCCCAGCTTCATCTTAATCCTCATCTTTATCTGTCATGCAACCCCGCTGGTTTGTTCGTGGTGATCTCGATGGTTGGGCCGGCCTATTTATCGATAACCTCATTCAACTTCTTCTCATTCTTTCCCTCGTTCCTCCGGTTTGCGGCATCCCGATTGAGATCGTATTGACCCGCATTCTTCCGGCCGCCGCCTTATCGATTCTTGCGGGTAACCTCTTTTATTCATGGCAGGCCTGCCGTCTCGCTCAACGCACCGGTCGTAACGATGTTACCGCCCTGCCCTTCGGCATTAACACTCTCAGCCTAGTCGCCTACCTATTTCTTATTATGGCCCCTCTTTGGCAAAAAACCCATGACGCCGACCTCGTATGGGCTGCTGGCATATTCGCCTGCTGGGCTGGAGGTTTTCTGGAACTCCTTGGTGCCTTTGTCACAGATCCCCTCCGTCGTTGGCTTCCGCGGGCTGCTCTGCTTTCCCCACTTGCCGGGATCGCCCTCACCTTCATCTCCATGCCTTTCGTTTTTAAAATCTACGCGCAACCAGCGATTGCCCTCCTGCCTATGCTCTTGGTGATTTTTGTCTATTCGGGAAAAATCCGCCTCCCGGGCCACCTCCCCTCCGGTCTTTTGGCCATTTTACTAGGAACTCTATTAGCCTTTGTTTTTCGGAAACTCGGACTGGCTTCTCAGGCGACGGAAACGATCCCGGTTTCGTTCGGGCTACATCTTCCTCTTCCTGCATTCGACAAACTGATCTCTTTCCTCCATCGGGAAGGGGTCGCCTCTTTCTTCTCCGTCATCTTTCCGATGGCTCTCTTTAATGTGATCGGATCCCTGCAGAATCTGGAAAGTGCTGAAGCCGCCGGAGATCGATACTCGACCCGATCCTCTCTCTCCGTCAACGGACTCTCGACCCTGGTCGCTGCCTTCTTCGGCAGCCCCTTCCCCACCACGATCTATATCGGACACCCTGGTTGGAAGGGGATGGGCGCACGAATCGGCTACTCCGCCCTCAATGGAATCGTCATCACCCTGCTCTGTTTCTTGGGGCTGACTGGAGCCGTTCTCCACATCGTTCCGATGGAAGTCACACTGGGTGTTCTGGTTTGGGTTGGGATCGTCATTACGGCACAGGCTTTCTCGGATAGCCCCACCAAGCATTCTATTGCCGTGGCTATCGGACTCATCCCCTGCTTGGCAGGATGGGCCGCCCTTCTCGTTGAAACCATCGCCCGCTCCGCCAACGCCTCCCTCGAAACCCTTGCCACCCAGAGCAACGGCGACTTGGTCCTCGGAGGCCTCTTCTCTCTGGGGCAGGGGTTTCTCCTCACTAGCATTTTAATTTCCGCTATGACCGCCTTTGTCATCGATCGACGGTTCATCTCCGCCTCCCTTTTGGCCTTGGCCGGTTCTTTCTTTTCAATCTTTGGCCTGATCCATGCCGTCACCTTGACGGCACATGGTAGCCAACCCATCACGGGCTGGTGGTCCAGTCCCTCTTTTGCCGCCGCCTACCTCGCCACGGCCGTCGTGCTTCTCGCTCTCCACTTTCTCCCTCAAAACCCATCTTCATCTTAATCTTTTATCTCCTATGACCCCCCCCAAATACCTTTGCGAACGCTGCACCAACTGCTGCCGCTGGCCCGGGGATGTGAAAGTTTCGGACAAGGAAATCACTGCCATCGCCTCTTTTCTGGGATTGCCCGAAAATGGATTCATCCAGCAGTACACCCGTCTTCGTGCGAACCGCCGCGGCCTTTCGCTCATCGATCAGGCCGACGGCGCCTGTATTTTCTTGGATGGGCAGGATTGCAAAATCCAACCGGTCAAACCCCAGCAGTGCCGCGACTTTCCAAACGCCTGGAATTTCCCCGGTTGGCGCGATATCTGCATGGCGACGGAGATTCCGGCAGCAAAATAAACCCGGTTCTCCTGTCCCCGATCACCTCGCTTTTCCGGCCCTGATGCATCCAGTGCCATAATCCGATCAGCGCACAGAACAACGCATCCGTCCGATCCTCTACCGGCTTGGTCCATGGCTCCCTCAATAAGCGATTTGTCTCCTCTCCCGTCGTTAACTTTGGAAACTTCTCCCGAAGCATCTTCCGGATCAGTTTTTGTAATCGACCAAACTCCTTTCTCCGCTCCACCACACTTCCTTTTTTGTATTTCACAATCCTGGGAAGTCCGAACATCCGGACCATCGCCGGATGCGGATACACCTCAGCCGCCGTCTTTTTGCCGACCCGGGGTTCCCACCCCACATGGAACCCGTTTTTCCTCATGATCCTGGCAATCCGCGGGGGCCGCGGACACCGGGTCCAATTCGCCGGATGACATGCCGCGTGCTCTTTGTGAAACATTCGGTGCGTTAACCGGTCTACCGGCCTAGTCCCCGTCCGATTCGGGCATACGATTGGAGCATCCACCGTGACAAAAACAGACCGGTAACCACGGATTTTTTTTCTCACCAACTCCATCAACTCCCGATCGCCCTGCGGATAGGCAAATCCCATCACAGTTCCCGATTTTCCACTCCACTCCAACAGGCATACCCCGTCGTGTTTTTTCTCGCCCCAAGCGAGATCCACCCCGATCAGCAGGATTTTCAACGCTTCTTTTGTTCGGTGCGGAGAAGCAGTACCGGAATATCCACCGCGTGCCGTACTTCGCTGGAGGCGCTCCCGAACAACACATCCTCCATCCATCGGTGCCCATGGGTCGTCATCGCCACCAGATCACACCCCGTCTCCTTCACCGCCCGGATTAGTTCGGGACCCGGTCGACCGAACCCCAGTCGCCACGTGGTTGGAATCCCCTCCTGCTCCATCTTGTGGGCGCACTTCTTCAAATATTCCCTGTCTTCCCGCACTTCCTTGGAATCACTCTCCTCCCCGTAAAAGCGTGCGGACCATCCGTCCGCAATATGAATCAAAATCAGTTCACTCCCATGCATCTTCGCGAGCCTCTGCACATGTCTGAGAATGCTTGCATCATGCCCCGTCCCCTCCAAGGGAACTAGAATCTTACCGTACATTTTTTCTGTTTTTTTCACTTCCCACCTCCGGAATGGAAGATTTCCCACAACAGCCAACCATTCAGAGCGACCAACAGAGCTGCCACGGCCCAAGCGACGATCTTCAACCGCACCCCAATCGCCAAATCCCCCATAATTTTCCGGCTTCCCGTGAAGGCAATCAAAGGAATCACCGCAAAGGGAAGCTGCAAACTCAAGACCACCTGACTCAGAATCAGGAGGTCATACGTCCCTTTGTCCCCCTTCCATAAAATCACAATCACTGCCGGAATCAACGCCAGTACGCGGGTCAATGTCCGGGAAATCCACGGGGACAAACGCAGATGGAGAAACCCCTCCATCACAATCTGGCCCGCCAGAGTTCCCGTCAAAGTTGAACTCTGTCCGCTCGCCAACAACGCGACCGCAAAGAGTGCCGCAGCAGCCCCGCCCACTAGGGGGGTTAACGTCGCATGAGCCTGCTGAAGTTCACTCACCACCACTCCGTTCCGAAAAAAGACCGAGGCCGCCACAATTAAGATCGCGGCATTCACCAGAAAAGCCCCGTTCAATGCCACCGCTGAATCAATGAAGTTATAGCGGATGGCCTCTTTTCTGCCCTCCGGATTCGGAGCCACCGCCCTTGTCTGCACCAAGGCGGAATGGAGATAGAGATTATGAGGCATGACCGTGGCCCCGATGATCCCGATCGCTACGTAAAGATCACTCGTTCCCCCACCCAATCTCTCCCCGGAAAGCTTGGGCTTCAGCAAGCCAGCCAGAACACCTGACCAGTCCGGTTGCGCCAACCAGATTTCCACCAAATAACAGCCTCCGATCGTGGCCACCAACGCCACGATCCCCGCTTCGAGCCAACGCATCCCCCGTGCCTGCAGAAAAAACATCACAAAGACATTCAGGGAAATCACCAAAGCACAGGTCAACAGGGGCCACCCAGTCAGCAGATTCAAACCCACGGCACCGCCCAGCACCTCCGCCAAGTCGCAAGCCACAATCGCAACCTGACAGGGAATATAGAGAAGCACCCCCCACGGGTGAGGAAGAAACTCCCGACAGGCCTGGGCCAGGTCCCGCCCCGACACGATGCCCAATCGGGCGGCCAAACTTTGCAGAAGCAACGCCATCGCGTTCGAAAGAAGAAGAACCCAAAGAAGGCTGTAGCCAAACCGAGATCCTGCCTCAATGTCCGTCGCCCAATTCCCCGGATCCATGTAGCCGACGCTGACCAGAAATGCCGGTCCGCCAAAAGCCAGCATCTTTCGCCAAAATCCACCCTGCCCCGG
Source organism: Verrucomicrobia subdivision 6 bacterium (assembly GCA_947442065.1). Classification (GTDB taxonomy): domain Bacteria; phylum Verrucomicrobiota; class Verrucomicrobiia; order Methylacidiphilales; family Verrucolacustridaceae; genus Verrucolacustris. The sequence goes on along the minus strand of CANEUY010000050.1, from coordinate 1,434 downwards.
AACCCCGACTGTTCCATGCACCTCCGAAAGGGATTTCTTCATTTGAAGCACTTTCCGAGACTACCAGCCCTACTCCGGAAGATCGAACCGTCTATCCGATGAACGAAGCTCCGAAAATCGACCGCAAATCCTCGGGAATCTCCACTTTCCCGTCCTTCGTCTGATAGGTCTCCACCAAGGCGATAAAAAGACGGGCCAAGGCGGTCCCGGACCCATTCAGCGTGTGGCAGGGTCTGTTCTTTCCGTCCGATCCCTTGAACCGCAGCCCCATTCTCCGAGCCTGAAAATCCATAAAATTGCTGCACGAGGAAACCTCGAGAAACTGCCCCATGCCCGGCGCCCAAACCTCAAGGTCGTAACACCTCGCGGCCCCGAATCCGATGTCCCCCGCACAAAGCTCAATCTTCCGATAATGCAAACCCAGTTTCTGCAAAACCGTTTCCGCATGCTCGCAAAGCTCCTCCAGGGCCTTCATCGACCGCTCCGGATGTTCAATCCACACCAACTCCACCTTGTCGAACTGATGCATGCGTGCCAGCCCCCTCGTCTCTTTCCCTGCACTCCCCGCTTCCTTCCGGAAGCAAGGAGTGTAAGCCGCATAGCGTTTTGGTAGATCCGACTCCGCTAGGATCTCTTCCCGATGCAGGTTGGTCACGGGCACTTCTGCGGTTGGCACCAGAAAATGCTCTCCTCCCTCAGTTGCATACATGTCTTCCCGGAACTTTGGCAGTTGCCCGGTCCCCACCATGCTCGTCTCCCGCACCAAAAAAGGAGGGGAAACCTCCGTGTACCCATGGGATCCCGTATGCAGATTCAACATCCAGGAAATCAGGGATCTCTCCAGCTTGGCTCCAGCCCCCTTGTAAACCGCGAAGCCACTCCCGGAGATTTTGGCCGACGCAGTGAAATCCAAAATCCCCAAAGCCTCCCCCAGAGCCACGTGATCCTTTGGCTTGAAATCAAATTTCTTTGGTTCTCCCCAAGTCGTCACCACCGGATTGTCCGCCGCCGAACTTCCCTTGGGACATCCTTCCCAAGGCAAATTCGGAATGGAAAGGAGCAACCCCTCCTGTTGGGCCTCCACTTCCGACACTTTTCGGTCCAGTTCGGCGATCCGATCGGACTTCTCCTTCATCCCTTCCATCAGATCGTCCGCCGATTCCCCTTTTGCCTTCCGACCCCCGATCTCCTTGCTGATCGCATTCCGCTCCGACTTCAACTTCTCCACCTCCCCAACCAGCTTCCGGCGCTCTTCATCCGCCTGTAGAACCTTGGCCAAGCCTTCGGTCGCCGCCACCCCACGGTTCGCCAAACGGGCACGCACCCCTTCCGGGTCCTTGCGAATCAGGGCAATATCGAGCATTCGACCATTCAACCTTATCCCCACCCCCTCCGTCGAGGCTCAGCAAACGCTTTGCCGATGAAGAAAGAACC
>CANEUY010000049.1 GCA_947442065.1 Verrucomicrobia subdivision 6 bacterium | reverse complement strand
TCGTTTGCCGTCCCAAGGTCCTGCTTCTCGACGAACCCCTTTCGGCTCTCGACGCCAAGCTCCGCCAAAACATGCAGTTGGAGCTGAAGAACCTGCAAACCAAACTCGGAATCACGTTTGTTTTTGTGACCCACGATCAGGAGGAAGCCTTGGTCATGTCCGACCGAATCGCCCTGATGAACGGGGGAAAAATCGAGCAACTCGGAACGGTCGACGACCTCTATTACCACCCAAAAACCCATTTTGTCGCCGATTTCATCGGGGAAACGAACCTCTTCCCTTGTCAGATCACCCACCGCACCCAGGACCATGTCACCGCAAAGATTGGCGACCGCCACGAACTTCAGCTGCCCCCCCTTTCCGTTTCCCCCACCACCCAGGAAGTTCTTCTCTCCATCCGACCGGAGAAGGTCCAGATCCAGCACAAGCCTCTCAAGGGCGAGAACTGCTTCCCGGCCGTTGTCCTGGAGGAAATTTTTAAAGGACCGGCGGACGAACTGGTGATTGGTCTCGAGCCTTCCGCCCAAGGCGTTTATCCCGTCCGCATGCACTCCCTCGTTCCAAATTTCGGGACGGACAAGCAGATCATCCATCGGGGCGACAAGGTTTTCGCCAAGATCTACCCCGAAGATATCGTGATCGTGGAGGAAAAACCGGCTTAACGTTTTGCGTCAGGCGAGGGCTGAAAAGCCTCCAAATCCTTGGCACTCTTGGGATTGATCGCCTTCAGTTTTTCCAGAATCTGCGAGTAGCGGACCGCATCTCCCTTGGTTTTTAGAGCCACCCCCAAATTCACCACCACTTCCTCGACATCCGGTTGAATCGCCAACGACCGGTCCAGAGCCTCGACCGCTGCCTCGTATTTCCCCGTCTGATAAAGGGCTTTCCCCAACTGATTCCAACTCACGGAATCCCGCGGATCAATTTCCACCATTTTTCGAAGGGCCGAAACCTCTCCGGACTCCTTGTCACCGGACGGGGAGGGCGATTCGCCCTGAGCGGACGAAGATTCCGTCGAGGGAATTTTGCCGGGTGCAAAATCCATCAGATCCCTCGCCATTTTTGGATTCACCGTCGCCAAACTTTGGACCATTTTCTCGTATTCCGTCATTTCTCCCTTGGTTTTCAGTACGACTCCAAGGTTCGCGATCACTTCCGCAACGCCGGGCTTGAGTTCAAGGGCCTTGCGAAACGCCTCCACCGCCTCGTCATACTGTCCGGCCTTATAGAGGCTTTGCCCTAATTGATCCCAGCCCCCCGCCTCTTCCGGACTGATCGCCACCAGCTTGCGGATGGCTTCAATTTCCGCCGAACTCTTGGGCTTGGGTTCGGAAGCCGGCTTGATTTTCTCGGCCATTTGCCAAGCTTTCCTTGGATCCGGACTCAACGGCCGCTCAGGTTCCCCGGGAAGGGCTTTGGAATCCGGCGACTCGTCCGGAAGCAGAACCACAGGTTCCTCAATGAGGGCAATCGCTCCCGCCGCCCCTAAAACGACAGCCACGGCCGAAAACATGATAATCTGAATCCGCGCCCCCATCGTGAGGCCGCGGAACCAGTCGCTGAGCCAGTTCCCCTTCGGATCGTCGCCCAACATGAATCCTAGGGTATTGGTTTATTCCAATTAATCCAGACAGAGTCGCAGAATCCCCTCCTCCAGCGCACGACCGCGATCCGCACCGGAAATCAGTTCCATCTGGAGTTCATGCAGACGGTGGAGGGCACGCCGGACTCCGGAGGCAGGCCGATGCGCACACAAAGCCGTCACTTTTCCAAGACGCCATAAATTCGGTTTTTCCCCTTTGGCATTTCTTGGAAGAAAGGAGTCTGCTGCCGGATCCAGGGAAGGCTGCCCATACGATCCCGGCGGGGGAACGCGAAGGAATTTTGCCTCCTGCAGGGCACGTCCCAAGGCTGCCAAACGCAGGCTTCCCGCCAAAATCATCACCAGCCCCACCTCACTCTCCCCCTGATCCAACAACCGCCGCAACCCAGCCCGGGCCGGACCGGTTTTCCCCGCCACCACAGCGTCACACCAGTCCCACACCTCCAACTCCCTTCGCCCGGCTCCGACCTCCCGAACCGCCTGTTCCGTCACCTTGGTTTCCGGCTTCAAATAAAGCCGCAGCTTCTCGATCTCTTTTTCCAGAGCCCGGCCATCCCAACCCACGATTTCCACGAGAAGCTCGGCCACGCCCGGGCCCGCCGACAACCCCGCCTGCCGGATCCTCTCGCTGATTTCATCCAGCCATTCCCCCCGATCCCTTCCCCGCCTCAGATCCGGGGGATCGAAAACTTCCACCTTCCCCATTTTTTCAAAATTCCGGAAAAAAGAACGCCGCTTGTCCACCCCGGGAGCAGAAATCAGAAGCTGGGCCTCCCCAGGGGGAAGTTTCACCAGCATTTCCTGCAGGGATGCCAGGGAGTCCAGGACCGACTCGCTCCGCCCTGCCGGATTCTCGCCTAAAAAAGTGCAGTCCGCCAACCAAACCAGCTTCCGACCCCCCAAAAAGGGCAATGTTTCGAGAGCCTCCCTGGTCTTCGCGATCGCCTGCAGGGACGCGTCGACCGTCTCCACCCGCCCGTCAATCTTCTCCGCATTCAGGGGATCCCCGGGTGCCCATTGCTGGAACAGTTCCCGGGCCCGGCGGGACACCTCCGGTTCGTCCCCTCCCCCCACCAGTAGGTGTTGGGGTTTGCCCTGCTCTTTGCTCGTCGCCATTGTTAAACGATGGAACACCTCTGGGCCCCATGGCGCAACCGCTATGTCACCGGCGAAGAAAAACCCGGTGAAGATCTTTTTCTAAAAATCGCACAGTCCACTGACGATGCCGCTCATTTTGTCCTGACCCGCACCAAGGCATCCTTTGCCGTCCTGAACCGCTACCCCTACAACCTCGGACATCTCATGGTTTGCCCCTATCGCGAGGTGGATGATCTCTCCTCCCTTTCGGCCCAGGAATCGTCCGATCTTTGGACGCTGGTCAATCGGATGACCCAAGCCCTCAAAAAGGCCCTCAAACCCGACGGCTTCAACATCGGTCTCAACCTGGGAAGCGCCGCGGGAGCCGGTGTACCCAAACATCTCCATATCCACGTCGTTCCCCGCTGGGTTAACGACGCTAATTTCATGACCCCCATTGGGGCCACCCGGATTCACCCCGGCGATCTTCCTTCCGTTTACGCCAAACTTCTCGAGAATCTCGAATAAGACGACATGGAATCCATTGCTCTCCTCTTTTCCGGACAAGGCGCGCAGCGCGTGGGTATGGGAACCGACCTTGCCGAGTCCTCTCCAGCCGCCCGAAAGATCCTCAACCTCGGCAGCGGCATCCTGCCTTCAAACTTCACCGCGGTGCTCCAATCCGGCCCGGAAGAGACTCTGACCCGGACCACCTACTGCCAACCGGCCCTTTATCTTCACGGCTTGGCCCTGTTGGCCGTCCTCCGCGAAAAAAAGACCGATTTCAAATTCACCGCCACCGCCGGACTTTCGTTGGGCGAATTCACCGCACATGCCGCCGGCGGGACCCTTTCCATCCAAGACGGCCTTGGTTTGGTCGCCCGCCGTGGGGTCCTGATGGACGAAGCCTGTGCCAAAAGAAAAGGCGCCATGCTCGCCCTTCTCGGCGCAGACGAAGCCCTCGCGACCAAGGTGGCCTTAGCCGCGGGCTGGGAAGTCGCCAACCTCAACGGGGGCGGCCAAGTCGTTCTCTCCGGACCCGCTGAAAAACTGGAGGCCGTTCAAACCGCGGCAAAGGAAGCCGGTGTAAAAAGGGCCATCCCGCTCAAGGTCGCCGGCGCTTACCACTCTTCCCTCATGATCCCCGCCAAGGAAGGACTCGCCGAAGCCATCGCAAACACTTCTCTGCACATGCCCACCGTTCCCGTCCTATCAAACTTTCTTGGCCGTCCCGCCTCCTCCGAGGCGGAAATCCGCTCCAGCCTTCTCGATCAGGTCACCGGCACAGTTCGCTGGGAGGCATGTCTCAAGGATCTCGCCGGTAGGGGTGTCACCCGGCTGATTGAACTCGGCCCCGGCGGCGTTCTGGCCGGATTGGCAAAAAAAATTGTTCCCGATCTTCCTTGCGCAAGCGCCGGAACTCTGGCGGAACTGGAGAAGGTCATTCATGAACTCCCCCGCTGAATCCCGTACCGCACTCGTCACCGGCGCCAGCCGCGGCCTCGGACGTGCCATCGCCGAACGGCTCGCCCGGGACGGATGGAAAGTTGAGTTGGTCGCCCGCCAGGCCGACAAACTCAATGAAGTCCGGGCCGCCATCGAGGCGGCCGGCGGCAAAGCCTGCGTCCACACCGCCGACATTTCGGATCCCAAGGCCGCCGATCAGGTCATCGCCACAGTGGAAAAAGAATCGGGCCCTCTCGGTGCCCTCATCAACAACGCCGGCATCACGAAGGACGGGCTGATCATGCGGATGGATGACGCCGACTGGTCGGCCGTGATCGACACGAATTTGACAGGGGCGTTCCGTTGGATCCGTGCCGCCTCCCGTGGAATGCTCAAAGCCAGGACCGGCCGCATCGTGAATATCGGTTCCGTGGTCGGCCTTGTGGGCAACGCCGGCCAAGCCAACTACGCGGCCGCCAAGGCCGGCCTCATCGGCCTCACCCAATCCGTAGCCCGGGAATTCGCATCCCGCGGAATCACCTGCAACTGCGTCTGCCCGGGCTTTTTTGAAACGGATATGACCTCGATTCTGAAGGACGATATAAAGTCCAAAGCATTGACAGGCATACCTTTAGGTAGATTTGGAAAGCCGGATGAAATTGCCGGTTTGGTTTCTTTTCTATGCGGACCGGACGCCGGTTACGTGACGGGCCAGGCCTGGGCGATGGATGGTGGGATGACGATGTAAAGCCACTTTCTTACCCCCCCTAAATTTTCTTATTGCCTAAACGCCTCCGAGAATCCTTACTGCGCACCTCACAAATACAGGAGTACATAACACTATGAGCGAAAAATCCATCGACCAAAAAGTCAAAGACATCATCGTTGAGCAACTCAGCGTCAATGCGGAGCAGGTCACCCCTGAAGCCAAGTTCATCGAGGACCTCGGCGCCGACTCTCTCGACATCGTCGAGTTGGTTATGGCGTTTGAAGAAGAGTTTGGTGTGGAAGTACCCGACAGCGATGCCGAAAAGCTTCTGACCGTCGGCGATGTCGTGAAGTACATCGAGGAAAAGCAGTCCAAATAACGCCGGCCCCGGTGGCCCCGGGCCGGAATTGTCTTCCGGCCAGGCATTCTTTCCCACGCACTTCATGAGCACGCGTCGCGTCGTCGTCACCGGACTGGGAGCCCTGACTCCCCTCGCCAACGACTTCCCCGGAACCTGGGACCGCCTCCTTCGAGGAGAAAGCGGAATCGGGCCCGTCACCGCTTTTGACACCACCGGCTACGACTGCCGGATCGCCGGAGAAGTCAGAAATTTCGAACCCGCCAAGGCGTTTAAAAATCCCAAAGACGTCCGCCGGACCGACCGCTACACCCACCTCGCCATGGCCGCCGCCGGCGAAGCCTGGAAAGATGCCGGCCTCGAAGGAGCCTCGCTTGATTTTGACCGTGCCGGCGTTCTCGTCGGCTCGGGAATTGGCGGGCTGAGCACACTGGAGGAACAGCATTCCATCCTGCGGGATCGCGGCCCCAAAAAAGTCTCGCCCTTCATGATCCCGATGATGATCAATAATATCGCCTCGGGTCACATCTCGATGCACTTCGGGCTCCGGGGCCCCAACTTTGCCATCGTTTCAGCCTGCGCCACCGCCACCCACTCGATCGGTGAGGCTTGGCGCCTGATCCGCGAATCGGAAGCCGATCTCATCATCGCCGGGGGCAGTGAGGCGGCTGTGGTCGGCCTCGGCCTGAGCGGCTTCGGCGCCATGAAGGCCCTCTCCACCCGCAATGAAGAACCCACCCGCGCCTCCCGCCCCTTCGACAAGGGCCGGGACGGATTTGTGCTCAGCGAAGGTGCCGGCATCATCATTCTGGAAGAGTACGAACACGCTAAAAAACGCCAGGCACGAATCTACGGCGAAGTTCTCGGTTACGGAGCCACAGCGGACGCCTACCACCTGACCGCTCCCTCCCCCGAGGGAGAAGGAGCCGCCCGGGCGATGCGCCTTGCCCTCAAGCATGCGAAACTCAACCCTGAACAGGTCGATTATATCAATGCCCACGGCACTTCGACCCCCCAGGGCGATATTTGCGAAACCCAAGCCATCAAGTCCGTCTTGGGAGCCCATGCCAAAAAAGTTGCCGTCAGCTCCACTAAATCCAGCCTCGGTCATCTCTTGGGTGCAGCCGGATCCGTTGAAATGGCGATCTGTCTCAAGGCTCTCGAAACCAACATCCTCCCCGCCACCATCAACCTCGAGGAACCCGATCCGGAATGCGATTTGGACTACATCCCGCAAAAACCCCGGGAACAAAAAGCAAACATCGTGATGAACAATTCCTTTGGCTTCGGGGGGCACAACGCTTGCATCGTGGCCTCCCGTCTGGTTTAATTTTCACTCCATGAAGGCTGAAATTCATCCCAAATACGAGGCCAGCACCATGACCTGCGCCTGCGGGGCCGTGTATCAGACCCGTTCGACCAAGGCCCAGGTCCGCTTGGGCATTTGCGCCTCTTGCCATCCTTTCTTCACCGGCACACAAAAGCTGGTGGATACCGCCGGTCGGGTGGAAAAATTCCGTCGCCGCTTCGATGCCGCGGCCGCCGCCCCCAAAACCAAAAAAACAAAACGCGCCTAGGCGCCCGCGCGGATTCACCGTTTCCCCGCCGATGGCGCGGATCCGGTGCCGCCCTTCTCCCCTGTGGACCCCACCGCCCAACTCGCCCGCCTCGAATCCCGACTCAGCGAACTTGATCGGGAAATGGCCGATCCGGATCTTTACCGTCAGGGCACCCGAGCCCGCGACCTGGCCCGGGAGCACGCCCGGATCCGCTCGGGAACGGAGGCTGCCCGCCGTCTTGTCTCCCTCGCCCATCGGCTGAAGGAAAATGCCGCCCTTCTGGCCAGCTCCGGCGATCCAGAAATGCGCCAAATGGCCGAGGAAGAAGCCGCCGAACTCACCCGGGACGAAGCCGCCGCCAAAGCCGAAGTCCTTCGCTCCATTCTTCCGCCCGATCCGGATGAACACCGCGATACCATCGTGGAAATTCGGGCCGGCGCCGGCGGAACCGAGGCGGCCATTTTCGCGGCCGACCTTTTTCGCATGTATAGCCGCTATGCGGAAACCCGGGGCTGGAAGCTCGAGCCCCTTTCTTCCAGCACCTCCGAACTGGGAGGCCTCAAAGAGGTTGTTTTCGAAGTAAGCGGCCAAGCCGTTTTCGCTGCCATGCGCCAGGAAAGCGGCGTCCATCGGGTCCAACGCGTTCCCGCCACCGAAGCCCAGGGCCGCATCCACACTTCGACCGCAACCGTTGCCGTTCTGCCCGTCGCCGAAGAAGTCGAACTCCAGATCCGTCCGGACGAGGTTCGGGTTGAAGTTTGCCGATCCGGCGGACCCGGCGGGCAAGGCGTGAACACCACGGATTCGGCCGTACAGGTTCTTCACATCCCCACCGGTCTCATCGTCCGCTGCCAGGACAGTCGCTCTCAGATCAAAAATCGCGCCACCGCCATGCGGATTCTCGCTTCCCGCCTGCTCGAGAAAAAGCGTGAGGAGGAACGGGGCAAGGTGGAAGCCGCCCGCCGCCAACAGGTTGGTACGGGAGAACGGAACGAAAAAATCCGGACCTACAACTTCCCCCAAAACCGCCTGACCGATCACCGCATCGGCTTCACTTCCCATGATCTCAACCTTGTGATGGAGGGAAAAATCGAACCCTTGGTCGAAGCCCTCGCCGCCGATGATCTCCGCCGCCGGTTGGAGGAATCCGGAATGGGCGCATGAAACTCCTCGCGGTTCTAGAAGCCACCACCGGCCATTTCGCCCGCCACGGACTCACCTCCCCCCGCCTGCAGGCCGAACTTCTCACCGCCCACGTTCTCTCCCTCCCCCGTCTCGGCCTTTACCTCCAGTTTGAAAGGGAACTGACCCCCGCCGAACTCGACAGCCTCCGTTCCATGGTCCGGCGCCGAGCCGCCCGGGAACCCGTCCAGCACATCACCGGCACGACCGGTTTTGCGGGACTGACACTTCGCTGCAATTCATCCGCCCTCATCCCTCGTCCGGAAACAGAAATCCTCGTCGAACACGCCACCCGGATTCTCCAGGATCTCCCCGAAAGCCTGGTCATCGATGTCGGCACCGGAACCGGCGCCATTCCCCTGGCCCTCGCACGCCGCCAACCGAAACACCGTTATCTTGGATTGGACATTTCACCCGATGCCTTGGCTCTCGCCCGCGAAAACGCCACCCAACCCTCCTCAGTTCCCCCGGAAGGAACCCGGGTGGAATGGAAACAAAACGACCTTCTGCAAGATTTCACGGAATCCGCCACGCTGATCACCGCCAACCTCCCTTATCTTACTCCCGAGGAAATCGCGTCGGCCGAACCGGAGGTGCGCCATGACCCCGCGCTTGCCCTCGACGGAGGCAAAGAGGGCCTGGACCTGATCCGCCGCCTTCTCCCCCAAGCCGTGAAGATTGCCCCGCTCATCCTTCTCGAATGTGGACCCACTCAGACCGACATCATATCCGACCTCGCACGAAAGGCCGGATACCCGGAAATTACCGTTCACCTGGATCTCACCTCCCGCCCCCGAATCGTGGAAGCACGCCGGAATGGAGACCCTTGCCTCCCTTCCCGGTTTGCGTGAAAATCCCCGTCTTATGAGACGCGCCATTTATCCGGGCACGTTTGACCCGGTCACCTTGGGACACCTCGATGTGCTGGCCCGGGCTGCCCGTCTCTTCGATGAGGTGATTGTCGCCGTGGCGGAGGACAGTTCCAAGAACGCCACCTTCACCACCGCCCAACGGGTCGAGCTCTTGAAGGAAAGCACCCGGAACGAACCTTGGGCCTCCCAGGTCAAGGTCACCTCCTTCCGGGGACTTCTCGTGGAATTTGCCCGAAAGGAAAAAGCCGTCGCCGTCATTCGGGGTCTCCGGGCCGTTTCGGATTTCGAATATGAATTTCAGCTCGCCCTGACAAACCGACGCCTGCATCCCGATTTGGAATCGGTATTCCTCATGCCCAGGGAAACCCTTTCCTTCATCAGCTCCCAACTGGTCCGGGAACTTGCCCGACTGGGCGCTCCCTTGGAAGATTTCGTACCCCCCGCGGCCGTGACCATTCTTCGGCAGCACTACGCGAAAAAATGAAAATCGACCCCCGTCAAATCCCCGAAGAGGGAATCGAACTTACCGGATCCCTTCCGACCGCGGACTACGACGTCCCCATCGGCGAGATTCGTGGCTGGGACAAGATTGAGTACCGTTTTCAAGCCCACAAGGTCGGCCAGGAAGTCACGATCACCGGAACCCTCTCTTCCAATTTTGAAATGCCCTGCGCCCGTTGTCTCGATTTCATTCCTTGGAAGCTGGAAATCAAGGACTTCTGCCAAGTTTTGGCCGCCCCGGATGAGGCTTTGCTCGACTTGACGCCACTCATCCGAGAGGACATCATTCTAGCCCTTCCGCTTGCAGCCCGCTGCGAGTTGGACGGTGAAGGTCGGTGCCCGCGTTCGGG
>CANEUY010000048.1 GCA_947442065.1 Verrucomicrobia subdivision 6 bacterium | reverse complement strand
GGTGCCACTTTGAATGCCTCCTTCGTGACGAATGGCCAGAAATTCCGGCCGCCGACGGAGAATACGCGCCCGGGGAAGGCGACGATCACGCCCCGGTGTGGCGGGCGTAGTGGCGCTCCACACCTTTCGGCAGAAGGCGGCGACGACCCCGAGCCCTGCGGCGCGCGATCAAAGCCCGCCCTCCCTTGGTTTTCATGCGGGCACGGAAGCCGAACTGGCGTTTCCGTGTGCGCTTGGAGGGGTTGTAAGTCGGTTTCATTTGAGTAAATCGTTAAGATGGAAATCGTGCCGAGGAACGGCGGCGGAGTCAATCCGCTCTTCCCAAAACTTCAAGAAAGTGATCGATCTCCCCCGTTGTGTTGGAGGCATGGGGGGAAACCCTCAAAAGCATTTCACCTCCATGTTCTTTTCGCCAAGAAAGCCGGATTCCCTCTTCCTCCATCCTCCGCTTCGTCTTGTCCCAGCCCCCGGACGGCTCCCTAAGGCTCGTGATGACTCGGTTCTCTTTTTTCTTTTGTTCCCCATAAATCGCAAAGCCCCTTTCCCCGGCTCCTTCCCTCACCCGGCTCGCCAAGGCAAGCGCATGCGCGCTCACCTCGTCCGGACCCAGTTCCTGAAGCAATTCAAGCGAAGCCCGCATTCCCTCGATCCCGGGAAGATTCAAGCTTCCCGGCTCGTATCTTCTTCCCCCTTCCTCCATCACGATCTTGGGTTGGGCAAGAAAGTCGGGGCTGACGACATTCCATGATCCGAGCAAGGGAGGAAGAAGTTGCTCCCAGGCGCGCCGGCGAACCATAAAAACCCCGGCCCCCACCGGTCCGAGCATCCATTTGTGGGCATCCGCCGCGAGAAAATCGGCCTCCTGCCAAGCCGTCGGCAAAACTCCCAGAGTTTGGATTGCGTCCAGACAAAGAAAAATTCCCCGGGCCTTGAGTTCGGGCCCGATAACCGCAAGCTCCGGTTGCTGCCCGCTGAGATAATGGGCGGTGGCCAAACTGACCAATCGGGTTTTTCCCGTAATCACCCGTCGCAGGGTTTCCCAGCGAATCTCCTCCCCCGGTTTTCTTGGAAGTGCGACGGAACGAACCCCCCGTCGGTTCAGATCCACCCACGGATAAACATTGGCGGGATAATCCAGCGGGTCGTAAACCACTTCATCCCCTTCCTTCCAGCCAAATCCCTGCGCCACCAGTCCCAACCCCAAAGCGGTCGGCCCCAACAAAGAGACTTCGTCCCAGGAACACCCTAGAATTTTTGCAGCCACCTCCCTTGTTTGGCGGACCCCTCGCCAGACCGCATCGCTTTCCTGCCTGCCGGCAGCGGCTTCGGCCGACCAGCGGTCCATCGCCATTTGGGCTGGCCCGCTAATGGGAGCCACCGCCGCATGCGCCAAAAAAATACCGTCCCGGGTCACGGGAAAAAGGCGGGCCCTCTCTTCCGGTTGGTCCAGCACCGCGGCGAGGCGCGGTCCGTTTTCCCTCTTCAGTCGCTCAGCTCCACATTCCAGTAGGCCAGATCCAAAAAGTGCCGCCAGGTCTCGGGCCCATTCCGGGAAATCTGCACATTGAGAAACGTCCGCAATTTCGGCCGCTTGGGTTTGCGGATCAGCTTCATCGAAGCCTGAGGAGGCCGGCGGTTCCCCTTCCGGGTGTTGCACGGAATGCAGGAACAAACCACGTTCTCCCAGGTGGTCGTCCCTCCGTGATCCCGGGGAATCACATGATCCAAATTCAAATCCCGCCGGTCTTTGACCTCGCCGCAATATTGGCAGGTGTAGGAGTCCCTTTCGAAAATATTCTGGCGGGTCAACTTGACCTCTTTTTTGGGAATCCGGTCAAAAAGCATGAGGACAATGACCCGGGGAATCCGGATCCGGAAACTGATGGTTCGCAGGGAATCCTCCCCCTCATAGTCCTGACTAAGCTCCCGCCAACGGTTGAAGTCAAAGGTCCGGAAATCATCCCCCGCCCCGTTGCCCTCCACCACTTGGGCGTGACCCATGTACAACAGGCTGAACGCCCGGCGAACCGAACAGATATGCACGGCCTGCCAGAAGCGGTTCAGGACCAAAACACCATGCGGTTGGGGCATCTCCATAACTCTTTTATTTAGACGGAGAAAAGATGCCGTCAACGGGGCTGATTTCTCTTGATCCGACCCCTCTTTCTCTCCCTAATTACACCTTCCAATCATGAAGTTCTGGAAATGGATGGCTCTAGGAGTTTGCGTTGCTTGCCTGATACCGGCGATCGGCCATTCCGCTGCCTCTCCCCAGGACGATTACCTTCAGATTTATGTGCTGATCAACGAGGGGGATAAACTCACCCAATCAGGCCAGAATTCCCAAGGTCGCGAAAAGTACGAAACCGCCCTGACCCGGTTGGACAAACTCAAAAACGAAAACCCGGAATGGGAACCCACGATCGTCAAATACCGTATCAAATATCTGAATGAAAAACTGGATAGCCTGAAGTCCGCCAAGGATACCTCCCCTGCTCCGAAACCGGCTCCGTCCAGCCCGCCCACAACCCCTTCCCCTTCCTCCTCTGATTCAACCGCATCCCCCGAGGAAAAAACGCCCGCCCCCTCGTCCAAGTCGGAAGCCCCTGCCAGCCTTCCGAATTCCTCGCCTGCCGTGACCGGAGACGATCCCTCCGCCCTCCGTCAGAAGATCATCAGTCTTTCCGGTGAACTGGAGTCTGCCCGGACGGAACTTCGCCAAACCAAGAATGAACTGGAATCCGCCGTCACCGCGAAAAAACAACTTCAGGAAAAATTGGCCGCCTCCCCCTCCCCCGATGGCAATGTCGCCAAACTCCAGGAGGAGAACACCACGCTTCGGAACAAGCTGACCGCGGCCGAGGATAGCCTCAAAAAAGCGGCCGGCGGAGAATTGGCCGGAGAAATGACCTCCCTGCGCGGCCAAGTCGACACCTTGGAAAAGAAACTCGCGGAAGCCAACGGGAAGTCTGCGGAACTTTCCCGGGCGAATGATGACTACAAAAAGCAGATCGCCAGCCTGACCAATCAGCTCCAGATGGCCGGCACCGCCGGCAAGTCCGACTCCACCCTCGCCAAAGAAAACGCCATGCTCCGCTCGATCCTGGATCGCCAGCTCAAGGAGCAGGCCCGCCGGGAAGCCGCCCGCCGCTTGGTCCTGGACGAATTCAAAAATTTGGCCGTCTCGACCGAAGCCCTCAAAACCCAAATGGATGTGTTGAGTTCCCCCTTGGTGGCCCTCACGGATGAAGAACAGGGCATGCTCAAAGTTTCCGCTCCCTCCCTGGTGGCCCCCGATCCGGGATCCACCGCAGGCAATGCCCCGACCATCAGCGGTTCATCGGAGAAACCGGCCAGCCCCGAAAGCTACGCCGAAAAGCCCCGTATTCCGGATGAGTTCAAGGAGACGGCCGCCAAAGCCACCGCTCTTTACAACGAAAAGAAATTTGAGGAGTCCGCCGCGGCCTATCAGCAGATTCTTGCGAAATATCCCCAGTCCATCTACGCCCTTTCCAATCTCGGCGTGGTCCGCTTCCAGCAACAAAAATATCCCGAAGCGGAAAAAGCCCTCCGGGAAGCCATCCGTGTCGCCCCCAACGATGCCTTTTCCCATTCCGTTCTCGGTATCGCGCTTGTGCAGCAGGAAAAATATGACGACGCCATCCAGATTCTAAGCCGGGCCGTGGCCCTGGATCCAAACGATGCCAAAACCCGAAACTACCTGGGCATCTCATCCTCCCGCCGGGGCCTGCAGGAAGCCGCCGAGCAGGAGTGCCGCAAAGCCATCGAGTTGGATGAAGGATACGGGGATGCGCATTTCAACTTGGCGGTGATCTATGCGACCCAGAACCCGCCCTCGAAGGAATTGGCCAAACGGCACTACACCCGGGCTCTGGAACTTGGGGTTCCCAAGGATCCCGAACTCGAAAAACTGCTCAATTAGTTTTTTCGCCGGCCCACACCGGCAGAAGAATTTCCACCCGGGTCCCCTGACCGATCTTCGACCGAACACGCACACTTCCGCTGTGAGCCTCCACGGTTCGGCGAACAAGAGCCATGCCCAACCCGGTTCCTCCCGGCCTTCGGGTCAAAAAGGGTTCAAACAGCCTCGCTGCGACCTCTTTCCCCATCCCCTTCCCTGTGTCCTGCACGGTAAGACGGACGGCATCACCCTCAACCCGGACGCCGAGCTTCAACTCCCCTCCTTCCCTCATGGCTTCCAAAGCATTCAGGACAAGATTTAAAACCGCTTGCTCAAGCTGGGGCCGATCCCCCCGGATCCGTGCGGCTCCCGGAGGAGGCAGCTTGCAAGAGATTCGGATGTGCGCCGCCGAACATTTGCTGCGGGTTAGCAGAATGACTTCCTCGATGACCTCCCGTGCGTCCACTTCCCCCATCTGTGGGTCGGCCGAACGGGCGAGGTTCAAAATTCGATCCAAAATATGGTTCATCTGTCCCAGCTTTGTTTCAATCAGTCGGAGATCCCTCGCCTGATCTTCGCCCGGTTGCAGTCCGCGAATCGCCGTGTGCCAAAGCATTCGGACGATCGCCAGCGGATTGCGAACCTCGTGAGCCACTTCCGCCGCCAGCATCCCGAGCGAGGACAACCTCTCCCGGCTCCGTAATTCCTCCTCCGTCTGATCCAGCCGGGTTGCCAGCTTGGTTCTTTGCAATGCGGCGGCCGCCAATCCGGCCAGCCCCTCCACCAGACGGATTTCCGCGTCGGAAAATCTTCTCGTCTTTTCCGTTCCAATGCACAGCACTCCGAGCACCTCGTTTTTAGTGGCCAACGGAACGGCCAAAAACGCCTCCATCCCTTCCCGCCGGAGGAGTTCCGTGTGCGGATCTTGCGGACTTTCGGAAACATGATGGACGGAAAAAGGGCGACGACGGCGGACCACATACCCCAGCGCAGTCTCCGTCACTCCGAGAGGCGGTTGCATCCGGTAGCGTCGCGATCCCCCGACACAAACTTCCAGGCGTAACTCTTCCGATTTCAAATCGGATAAAAAGAGGGAGGCTAAACTCGCCTCGCAAAGACGTGCCGACTCCCGTGCGACTTTTGATAAAATGGCCGAAGCCGTCTCCTCGGCGCCGATCGCTGCCCCCACCGCCGCCAACGCCGCCGAGCGCGCCCCTTCCTCCCGGGTCCCCGCAACCCGCCAAGCTAATCCAAGCCATCCCGCCGCTTCCCGGGCCCAATCAGCCAACTCTTCCTCCTGGCCCGGTTGAAAATAGTTTTTCTTCCTCGTCCCCACGGCCAGAACTCCCAAAAGGTTTTCGCCTTCACTGAGGGGAGCCGCCATTTCACTCCCGCCCTCTCCCAATCCCCCCGGAAATTCGTTCAAATCCGCCCGTGCAGCCTTGCCCCGGCTGCCTACCCAACCCACCACCCCTTCCCCAAGGGGAAAACGTCGGGCCCGCCGGGCCCGCCCCACCCCCACCGCGGCCTCCACCTCCAAATCCCCGCGACTTGGATTGAAAAGATACAGGGCGGCTCGCTCAACCTGAAATTTTTTTTGGACACGCTCCAGAATCCTTTGCCCCAACCGTTGGGGTCGCCAAAGATCCTGCGGTTGAATCTCCAGCCGGGTTTTCTCCTCCTTCATCGGCTGACCACCTGTTTCAGCCGGAGCAGCAACCGGGCCAGCCGGTCGGCATCCATCACCGGATTGCCTTCGCGATCTTCCAAGGTGAACGTGTCCAAAGCCGCACCTTTTTCTGTCGTGATCCGGGCGGCGGAAATCTGCAGATCTTCTTCCGAAATGGCCTGGGTCAGAGCATGCAACAACCCCACGCGGTCCGGAGCCTCCACATGCACCAGAGTTTTTCCGGGTTCACTTTCCTGATCCACCCGGAGGCTCGCTGGGAATTCCGCCTCCCCCAGGGCCTTTTGCCAAAGGGTGGGGCCCGATTCTGCGAGTCGTTCCGTCAAATGGTCTTGTGTCTCCCCCAAGGCATCCGTCAGGGTTTTCTCAAAGTTCTCCCTGTCGACCCGGTGACTCGCCGGCTCCATCCGTTCATTGCAGACCCGGAAAGTATCGAGCACCACATCATCATCCCTCGTGAAAATATTGGCACTGAGAATATTCAACCCCGCGATGGCAAAACTGCCCGCAATTTTGCTGAAAAGCTTTTCCCGGTTCCAAGTGACCACCAAAACCTCGGTATGCCCCTCTTCTTCCTGATCCGTCCATTCGACCAGCGGGACCAGAGCGTCCGGACCGGATACCCGCCGCTCCACGAAATCATGGACAGCCTGCAGATGCCGGACGACCAGATCCGCAGGACACTGTCGGAGATAAGTCGCCCCCATCTTCTCGAGATGAAGCCGGATTTCCTCTTCAGAGAATTTTCCTTGGGCCGCGGCTTTTACCTCTTCCATCCGTCCGGCCAGTTTCACTTCCTCCGCCCGGAGAAACTCTTCTTCCCCCGCCAGCATCCGGCGGGTCCTGCGGTATAAATCCCAAACCAACAGCTCCCGCCAGCCGGACCAGTTGTTTTTTCCTGCCACCGCCCGCACATCGGCAGCCGAAATCAGCATCAGCAGATCCAGCCGTTCCGCATCCTGCACAATCCGGGCGAGGGCTCGGATCGTTTCCGGTTCATCCAGATTTTTTCTCGCAAACACTCCGAGGGTCATGTGGTGGTCCACCAGGAATGTCATCAACCGCAACTCCCTGCCCCAAAAATGAAAACGCCGGGCGACGGCAGCTGCATTGGCCGCCCCGACCTCTTCATGGTTTCGGGACAGCTCGGCCTTTCCCGTGTCATGGAGCAAAACCGCCAAGGCCAGAATCTCCGGAACTTCGACTTTTGCATACAGCTCGGCATATTTCCGTAAATCAGGTTCCTGCGACCCCAGCATCGAGTCGAGTTGCTCGAGACAAACCAACGTGTGTTCATCCGCTGTATACCGGTGAAAGAATTCGTGCTGAACCAGACAAGTCAGTGGGGCAAACTCCGGTATCATTCGTCCGAGAATTCCGTTTTCGTGCATCAACCGGAGAACCCTGCCGACTTTCCCTTTTTGCCGCAGAATATGCAAAAAGGTCTCCTGAACCTCTTTCTGGGCGACCAGTTCGTCCGTCAACAGGGAGAAGTTGGCACGAAGAAGGGCGGTCAGTTCAGCGCCCGGAACAGATCCCTGATCCTGCAGAATCCGGAAGACCCGGATCAATCGAACGGGATCTTCCTTGAAAACTTCAGGGTGCTCCGCCCCCAATTCTGCTCCCTTCAAGATAAACCCGTCGGTGGCTCTCCGTGTTCCCTGCCACCCGGAAAAAAAGGCCCATAGCCCCCGGGGTTTTCCCATTTTTTGCTGACAGAGTCGGGTTGCAGTCGAATTGCAGAGCAGATGGATCGTTCGCATGTGACCATACACTTCCCGCATCAATGCCTCACTCTTGCGCAAAATATTCGGTTGGGGATAGCCCATGGCGACCGCCAGTTCCCCCTGAAGACGAAGAGTCAGAATATCTCCCGGCCCCCCTTGCAGAGCATGCAGCCACTCCCGCAACGTCATGAGAAAGGCAAAGGCTTTTTCTGCTTGGGCTGCTTCCGGTGCTCCGAGCCAGTTTCTTTTGACCAGCTCGCCCAGCGTCGGACCCTCCCCGCACACCCGCCCGACCCACCGAAGGTTGTGAAAATCCCGCAATCCCCCCACTCCCGCCTTTAGATTCGGTTCCTGCACAAAAACGGTTCCCCCTTCCTTCGCGTGACGCGTGCTCTGATTTTCCAAACGCCACCCGAGGTACCCCTCGACATTTTGCTGCAAACACTTCCGGTTGGTTTCGGTTTGAAACTTTTCCCACAGACTTTTGGATCCGGCCAGGTAACGGGCATCGATCAGGGCGGTCTTGATCATGGGCTCCGCCTCCGCTCTTTCGAGAGTTTCCGGAATGGTCCGGCAGGCATGCCCCACCTTGAAACCAATGTCCCAAAGAACGTAGAGGATCTTTTTAACCACATCCTCAACGGCGGAATCATTGGCCCCCTCGCGAATAAAAACCAGGTCGATATCGCTGGCCGGACTCATCTCCTGCCGGCCGAATCCCCCCACGGCTCCCAAAACCAAGCCTTCCCCTGTCCCGGCTCCTCCCGCCAGTTCCCAAAGACGAACCAAAACCGCCGAGAGAAGCTCCGAACGCTGCTGCGCGAGCTTGATTCCCGAGCCTCCTGCATGGGCCTCCTCCGCAAATCTCCTTGCCTCTTCCTGGAGAAAATTCCGGACGATTTCAGGCAAATTTTCCGGAGCCACCAAATTCCCTTGCCCGAGAATTTGACAGACCCGTTCGGTCATTTCTCCTCTCCCTCCCTGATCCTGGAGAGAAGAAATGGGCGCCGTCATTCCGGAGCCGGCGGCGGACGTCACTCGAGGGGTTGTTCGGTGGCGGCGTTGAGGATCTTGAAGTCCTCCACATTTGCCGCCGGGTCCGCCTTAAAGCTGAACGCACCCGTCGAACGCCGCTGCAACTGAACCAGCAATTCGTCGTCTTCAGTGCGCAATCGATGCAATACCCCCGGATGCACAACGACCTTGATCTCGTGCACTTCCGGATGAGTCCGTAGAACCCGGCTGATTTCTCGCTGAATTTCAACACTCATCGTTTCAAAGGACTTCACCATCCCTTTCCCGCGGCAACATGGACACTCCATATAAACCGCCTTGCGGATGCTTTCCTGAACCCTTTGCCGGGTCATCTCCAGCAACCCAAGGGGGGAAATGGGCAGAGTATGCGTTCTTGCCCGGTCCCGCCGCAGGCATTCCTTGAATTTCTCATAGACCGCAATCTGGTCGCGTCGGGAACGCATATCAATGAAGTCGATGACGATGATTCCTCCAAGATTTCTCAATCGGAGTTGTCGGGCCACTTCCTCCGCCGCCTCCAGATTCGTCCGGCGGATCGTGTCATCGTGATCCTTGCCACCCCGCGATTTCCCCGTGTTGACGTCGATCGAAACCAACGCCTCGGTTTCATCGATCACCAGCGAGGCGCCGGACTTCAACCAAACCTGCCGCCGGAGGGCGCTCTCAATCTGCCGATTCACCCCGGCGGCCTCGAAGAGAGGTTCTGCCGCCAGATGTCGCTTGACCTTCCGAAGTGACCGTTTGGAAATCGCCCCGACCATGTCCCGTACGCGCTTTTCTGCATCCTCGTTGTCGACCAAAACCTCGTCGACTTCCTCCGTCAGAAAATCCCGCACGGCCCGTTCGATCAGGTCCGGTTCCTCGAGGAGAACCGCCGGAGCATTCTTGGTTTTCATCCCCTCCTCGACTTTGCGCCATTGTTCCAGAAGAAGGGCCAGATCCCGGACAAAATACCTGGCCTGAAGTCCTTCTCCGTTTGTCCGAAGAATCACCCCCATGCCCTCGGGCACGTCCAGCTCTTGGAGAATTTTTCGCAGCCGTTTCCGTTCCTCCGGGTCTTCGATTTTTCGCGAAACCCCGCTGACCTCCCCGAAGGGCATGAGCACCAAATACCGTCCCGGCAGGCTCAGGTTGGTTGTGACGCGCGCACCCTTGGTGCCGATCGGCCCCTTGTTGACCTGAACAATCACCTCGGCCCCGGGAGGGTAGAGTTTTGGAATATCGTTGCTGGTGATCTGCGGCCGACGGCCCCGTTTTCCTGCCCGCTCAACGGCTTCAATCTGCTCATCCATGGCCGCCGGTACGGCATCCCAAAAATGCAGGAATCCGTTTTTCTCCAGGCCAATATCGACAAAGAGGGCCTTGAGCGACGGTTCCACATTGTGAACGCGTGCTTTGTAGATGTTTCCGGAGATGCTCCGATCCCCTTCCCGTTCGATGGAAAACTCCTCCACCACCCCGCCTTCCAGTAGGGCTACCCTTTTTTCCAGCGGCTCAACGGAAAGCAAGAGGCTCCGCCGCTCTGTTTTGTTTTTTATTCCAAAGATTCGTTTAATGGTTTCGAGTATCATGTTGTTTCCTTTCCTGGGGAACGACCCGGGCTCAGCCCAAATGTCGTTGCCTCCAGATGCTTTGCATCAATCCCATCGAGGCCATACACACGGC
>CANEUY010000047.1 GCA_947442065.1 Verrucomicrobia subdivision 6 bacterium | reverse complement strand
ATCCTTAGCGAATTCCGTATCAACCGATAACTATCCCCTACCCGGCCGAAGATTTCCGTCGAAAACGGGACATCCTCCCGGGCATCCTCACTCGCCACCCAAAGGCGCACCACATCCGCTCCATACTTCTCCACCAACTCCATCAGGGCCGGAGGCTTCCCCCGCGATTTCGACATCTTTTTCCCGTCCACATCCACCACAAATCCATTGGTCAACACAGCCTGAAAGGGAGCCTTCCCCGTAAGAGCCACAGAGAGAAGCAGGCTCGACTGGAACCATCCCCGATGCTGATCACTCCCTTCCAGATACAGGTCTGCGGGAAACTTCACCCGTCCATCTTTCCCCACGGCAGCCCAACTCGAGCCCGAATCCAGCCACACATCCAAGGTCTCCCTTCCCCTTTTCCAATCCGTCGCAACCCCGCACGTCTTGGCCACCTCCTCGTCCGATCCCCCAAACCAAAACCCCGTGCCCTCCTTCTCCGCCCGATCCGCAACTTTGTGGATCACCTGCGGGTCCAGCACAGAACTCCCGTCCGGCTTGTAAAAGGCCGGGATCGGCAGTCCCCACGAGCGTTGGCGCGAGATACACCAGTCCGGACGCGTCCCCAGCGCACCCCGGATCCGGCTCTCTCCCCAACCCGGAACCCACTTCACCTGCCCCACCGCCTCCAGCGCCTTATCACGCAACTGATCCATGCGGATGAACCATTGGCGGACCGACCGAAACACAATCGGCGTCTTGGAGCGCGGACAGTGCGGATAGCTGTGCCGGATTTTTTCCCGCGCCCAGAGCCTCCCTTTCTTTTCCAACAACTCCGCCACTTCGGGGTTGGCTGCAAAAACATTCTTCCCCACCAACTCCGGCACCCCGCACTCCTCGGTCAGTTTCCCAGCTTCGTTCACGGGAGAAAACGGCTCCAACCCGCATTTCCGTCCCAAGACATAATCTTCATGACCATGCCCCGGAGCGATATGCACCAATCCCGTTCCCGAATCGGCCGTCACAAATTCGGCACACCGCACCATCCCCTCCTTTTCTACCAACGGATGCCGGTAAATTCTGTTTTCCAAATCCGTTCCTTTGCTTTCCTTGAGAATTTTCAACTCCTTCCCCACCACCTTGCCCACCGCCTCCATCCGACTCTTCGCCATCCAGACCTTTCGTCCATCATCCGACTCGGCCAGCACGTAAACCATCCCGGGATGTACCGCGACCGCCAGATTGGCGGGCAGGGTCCAGGGAGTCGTCGTCCAAACGAGCAGATCCTCATCCTTCGCATCCTTGAGTTCCAGCCTCACATAGACCGACTCATCCTCCCTCTCGGCGTACTCCACTTCGGCTTCGGCCAAAGCAGTCCTACATCCGGTGCTCCAGTGAACGGGTCGCAAACCCTCATAGACCATCCCTTTCTCCACCAGTTGGGCCAGCACCCGGAGTTCCGCCGCCTCGTAGGCGGGACTCATCGTCAGGTAGGGGCGATCCCAATCCCCAAAGACTCCGAGTCTTTGAAACTGTTCCTTTTGCCGCTCAATGAAATGACGGGCCACCTCCTCACACTTGGTCCGGATTACCGCTGGATCAGCTCCGACCAACTTTTGCTCGGTCACCACCTTGTGTTCGATCGGTAGGCCGTGACAGTCCCATCCCGGAACAAAAGGAGCATAAAAGCCCATCATTGCCCGGCTTTTTAGGACAAGATCCTTGAGGACCATATTCAGCGCATGGCCCACATGTGCATCCCCGTTCGCAAAGGGAGGCCCGTCGTGCAGATGAAAGGCGGGCGCACCGTCTCGAGCCTTTAGAAGCGAATCATAGGCCTTCTGGCGTGCCCATTGCTCTACTAGGGCAGGCTCGCGCTTGGGCAGGTCCGCCCGCATGGGGAAATCGGTCTTCGGAAGAAGAACCGTCGAACTATAATCCATCCAGTAGGTTTAGAAGAAAAAGCGAATCATCCAAGCGCCAAGCTGTTATGTGGGTGTTGCAAGGGGTGGCTTCGTCCCACCTTCGGTCACCGGAACATTCTTGGCGGCATCCTCAGCAGCTTTGTCTGCCGCTGCTTTCTCTGCGGCCTTCCTGGCAGCTTCCGCATCGGCCAATGCCTTGGCGGCCGCTTCTGCTGCAGCTGAGGCTTGTGCTGCGGCCGCGGCCGCATCGGCTTGAGCTTTCGCAGCGGCAAGATTTGCAGCTTTGGCAATGTCTTCCGCCAACTTTTCAGCATCTGCCGCCGCTTGAATGGCAGCCAAGCGACTTGCTTCGGCAGCAGCCGCGGCCACTGCTTTGGCTGCTTCGGCGGCCTCTGCCGCTTTACGTTCCGTCTCTTTTACCGCTGCCGCAGCTACTGCAGCAGCCTTCGCCGCGGCAAGATCCGCCGCCGCAATATCTGCAGCCAGTTTGTCTGCAGCCGCCTTGGCTGCGGCGGCCACTTCACGTGCAGCTTGGGCCTGCGCTTCGGCAATCGCTTTGGCCTTGGCTTCAGCCTCAGCTGTCACCCGGGCTGCTTCTTTGGCATCAGCGGCATCCTTTGCTGCCTGAACCAGAGCGGCGGCGGCCGATTTCGCAGCAGCGATATCGGCGGCGGCCTTGACGGCAGCTTCCATCTGGACCGCTCGAGCAGCGGCGGCATCTTTTTCCGCCTGTTCCGCAGCGGCGGCAAACTTGGCCTGTTGGGCTTCGATATAGGCATCCCACTTGGTCACGAAATCCCTCAAGGTCGGATTCGCGTTGAGTTGGGCATCAGTGAAAATTGCACGAACGGCCCTTACGGAAGCAGTCGCTGTTTCCGTGGCAGCCGGTGAGCTGGCCATGTACTGGCTCGCTAAAGACTGATTGGCCGATGATAGATTATTGTAGGTACTGGTGGATGTGTTTTTGGCATTGTTCGCCGCCGTAACAGCCGCAGCAGAAGCTTGAGCTGCGGCAGCCGCTTGGGCCGCTGCTGCATCGGATGCGGCTTTGGCAGCCGCTTCCTGGGCTGCTTTTGTTGTCGCTGCCGCAAGATCTGCCTCCAATTTTGCAGCTGCCATTGCTGCAGCCTGTGCCGCCTGCGCTGCTGCCGCTGCTTCAGTTTCTGCCCTTTGTTTGGCCACAAGTTCCAAAGCGAGTGCTTCCTGAGCCGCCTTTGTTGAGTTGGCATTGTTGTTGGCCGTTGTTGCGGCGGCGTTTGCCAAGCTCACGGCCTGATCCTTGGTGGTGGCGCTGGCAATCGATGTGCTTAAAGCCTTGGATGCGTTCTCCGCCGCCAGTTGTGCATCTGCAGCGGCCGCTGCAGCGGCCGAATCCGCGGCGGCTTGGGTTGCGGCATCTCTGGCTGCATTTAAATTATTCTGAGCAGTTGCGTTCGCAGTGGCTGCCAGGTCGTAAGCGGCATCCTTGCTGCTGGCATTATTGATACTGGATTGAAGAGCGTCTGCGGCAGCTTTGGCGGCGGCGGCGGCCGCTGACTTGGCGGCAGCTTCCGCTGCAGCAACTGCTGACGCTTGGGCTGCAGCTTCGGCAGCAGCGACGGCCCCCTTAGCTGAGTTGAGCGCATCCAAAGCCGCCTTCTTCTCCGCTTCGGTCTTGGCAGCCGCCAAAGCCGCCTCGGCCGCCGCTTGGGCTTTTTTGGCCTCAGCCAACGCCTGGGCATTGTTATCTGCGATCTGTTGAACAGTCCCACCACCGCCGATTCCTCCTCCACCTCCACCCACTCCCCCACCACCACCGCCCGCTGCTCCTCCCCCTCCTGCGGCCGTCTCGGTTCCGGATGCGGTGTCCACTGCAGAAGCCTCCGCCGCTGCCTTGGCGGTCGACGCCGTTGCACTGGAAATCGCTTTTGAATCCGCACCGGGGGCAGCTGCGATGACTGCTGCTGCCACTTTACCCGCTGCCTCGGGAACCGCTTTCGCCACAGCCTGGGCAATCTCCATTGCCGCCGCCGGCGCCTTGGCCGCGACCGCTCCGGCAATTTGTTCCGCCGCTGCAGGAATCGCCTTCGCTGCAATCGCCGCAATTTCACCCGCGGCGGTAGGCAGGGCCGCCGCCACACTGGCCGCCACGTTGGCTGCCAAAGCATGCGAGGCCGTCTCAGCCACATTGGCTGCCACCTTGGCTTCAGGAGAATTTGCCGGAGTAGCCAGAGCCCCCGTCGCCCCGGGGGAAGACTGCTGACCTGCCGAAATGGCGACTGACTTGCCGGAGGCATCCGTGCTGGAAACCTGCCCACGGGATACAGTTGTCATCATTTTCCCACCCTTGAAACTCACCGCAAAGACGGTTCCCTGTGCCACCGACTCCCCCTCTTTTGTTTTCACACGAACATCGGTCTTTTCCTTGTTCCAAGGGGCAATACTCATCACCACCAAACCGGTTTCGGAATTCACGATCGCGGAACGGCTCTGCAATTGACCTTCCTTGATCTCCGCATCCATTTTTTCAAGTGTCGCCGTACTCTCGGGTTCGACGGAAAGAACCACCCCTGGGGCCATTCCGACAAACACCCTTCCGCCCTTGGAAGTGGTGATTTTATCCTGCAGAACCAACACCTGACCGGCACTCAACGTTTCCTGCCGACCATTGATCCGCACCTCACCCTCGACCAACAACACCTGCCCTAGTTTCATGTCCAAATCGATTCCGTCCTGCTGGATCTGCGCCAAACGGCGGTCCAAATCCCGCAACGCATCCACCTTGGCCTGTTCTTCCTTCGATAGTTTCAAATCCGTGATACCCGAGGCCAAGGCAATGATCGAAACGAGCTTGGGTTGGGCCCGCAGACACTGTTCGGCAATCTTCCGGGCCAAGGCCGGATTGGCCTTCACGGCGGTGGAAACAATCTCCTCGGCCGCATCCGGGCAGGCCTTCACTCCATCCCGGGCAATGTCGATCAAAGCAGTCTCTTTCGACAATTCCTGCAAGGCCAGAAGAGAGGATTTTTCGGGGGAATTCTTGGCCAAGGCCCGGTTCGAACCGTTTTTCGGCCAATCGAGAATCTGCTCTCCCGTGAGATTCGCCACTTCCTTGCCACCTGCTTCTTGCGCCAAAATAACTTTTCCGGAAATACTGGTCAGCGTGGTTGTGGCTCCCTTTCCGGAAGCCCGGCTCATCTGATACGAGGCATCCAAGGTGCGTGCCACCACCCCATCGCCCACGCCGATCAGGGAGGCCCGCGGAGTCTTGAGCGGTTGTGCAACAAAGGTCTGAAGGGTTCCTTCGATCAGTTCAACTTTGAGATCCGGACTTCCCGTCTCGAGCTTTCCGACGGAAAAGACAGTTCCGGGCAGAGCGAGGTGGAACACGCCCGCACCACTTTGCCACAGCAGAGGCCCCTTCGATCCCACGGTGATGGTGGCTCCATTTTGGAAAGCTTCGCCGACTTGGATCGTGCGATTGGGAAGATCGGCGACCTTAACCATGTCATCCCCTTCGGTTCCGAGAATTTTTCCGGATTTATTGCTCCAACCGCCTTTGCCCGCGATCCAGTCCGCCAAACGTTCCCGGCAACGGATCAGATTTTTTGAAGGTGCGCCGTTGTCGGCCACTTCCTTGCCTGCGGCAGTATCGAGATTCCCCAAATCGGCCATCAGGAAACGGGAACCGCCGGTCCGATCCATTTCAAACTTCGGTTTGTTGTCCGCCCCGAAGCGCACCAAGACCGTTCCCTCAGGCTTTAATCCAACTGAAAGACCAAAGGCCTCGATTTCCATTTCGGAAAGGGGGGATTTGGCTTCGCGCAAAGTCACCTCGGGCAGGCCATCCGCATTTTTTACAAAGGAAATATTGAGACTGGCTTTTCCGGAAGTGACGGTCTCACCCTTCGCACCCTCCGTTACATCCGTGATTTTGACCGCCTTGCTGTCCATGACCTCCAAACAAGGGAACTTCTGATTGTAACGGATCTTAAAGTCAGGTGCCGCTTGAAGGAGGCAGGAACCAAAAAGAACGAAAGCACCCAGCCCAAATCGGATCATCTTTGTCACAAAGGTTAACTTAAGCACCACTCCTTGGGTTTTCAAGGGGAAGAAGGGAAATGTTGTGAACTTATTTTTTGTCATAGTAGATAATCATTAGACCCAGAAAACGGTCATATGTTCAAATTATTATGGTCCTTATGGACAACGACTTAAATCAACAGAATCGTCCCGATAGACAGGCCAAATTCAATACGCGTTTCTATTGTCTGTCACATAAAAGACACATTGGGATTTTTAAAGCGCACCTCCTTGCCCTTCTTTTGAATCAATGCATTCTTTCCCGATGGCAAAAATTCAGGCTCCGAATCTTACCCAGCGCCCCCCGCGAAGCCCCCGGAGCCGGCTTGGTGGCTACGTGCTTCTTCCCCGGATCCTCGACAAATGTCGTGCCACCCTCACCAAAAAAAATGGGGAATATTCCTACAACTGCCCTCTGGATCAGTATTTTCTAAAATTTGCAGGGGTGAATCCGGTCAGCCTCAAAAAGCAGCTCGCGCGGGGACTCGGCGACGGCGAAATCCTGGAATGGATCGAAAAAAATCAAAAACACCGGCGAAGCGGCCAGGAAATCGAGGCGTGGTCTGATTTCATGAATCGTCGCGCACCTTCTTCCATCGATCAACGGGAACAGATGAACCGTTATCAGAAAACCGCTCAAGCCGACCGCAAGGACATCACCACGTGGTTTGATGTCCTCGACCTGGACGACTTTGCCTCGTTCGGCGGTCCAGCCTAAACATCCCTCCGACCTTGATCGCACCTGCTCGCCCCTCCGCCCTCGTGATCGGTTCCGGCTTCGGCGGACTCGCCTCGGCCATCCGTCTGCAGGCACGCGGATACGATGTCACCCTTCTCGAAGCCCTCGAACAACCCGGGGGTCGGGCTTCGGTTTTCCGCGACAAGGGCTTTACCTACGACGCCGGTCCCACGATCCTGACCGCTCCGTTCCTCCTGGATGAACTCTTTGCCCTCGCCGGAAAAAAAACCTCCGATTATGTCCGCATTGTCCCCTGCCATCCTTTTTACCGGATCACTTGGCACGACGGACAATCCTTCGAATACACCGGAAACCAGTCGGACATGGAAGAACAGGTGCGCAAACATTTCCCCGGGGATCTCGAAGGCTACCGCCGCTTTGTCGGGGAAACTCACGCCATCTTCCAAAAAGCCTTTATCGAACTGGCCGACCAGCCCTTCTCCCATTTCACCGACATGTTGCGGGTCGCCCCGGATCTGATTCGCCTTCGTTCGGACCGATCCGTCTGGCAGATGGCCTGCCGCCATGTGAAACACCAGCGCCTCCGCGAGGTTCTTTCCTTTCATCCCCTCCTCGTCGGAGGCAACCCGTTCCAGTCCTCCTCCATCTACGCCATGATCCACTATCTCGAACGCGAATGGGGCGTTCACTTTGCCATGGGCGGAACCGGGGCCCTTGTTCAGGCCCTCGTCAAACTTCTCCAGGATCTCGGAGGAAAAATCCGGCTGAACTCCCCCGTGGACGAACTCCTTCTCGAAGATGGCGCCGCCGCCGGCGTCCGCCTCCGCTCCGGCGAAACCCTCCGTGCCAAGGTTGTCGTCTCCAATGCCGACGTCGCCAATTTTTACCGCAAAAAAGTTTCCCAAAAAGCCCGCCACAAATGGACGGACAAAAAACTGGAAAAAATGCACTACAGCATGTCCCTCTTCCTGATCTATTTCGGCACCAACCGCACCTATCCCGATCTGGCCCACCACACGATCTGGCTTGGCCCCCGCTACAAAGGCCTCCTGGACGACATTTTTAAAAATCGCATCCTTGCCGAGGACTTCTCCCTCTACCTCCACGCCCCCACCCGGACCGATCCTTCCTTGGCCCCCAAGGGTCACGAATGCTTTTACGTCCTTTCTCCCGTTCCTCACCTCGGTTCGCCCGGGGACAAGATCGATTGGGAAAAGGAGAAGGAAGGTTACGCGGACCGCATTCTCTCCGCATTGGAGAAAACCATCGTTCCGGATCTGCGAAAACACCTCGTCAGCAAACTGATCTTCACCCCGCGCGATTTCGAATCCCGGCTCGATGCCTTTCAGGGCTCCGCTTTTCAATTTGAACCTCTCCTCACCCAAAGCGCCTGGTTCCGCCCCCACAATATCTCCGAAGATGTCCCGGGCCTCTATCTTTGCGGGGCCGGCACCCATCCCGGCGCCGGCGTTCCGGGGGTTCTTTCCTCCGCCAAACTGCTGGATCGGGTCATCCCCCCGCCCCAACCCCAAGGTTAAGATTCCCTCATACTTTTCCCTCCCCGCTTGCATACCCCCCAGATGATGGCAATTTCGCCGAACCAGATATGATTTGCCGGACTTCCGAAGAAAAACACTCAGACCGCCGCTTCCAATGCTGTCTGAAGCCCTATCTCAAGGTGAAAAAACACCGGGCGATGCGGACTTCCAAGAAATGCAGGACAGCAAAGTGCACTCAGGCCAAATCCATCCCCGCGGCCGACATCAATCACCTCTTCAATCATGAGGCGATGCTCGCCGTCAGCCACGCGATCGAGGACCTTGCGCACGAAACCGCCACGGGAGAACTCATCTCCACTTTTCAACACTTTGATAACTTCCTGAACCAGGAGGACCGCTACCGTGAGCTTGCCCGCCGGTTGGATGCCGTCCGCGTTTGGGCCGAAGGGGAACCCCCCGCGCAGATGGATGACATCGATTTTGTCCCGATTTTCCATCCCGAACTTACCCGGTACTGGGTCGTCCTTTTCGACAGCCCGGAAATCCATGCGATTCTCTTTTGTAAACAGGCCAACCAAGCGGACCATTTTCCACGAAAAGTTTTTTCCGGTTACTATAGCTTCAATCCCTTCGTGGTCCGCTCGCTCCGCCGCCGTTTCGAACTTCTCTCCTGTGGCATCTCGGGCGTCGTATCCAACTTCGAACGCTACTTTTCTCCCCAAATGCCCGATTCGCTGAACGACTTCGACACCCTTCTCACCACCACCTAAAAAACCCGCAGCGTTATTTCCGCCGCACGGGCAGGTGGATCTCCGAACGCTTCATAAACCAGATCGTGAACGGACTGTTCCAGTACACCGCATAGGCTTCTCCCGCCGCCACCCAACCCGGTTGCTGCTTCAGCCATTCCCGAAGTTTTTCCGAATTCTCCTCAAAACTTTTCTGGGAGTACCCGCCCCGGATCCCCACGGAAGCGACTGTTCGCTCGCCGACAGTCTTCCGCTCTACCCCCTCCGCCATCTTGAGATCGTCCCGTTGGGCGTTTTTTGGATCGAGATAAAACACCATTGTCCCCGGAAGAATCCCCGCCTCGACGGGAGTTGTCATGGGAACCCCGCTTCGCTGGATCGTCTCGAAAAGCCGGCGAAAGAGCCCGTTATTCTCCCGAAAGTATCCCCCTGCGGATTTCGCCTCGAGAACCACCCCCGGGGGCAGGGTTTTGATTTCACAGACCCCCGCCGCGGTCATCGGATAAGCCTGCTCATACGCCATCGCAGAGGATCCTACACTCCAACCTGCGCCAACCAGAGCCAGAAAGAAAAGTTTCAGGAAGCCGCCTCCCCGGGAGGCATGATCTTTCGGCTGATCGGCCAGGGGAGGGGCCCCTCCAGCGGCCGGTGCGCCTCAAGCAGACCGGTCCCCTCCTCCTTGCCCCGGGCATAACTGAGGCGGAGCATCTCCATCTTGGCGTCGATATTATCGATATGGTGAAGCAGAAAAGCTTCCGGCGTCTTGGGAGCCACCGGGGATCCAAACTCCTTGGTTCCATGATGGGAAGCGATCAGATGAAGCAGATGATCCCGCAATTCCTCCGAAGCGGGCGAAAGATTTTCCCACGATTTTGCTTCCGCCGCCTCCCCCTCTCGCCACAAGGCATTGGCTACTTCGATCCCCAGAGAAATGTGGCCCAATAGTTCCCCACGGCGGCTTGGCAACGAGCCGAACCCCTTTTCCCCCGTGTCATTCTCCCAAAGTTTTCCCATGTCATGAAAAATCACCCCTGCACAAAGGAGGTCGGAGTCCACTTCCGGATAAAGGGGCGCCAAGGCCCGGGCCACCCTCAACATCTGGGAGGTGTGATCCAGCAAACCTCCACGCCGGGCGTGATGGTT
>CANEUY010000046.1 GCA_947442065.1 Verrucomicrobia subdivision 6 bacterium | reverse complement strand
CGGAAGACCTTCCTTCAAATGGATCAGCTTGAGATGGTGAATCATGAGAACGAAAGGTTGGAAGGGAAGGAGTGCCAGTGTCAAGAACCCTGCTTCTCATTCAAGGTTATGAAAAAAGGCCTTTACAGGAATCACTATTTCCGTGTTATTATATAAAAATGTTTAACCGCACTCCTTCCAAGAAAAACGAGACTTTGGACACCACTTTCAGTTATCCTGAGGTCCAGAAGGACCATACTGCCCGCATCGATGCATCATCCCCCCGTACAGCCATGATCACCGACCAAGTTGAAATCAAAGGAACCCTCGCGTTTGACGGGGCCCTCGAATTTAACGGCACCTTCGAAGGGGAAATTATTTCCCAAGGCACCCTGACCATCGGCTCGGAAGCCATCATCAAAGCCGAAATTCAAGCCGCCAAAGTCATCATCCGCGGAAAAGTCCAAGGCAACATCACCGCCACGGAATCCGTTGAAGTCTGCGATAATGCCGAGCTTTTTGGTGATGTGCAGACGGCGAAGTTTATCGTTGCCGAAGCCGCTACCTTCCGTGGCCGGTCTGATCCGATCGAAGGCAAGGCCAGCGCGCCCGAATTCGCACCCGTGTTCCGGCGCCTGGGGACTTCCTCCTCTAGGTCGAAGTAATTTCCCCGTCTGCGGGAAGAACCTCCTGAGCCACGATCGGCTCCACCTTCATTCGAGCCTCCCCTTGGGCTTGGATCCGGCCTCCCTCTTCCACAGTCAATTCAGAGAACACAATCTGTTCGGCGATAATTTTCCCGGCAGGCCCGACTTTCAGAGGCCCGCTGAATTGGGCGGTTCTGCAACGTAACTCCCCGTCGATCTGACCACTTCGAAAAAGCAGGTTATCCTTGGATTCCAAACTCGCTCCGGGTCTGACCTCCAAAACCTCCCCCGAAGCGCCGGAACGTAGGTTGGCCTGCCCCTCCACTCTCAACCATTCCGCCGCCTGAAGAAAACCGCTGGCCCGACCCTGCAGGACAATCCTCGCAGCTCTTGCCTTGGAACCCCCGAAGTTTCCCTTCGGTCCGATCGTCAGTTCCCCCTCCAAAACAAGATTTCCAAGATGTTCCCCCTCAATGACCCGGTGCCCCAACTCCAGGTGTCTTCCACATTCCAGACAACTGGAGGATTGCGCCTCTTCCGCCACCATTTGAACCGCCCCGCAATCCGCACAGGTCAGCTCCCGCTTTTTGATTCCCGCGCGTTTGACTTTTTTCCGGGCATGAACCGGGGCATGGGAGGACTTGAAATAGGCCCCGCAACCACGGCAAACGGTGGAAATAAAGTTTTCCGACTCCCTTTGGGTCTGCCCGCACTCCGGACAGCTCACCTCGATTTTTTGGGGAAGCTCAGCCATCCAGAGACTCCCCAATTCGAAGCTCTCCACGAAAATCCGCCCCCGGCTCAATCCTCAGTGACTTCGCAGCACATCGGGTGCGCAAAACCGATTGGGCAACCAGCCAAACCCGGCCTCTCCCCTGTAACCCAGCCTCCACTTTCCCTTCCAATCGGATGTCCCCCCCGGAAACGGCCCCCGAAATCTCCGCCTCCTTCGCCACAACGAGTTTCCCGGAAGCCTGTACATTCCCCTTCACCTTGGCCCGAATCACTCCGTCCTGCTCCAGACGGACATCCCCAAAAATCTGGAGCCCATGTCCCGCCAGGGAGGCGGCTCTCTCCTTCGGATTAATTTCTTTTCCTGTTTCCACGCAGTTCGTCCCGGATTTTTTCCAGCAGCTTTTCCGATCGGGTCAGATCAAGCTCCAATCCGAATCTAGAGATGTTCTTGCCATCTATCCACATTGCCTCTCGTGGCTTGCTCCTCAATTCAGAATTCACGATACCCGCAGGCGTTGCAGGCCATGTCTTTTTCCGATATTCTTACCCCCTACGCCTCGGTAGCTCAGTTGGTAGAGCAGGTGACTCTTAATCACTTGGTCCTAGGTTCAAGTCCTAGCCGGGGCACTTTTTAGCGCTTTGCATCCCCCGGATTCTCATCGCCGGCCAAAATCAGAGCCGCCGCCACCAACCCCAAATGAACCGCGAGATCGGCCACCACCGACTGTGCTCCCATAAGCATTTGTCCGAATGCCAGAACGACATACAAAATCCCCGCCAGAACCAAGGGTCCGCGATTTTTGCCCGCCACGAGAATCCCCGCTCCCAGTAAAATTTCAGCATATGGAAGTGTTCCGAGGAACAATTTCACCCCCCAAGCCGGCAGAAATGTCTTTTCCAAAAAAGCCTGACTCAACGCCGGAAGAACCTCGGAATAAAAATGGGAAAAACTCAGTCCGGTATTTCCGTAAAATTTTCCGATCCCCGCGGTCAAGAACCGCAACCCCAGAAAAAGCTGCAACAGGAAGAATGCCCAGTCCCGGCTTTTCCAGCGGATCCAAAAGGGTCGCGGATCGATGGAATCCAGACTCATCCCTTTTTCCCAAGTCGAAACTCACGGTGTGCCGCCCGCACAGCCTTGGCTCCCGCTTCCTCATCCACCACGACGGTGATTTTGATTTCACTGGTGCTGATCATCTGGATGTTCACCCGGGCCGCTGCCAAAGCACGAAACAACTGTGCCGCCACCCCGCTGTGACTCCTCATTCCGATTCCCACAACGGAAAGCTTCGCCACCCCCTCCCGGAACAGGATTTCACGTGCCCCGCCCGCCCGGCGGAACGGATCGAGAAACTTCCGCACTTTGGCCAGCTCTTCCCGAGGGACGGTGAATGTGATGTCGGTCTGCGCCTTCCCGTTCCGCCCACCCGTGGGCAGGGAAACGTTTTGCACGATCATATCGACATTGATCCCCGCCTTCGCAATTCCGGAAAAAAGCCGGGCGGCGACTCCGGGCCGATCCGCCACCCCCACAAGCGTGACCTTCGCCTGGTTCTTTTCCAGACTCACCCCGCGCACCACCACACGTTCCATGGATTTGGCTTCTTCTTTCACAATGGTTCCTCGGGCACGATTGAAACTCGACCGCACCTCAAAGACCACTCCGAACTTTTTGGCAAACTCCACCGAACGCGCCTGCATGACCTTGGCCCCCGTGCTCGCCAGTTCGAGCATCTCGTCATACGAGATTTCGCCAATTTTTCTCGCCCCGGGCTCGGTCCGCGGATCCGCCGTATACACCCCGTCCACATCGGTATAAATCTCGCACCGGGTGGCCTTGAGGACCGCCGCCAGTGCAATCGCCGTCAAATCTGACCCTCCACGTCCCAAGGTGGTGATCTGCCCCTCCATCGTTTGGCCCTGGAATCCTGCAACAATCACCACCCGCCCTTCCCGAAGGTGCGATTGCACCGCCGCCGGGGTGACATTCGCGATCCTCGCCTTGGTGTGCGTCCCGTCAGTCACAATCCCCGCCTGCGCACCCGTCATCGCCACGGCTTCCACCCCGCGGGCCTGCAGGGCGATGGCCAGTAATGCGGTTGTCGTCTGTTCCCCCGTCGCCAACAAAAGATCCATCTCCCTCTCCCTCGGTTCTGCATACACCGCTTTTGCCATTTTTAACAAACCATCCGTCACCCCGCTCATCGCCGAAACCACCACGACCAAGCGGTTCCCCTTGCGGCGCGACTCTGCCACCCGGTCCGCCACTTTCTGGATCCTCTCCAGATTGGCCACCGAAGTTCCCCCGTACTTTTGCACCAATAAAGCCATGCCTGAATGCTAGCGGGTCGGCGGTCAGGATAGAAGTTGGGAGATTTGTCCTTTTTTTTCTGAAACCGGCCTTGGGTTCCCTGCACAACTTCAACTTCAACTTCGATTGAATGTTTGTTATAAATCCCCGATGTCCGACCTCCGCACCCAAAGCCTCGATTCGTTCCAGTCTTCCGGAAAATCCTACCAGTTCCAAAGCCTTCCCAAACTAGGCCAACAGCTGAAGGCTGACCTCTCCCGGCTCCCCGTCTCCCTCCGCATTGTTCTCGAATCCGTCCTTCGACACTGCGACGGCTTTAAAGCCCGTCCCCGCGATGTCGAAAACCTCGCCCGCTGGAACGCCCAAAAGCCCGCCGCCGAAGAAATTCCCTTCACCGTCGCCCGGATCGTGCTGCAGGACTTCACCGGCGTCCCGCTCCTTGTCGACCTCGCCGCCATGCGCGATGCCGTCGCCCGCCTCAAAAAAGATCCCAAAATCATCGAGCCCCTCGTCCCCGTCGATCTTGTGGTGGATCACTCCGTCCAGGTCGACGTCAACGGCACGAAACAGGCTTTCATGCTCAACATGGAGTATGAATTCAAACGAAACCGCGAGCGCTACGAGTTCCTCAAATGGGGCCAGCAGGCCTTTGAAACCTTTGGCGTTGTCCCCCCGGGAATCGGGATCGTCCATCAGGTGAACCTCGAATACCTCGCCCGGGGTGTCTTCACCCAGAAACAGGCCGATGGATCTCTCCTCGCCTACCCTGATTCCCTCGTCGGCACCGATTCCCATACCACCATGATCAACGGCCTTGGAATCGTGGGCTGGGGGGTGGGTGGAATCGAGGCGGAAGCCGGCATGCTGGGCCAACCCCTCACCTTTCTTACCCCCGAAGTCGTCGGTTTCTATTTGACCGGCGAACTTCCCCCCGCCGCCACGGCCACTGACCTTGCCCTCACGGTCACCCAACTTCTGCGCCAACACAAGGTCGTCGGAAAATTCGTTGAGTTCTACGGACCCGGCGCCGCCAAACTCACCCTGCCCGACCGCGCCACCATCGCCAACATGGCCCCTGAATACGGCGCCACCATGGGTTACTTTCCGGTAGACGAGGAAACCCTCGGTTACCTCCGGGGCACCGGTCGGCCGGATGATCTCGTGAAGCTGGTCGAAGACTACTACCGCGCACAAAATCTTTTTGGCATCGCCACGAAAAAAGACGCCCTGTCTTTCTCCTCTGTTGTGGAACTCGATCTTGCCACCATCCAGCCCAGCGTCGCAGGGCCCAAGCGCCCTCAAGATCGCATCGAACTAACCCACCTCAAATCCACTTTTGGATCCCTTCTTTCCAAAGCCATCGCCGACGGTGGCTACGGAAAAAATTCCCACCAACTTACCCAGACAGCCAAGGTCAGCATGACCGACGACGAACAGGAGATGGTTTCCGACCGACCAACCCCGGATTCCGTGCCCGGAAAAACCGATCTCAATTACCCCGGCGCTCTCCGAAACGGATCCGTGGTCATTGCCGCCATCACCTCCTGCACAAACACATCGAATCCCTCAGTCATGCTCGCCGCCGGACTCCTGGCCAAAAAAGCCGTTGAACGTGGCCTAACGGTGAATTCCACCGTCAAGGCATCCCTCGCCCCCGGATCCCGCGTCGTCTCCGATTATTTGAACGCCACCGGCCTTCAACCCTACCTGGATCAACTTGGATTCAATCTGGTGGGTTATGGATGCACCACTTGTATCGGAAATTCAGGTCCGCTCCCCGCCCCCGTGGAAAAAGCCGTCGTCGAACACGATCTGATTGCCGCCAGCGTTCTCTCCGGGAACCGCAACTTCGAGGCTCGCGTCCACTCCTCCGTCAAAGCCAACTTCCTCATGTCCCCGCCTTTGGTTGTCGCCTTCGCTTTGGCTGGGCGGATCGATCTCGATCTTTCCCAGGATCCCCTCGGGCTTGGCAAAGACGGCAAGGCGGTTTACCTCCGCGATCTTTGGCCCACCCGGGAGGAAATTGGCCAAGCCATGAAATCCGCCCTAAAACCCGAGGTCTTTCGCCGCCTCTACCGCGATTTCTCCGAACAAAACCCCGCTTGGAATGAGATTCCCAGCAAGCCGGGACAAACCTACGCGTGGGATCGGAAAAGCACCTATATCCAAGAGCCCCCTTTCTTCGAGAATTTCTCGATGCAACCCTCGGATGTGGCCGGTATCAGCGGCGCCCGGTGCCTTGGAATTTTCGGCGATTCCGTCACGACAGACCACATCTCCCCCGCAGGGAATATCAAAAAAACCTCTCCCGCTGGAGCCTACCTGATCGAAAACGGTGTTTCGGCAGAGGACTTTAACAGTTACGGCGCCCGCCGCGGAAATGACCGGGTGATGACCCGCGGAACCTTTGCCAACGTCCGAATCAAAAATCTCATGCTCCCGGGCGTGGAGGGGGGCATGACCCTGAATCTGCTCGATCCCCAACGGCCCCAGATTTCCATCTATGATGCCGCGATGGCTTATCGGAAAGCCCAGGTGCCATTGGTGATCCTTGCGGGCAAGGAATACGGCACCGGCAGTTCCCGGGATTGGGCGGCCAAAGGCACCCGGCTACTGGGAGTCCGCGCCGTCGTTGCGGAAAGCTTCGAACGGATTCATCGTTCCAACCTGGTTGGCATGGGAGTCCTTCCCTGCACCTTCCCGAACGGGGTCACCGCCCAAACCCTCAAACTCAATGGAACTGAAGTTTTTTCCATTGAAGGCCTGAGCCAACCCCCCAAACCCCAGGAAAAACTTACCTTGGTTATCCAAAGGGAAAACGGGACGACCGAAAAGACTCCGATCGTCAGCCGGCTCGATACCCCGGTAGAGGTGGAATACTACCTGCACGGGGGGATTCTCCCCTACGTGCTTCGCCAGCTCCTCAGCCGCTAAACGCTAGATTTTTGAGAGAATCTTTTTCTCGAGCTTCACGATATCCGCGGAAAACAGGCGGATGCCCTCGGCGAGTTTTTCCGTCGCCATGGCATCCTCGTTCAGCAGGAATCGGAAACTTTTTTCATCCAAGGGAAGCTTGGAGATCGGATCCTTTTTCGCCGCCTCCGCATCCAGTTTTTTTGTTACGGGCGAGGTAGAGGCCTTTAACTCGGCCAGCAGATTCGGACTGATGGTCAGCAGATCACAACCCGCCAGCTCCAGAATCTGTCCCATGTTCCGGAAACTCGCCCCCATGACTTGGGTCGGATATCCGAATTTTTTATAATAGGCATAGATTTTTTGGACCGATTGCACCCCTGGATCTTCCGCTCCCTTGAACTCTTTCCCGGTGCTCTTCTTGTACCAGTCGTAGATCCGCCCAACGAAGGGCGAAATCAGCCTGGCTCCGGCTTCCGCACAGGCGACAGCCTGCGGAAGAGAGAACATCAGGGTCAGGTTGCATTGAATTCCTTCTTTTTGGACAATCTTGGCCGCTTGGGCTCCTTCCCAAGTCGCCGCAATCTTGATCAAAATCCGCTCCCGTTCGATGCCGGCTGTCTTGTACAGGGCGATCAGGTGTCGGGCCTTTGCGACCGTGGCATCCACATCAAAGGAGAGCCTCGCATCCACTTCGGTCGAAACGCGCCCGGGCACGATTTTCAAGATTTCACATCCGAAGAGGATCAATAAACGATCAATGATCGCCCGGGCTCTCTCCTCGGGGGATCCCGGTGCCGCCTTGCCATCCGCTACAGCCTTCTCCAACAGAGCCTGATAGGCCGGCATGTCGGTTGCTTTTTCAATCAAGGTGGGGTTCGTGGTCGCATCCTGCGGGGCATACTCCTTCATGGAGGCAAAATCCCCCGTGTCCGCCACGACGGTGGTGAACTTCTTCAGTTGATCCAAGGCATTTGCGCTCATCGTTTACTTTCTCCTAAATGTTCCTCCAGGATCGGCAACAGCTTTTCCTGAACCTTTCGGATCTTATCCTTTTCGTCCGCTTCGACAAGCAGTCGCACCAGATTTTCTGTCCCGGAATAACGCAAAAGGATCCTGCCCTTTTTACCCAAAAAGGCTTCCATTTCACGCACCCCACGGGCGAGGGGCTCCAGAGTCTCCCATGCGGGCTTGTGCCGAACCCGGAGATTGGTCAGTTCCTGGGGATACTTCTTCATCTCTTTTCGCAGCTCACCCAGTCGTGTTTTCTTTCTGACGAGCAGATCCAATATCTTGAGGGCGGAAAGCAATCCATCCCCCGCAGGGGAAGCGTCGAAAAACAGCAGAT
This sequence comes from Verrucomicrobia subdivision 6 bacterium, assembly GCA_947442065.1. GTDB lineage: Bacteria > Verrucomicrobiota > Verrucomicrobiia > Methylacidiphilales > Verrucolacustridaceae > Verrucolacustris. The sequence continues at coordinate 2,469 of CANEUY010000046.1, read as the reverse complement.
GCCCCGACTGCTCCCCCCCGAGAACAAACCCACCTTTTCTCATCACTTCCGACACATAGCGATCTCCCACGGGCGTCCGGACCACCCTGCCCCCACGCGCCGTCACTGCCTCATCCAACCCAAGGTTGCTCATCACCGTCACCACCACGGCGTTGCCAGGAAGCTTTCCCCTTTCGAGGGCATCCAGTGCCGCCATGGTGATCACCTCGTCCCCGTCCACCTTGTTACCCTCTTCGTCAATCAAAACCAGCCGGTCGGCGTCCCCGTCATGCGCCACACCGATCCAACCCGATCTCTTTTTCACCTCCTTCATCAACTCCTCCGGATGCTCCGATCCGCATCCCTCGTTGATGTTTTTGCCATTGGGTTCGGCCGCAATCACCTCCACCTCGGCCCCCAGTTCCCTCAGGATTTCCGGCGTCGTAAACCACGCGGCTCCGTTCGCCGCATCCACCACAATCTTCAACCCCTTCAGGGACAACTTTCCCCCAAAGACCCCCTTGAGGCGGTTTCGATACAAATCGAACGCTTCGCGCGGGCAGGAGAATCCTTTCTCCATCGTTTGTCCTTGGGGGATGGCCGAAGGATGCCGTTCCTCCAACAATGCCTCGATGGCCTCTTCCTCGGTATCCGCCAGTTTGCCCCCGTCTGCCCCGAAAAATTTCACCCCGTTGTCCGTCGCCGGATTATGCGAAGCACTCAAAACCACCACGGCACAGGCCCCCTTCTCTTTTCCCACCATGGCCGCCGCCCCGCTGGGCATCACCCCGGCCGATTCCACCTCCAACCCTGCGGATCGGATTCCAGAAATCAGGGCCGCCTCCAGCATGGGTCCTGACTCCCGGGTATCCCGGGCGATGAGGATTTTTCCCTTTGGATTTTTTTCTAAAAAAAACTTCCCGGCAGCTTGCCCCAGTGCCGTCACAAACTCCGGAGTCATGGGCTCTTTGCCCACCCTGCCACGGATTCCATCCGTCCCAAACCAGCGCCGACCCCCGCTTCCTGCCATTAACGGACTCCCGCCCTCATTCCCGCAACAATCACTCCCAGCATCCCCCAAAGAATCAGCGCGGTGACCAGACAAAGAGAAATCCGGATCATCCTTCGGAGAAGAGCCCTTGGCCCTCCCGAAGGCCGCAGAAACCCTCGGATGACCCCACTCAACCAGGAGACGCCTTCACTGGATCCGACCAGCCTTTCGGTCAATTTCTGACGGACGGCATCGATTTCCAAGGGTCTTTCCATCACCCCCCGAAGACAAAGGGTCAATTCCCCCGACTCTTCCGATAAAACGAGGACAACCGCATCGCTCTCCTCGGTCAAGCCCAGCGCCGCCCGGTGGCGAAGCCCCAGAACCCGGCTCATTCCTTGTTGGCTTACTGGCAGGACACATCCCGCCGCCACCACCTGATCCCCCCGAATGATCACGGCTCCATCGTGCAACGGGGTCTGGTTAAAAAAAACAGTCGTGAGCAGCTCTTCGGAGACATTCCCTTGGATCGAAACACCCGAATCGATCACCCCCTGAGTCAGTCCGGACTGCTCAAAGACAATCAGGGCCCCGTATTTTCTCTCCCGCAAAGCCTCCACCGCCTTGATCACTTCCTCGATGACAAAGGACTGCCGTTCCGCATGCAGGGTCAATCCCCCGGCTCGGCCGATTTCCGCCAGAGCCCGTCGAATCTCCGGCTGAAACAGGATCAAAAACGCCAGAACCAAAACCGAAACAAAGGCCTGCAGAAGAAAACTCAACACCCGCAGTTCCAAAAACTTGGATGCCACCAAGGCGACAAAAAAGACCAATAAAAATCCGCTCAAAACCTTCGCCCCCTGGGTTCGCCGGAGCAGTTTGTATCCGTAGTAAAACACTGCCGTGAGAAGAAGAACCTCCAGCGCCCCCTGCCAACGCATATCTTGGTAAGGCTCAAGCCAGCTGGCGGGTACGATCATACTTTCAGCAGACCAGAAACCCGGAAGCCTGTCGATGCGGAGAATGAACGATTAACGACCCGGGACAGGAAACTCGACCCGATCCAACTCCTGCCCCGTGGGCCCCAAAGAACGCACGGTGGCTCCATCCATCCGGAGCTGGACCACATTCACATAATCCGACTGCGAAAAAGCCTTCGTCAGCTGTTTTGATTCCGGACATTGCTGGGGCCGCGCTTCCACCCCCAATGCTCCGTTCCCGAAAAAGGGAATCTTCCTGCCCCCTTTACCCTCCGTCTCCACCCTTTGCAGGTTGTGGTCATGATGATTAAAAACCGCTGTCACCTTGGAAGCCTCGAGAACGGGGACCCAATTGTCCCGGACCTCGACAATCTCCTTTTGATGTTTCCAACTCCGGAACGAAGGAAAAGCGGGCACATGCCAGGAGGCAAACACCCACGGAACTGATTTCCGCTTTCCCAAATTATTTTTCAACCATTCCGTCTGGCTCGAAATCGGCAGGACATGGCCCGAATCCAT
>CANEUY010000045.1 GCA_947442065.1 Verrucomicrobia subdivision 6 bacterium | reverse complement strand
TCCCGATCCAAACCGCGCTCAGCCCAGCGTTCGAGATAACTCTGGGAATTCACATAGACCCGGTCGACCTGACTATAAAACCAGTGCATATAGTTCCAGGCCACCCCTTCGACCAGTGGATCATCTTCACTGAGGAACCGCGCGTACTGCGGAAAGTCGGTATGATAAATCGCGCTGGTCCTTAACCCCAGCAACTTGGCGGCCACCAACCCGGAAAGTCCGACCGGACCGGGCGTGCTGAGAATGATCTCGGTATAACCTCGTTTAGCCACATGGTCGACCACCTCCAAAATGGGCGGGAAACTCAGTTTTTGGAGGTCATATTCCGGAATCGTGAACTCTCCCACAGGCTGAAAATTCATGACCCCTTCCTCTTTTTTCAGTCCGGGGCGGCTGGTAAGGATGGTAATGTCCGCTCCACACCGACGCCCGGCGTTGGCCATCGTTCGGATGGTTCGTGCCACGCCATTCACGTCTTCCAGGGTGTCCGTGAACCACCCGCGCCGATGATTTTCCAATGAGGCGGGCTTTTTCCCTAAAAACCTTTGGGCCGTTTCCCCCCAAAGCGAACGATCACTCCTCAGCACGTGAAAAGAATAGAGATAAGGTGCGGTCGCCAACCCCAAAGGCAGAACTCCCGCCAAGGGCTCCAACCCTCCCAGGAAATCTCCTTTTCCCGCTTTTTCAATAAAACGGGTGACAATACGAAATCCGACATCATTCATGACTTTCGAGGCAAGGCGAAAGCTTCTTCTTTCCGGCTCCGTTTCCTCAGCCAGAACGCTCTGCAACTGAAGACGGGTGGATGGCAGCGTCAGGTAAGCGGAGAGCTCCTTACTCAACCCACCCTCGGGGGACTTCCAGAATTCCAGGATTTTTCCGCTGGTCACCATCTCGACCGCATAACGGGCCTTATCCAGAAAGGTGATTTCGAGTGGATTCTCCCCGGCAAGGAATCGATTCACGACACGCAAAAGAAGCTCCGAACCTCTCGGGGCCTGCTTGCCGATCTTTTCACGGACAAAGTCAAACATCACATGAAATAGTCCGTTCACCAGGCGGGCAGGATCACCACCTTCCCCATGAGGAACTCCCTTCCCGTCCTCCACTGCCCGTAAAAAAGAAGCCACATCTTTTGCTCCAGAAACTTCGGTCCAGACCCTTCCTGCGTACAGACCGCTGTGATCATTGGACCCCCCGATAAAGGACTTCTTCCATGCCTCGTCCGGTATCGGATCGAATCCATGTTTGGCGGAAAGACCATTGATCTTCTCCTGTGTCATGGACTGAAGGCATTCCTTGGCGATCTGTTGTCCAATTTGGGAACGAAGTCCGTTCACTGTCTCAAAAACCCGAAAGAGAAGGATGAGCTTCTCGAAATGATCGGGGGTCATCTTTCCGTCCAGATTCAAAAGAGGATGAGCCACCGCATGGACGATTCCCTCCCGATGCATGAACCGGGCCAGCTCCATAATGTTGCTTCTGAGCTTTTCTATCTCAGTCGCCTGAGATTCATCCATGTTCCATGCCAAGAGATGAATCTTGCAGTGATCCTCGGGAAAATAAGTGGTGATTTCCATCCCAGGAAAAAAACCGTCCAGCCCCTTCAGTTCACGCCAAGCACCCAGTGTATTGTGATCCGTTAGAGTGACGTAATCATGACCCGCTTTGCGCAGGTTCTCGTAAAGTTTTTTAGGTTGGGAAAGGCTGTCGGGGATTCCCAATTTCCTCAAAATCCATTCCGAGGGGCGATTCGAATATCGGGAATGAAGATGGAGGTCACATTTCGACATGTTGGGCGTAGGAATAACTACGATAACCCTGTCGGGCCAACTCTTCGAGCAAAAGCCCCACCTGGCGGCGAACAAAAGGGACCTCTAAATCCGCAGGATGAAGGCTCAACCGGATAATCTCCCGCCCACCCCAGATACGTTTCCACAATGGGTGCCAAAGCCGGGCCAAGCCTCTACGCCATCCGGAACGCAAACTGTATGTCCCAGCCCATGCACAGTCCGTGCGCCCCTTTTGCAGATGGGTCACCCCACCGATCCGGCATGTGTAGCGGAAATTCTCTGCCCTGAGGACATCCTCCAAATCATCTTCATGAAGCCATCCTGGGGCGACAAAACCGTGGGCCTTCCATCCCTTCCGCTTCCAAAGGTCACAGGCCAGTTGAATTCTGGCCCTCGCTTCAGCGGTGTTTAGGCGGAAAAATTCCGCTTCCTGCTGCGTGTAAATCCGGGTCCACCACCACGACTCCTCCGGAAGACCCACACGGTCATGGTAGTAGCCGTGGACAGTCAAATCATGGCCTTCTCGACTCCACTGATCCAAAAGAGCCAGACTCTCTTCACATTTTTCGGTGGGATGCCCATGGTGATACTCTGGAATGACAAGAACGGAGGCATGCCCAGGGCATCTGGATAAACAGAAGCCCATCTGTTCCCTGATCTGGGCACGACTTCCGGGATGAAAGTCATGAAAGGAAAGGAGCAGGCGACGATTTCTGTCCTTTTTTAACGTAGGATTTCGAACCCTCTCTTGGACAACCGTACAAAGGTACACTGGCTCATCCCGATGCTCACGGAACTTGCTCACCTCCTTACGGTCGATGATTTTAAATCCATACCAGGAGAACATTCTGTCCGTCCGTCGATCTCCTTTCACCACAATCTGACCAAAGACGGATGACTCCCCGAGTTCTGCCATCCGATCCAAAAAGGTATCAAACAACAGTTTTCCCCCTTTCAATCCCCGGGCCTCAGGCAAAAGATTGATATGGAAGTGCACTGCATTGGCAGGGGAAGACGGAGTCTCCCGTCTCCCGCGAAAAAGGAGCCAAATCAGATATTTCCGGGTTGAGGGGCGATAATAAAAAAAGAATCCAAAGACAGCCCGAAAGAACCAACCGGGGCATCGCCGAACAAGGTGACAAATATGCCTCCACCGACTGCGGGAACCCATGACATACCCGAGAATCCTCCCTTCCTTCCCCTCCCAGACGTAACAACAATCCGGTTCAGCATCTGTATAAGGTGAGGTTAGAAAGTCGGAGAAAAGCTCCCGGTCCTCAAACACCGGATCGATCGGATCCCCTAGAAATCCCGTGTCGGCACAGATTTTACGGATCTGAGAGCGATCCCTTTGTTCATAAGGGCGAACCCGCACATCAGATTGGATCTCACTCGCTGGACTCATAAACTTCCATTTGCCTTGTGAAGGTTTTTTCCCAACTAAAATGATCCTGAACATGGCGGGCAACCTTGTCCCTCAATGCCCGCGTTAACGATCCAAGCCGGAGGATTGTCGCTTCCGCCAAATCCACCGAACTCCTGCCCCGAGGCCAATCCTGATGATCCGCCGCCTGCTCCTCCATCGCCCCTCCACGAAACCCAATCACAGGCAATCCACAGGCTTGTGCCTCCAAGAGCACCAATCCAAAAGTCTCCCATCTCCCGGGATGAATCAACAAATCGGCCGCCTGATACCATTCCGCCAGTTCCCTCTGTGTCTGGAGATAGGGAACATGTCGAATTCGCGGATGCTTTCGAATAAATTTCTCCACATCCCCTTTCATTTGGCCATCTCCGACCATCACCCCGGTCCATCCCTCGGGCTGGATTTCCTCCATTTTTTCCCACGCCCGTAAAAGCAAACTCGTGTCTTTATCCGGAGAAAATCGACCCACATAAAGAATCACCTGAGTTTTCTCCGGAAGTCCAAGTTTTTTTCTCAGAGCCAGCCTCCGATCATCGGACACAGGCTGAAATACCTCTGTTTCCATGCCAAGCGGCAGGAACTGGAGTCGCGGGACGCCCCAACCCCGCAGCACGCCAATTAGATGTCGACTTGCCACGAACACCCCTTGCCCGGATTGGGCAAGATTTCGCAGATAGTCCGCGGCCCACTGCTCCGTCACACCCCGGGCCCAACTGCCGGCAAACTTTAAAACGGTGCGGAGCAAGGCATCCGGAAAGTGGGAATGATAAAACATATAGAATCGTGCCCCTCTTCGATTCGCCCAGTTTCGGGCCACCATGGCAGCGTGATAAGGATCGCCCGCCTCCACCACATCCGGACGCTCGGCATAAAGAATCTTCAGCAAGGCGGGAAGATCCATCATCCAGCGGTACCGGGATGTGGCGTTCACTGTCGGCCCCCTGACCGTCCATATCTGTGTCCTACCACCCTCCACCTGCTCGGTCTTTTCTCCCGGAACAATCAGCAAATGCTCGTGGGATGTTTTCCTTCGGATAAAATCCCTTTTGGCCATCAGGTAGGAACGCACCCCTCCCCCAACAGGAGAGTAGATTTGCGTCAGGTCACATATCTTCATGCAAAGGGACTTTGATCATGCCTCGTTCCCTGCTAAAGTGAAACTCAATGAGACGGAATGAATTCCTAAGACTCTTGGCCATGGCCGGAGCCGGAACCATCACGCCCGCTTTCGCCCAACCGGCCAATCCTGCCATCGAAGGCGAATCAGAAATCAATCCCCACTTCATTAATAGTGGCCCGGGATTCGGAAATCGGCTGGCCCTTACCTTCGATGACGGTCCCACTCCTGGTATCACCGAACGTGTACTAACGGAACTTTCCAAAAGAAATCTTCGGGCCACCTTTTTTCTGATTGGGGCGAAGGTGGACGCTGCACCCCATCTGGCACGACGCCTGGTGGATGAGGGACACGATGTGGCGAATCACTCCTATACCCATCCCCGCCTCGCCGGAATGTCAGATTCTTCCGTCGAGCAGCAACTGGCCCGGACCCAGGAATCCATTACCCGGGCCACAGGCGTAACTCCCGTATGGTTCCGTCCGCCCTACGGTGCCTTCCGTAGGGAACAGGGACCGATTGCCTCCAAAATGGGGCTGGGCGTCGCCTATTGGTCAGTGGATCCCAAAGACTGGTCGCAACCAGGAAGCAGTGCCATTACCCAGCGCGTCCTTTCAGCCAGCCAGCCGGGGTCGATTATCCTGTTGCACGATCTGCATCCGCAAACGGCCGATGCCGTTCCCGCAATCTTTGACGGCCTCCTCGAACGTGCTTTTACCATCACACCGTTCCACAGTTTTGTCGGCCAACCCTACGTTTGATTTTTTACCCCGGACCAGATCGTTCCGGGCAGGATTCGTGCCTTCCTCGAAACCAGACTCCCGGGATTCAGCACCGCATTGCAGCCGACGGAAGCTCCATCTCCCACAATTGCCCCAAATTTTCTCAAACCGGTTTCTATCAACGCCCCCGCATTTCTCACCCGGATGACCTGTCCATCCAGTCGGTAGTTGGATAAAATCACTCCAGCCCCCAGATTCACATCCCGGCCCACCAGGGAATCCCCGACATAATTAAAGTGCGGGGCATGTGCTCCCGAGAGCAAAAGACAATTCTTGAACTCAGAACTGTTACCCAAGACACACCCGTCCCCTGCAATCACATTCTCCCTCAGATAAGCCCCGTGACGGATTTCACAGTTTTTTCCAATCCAAGCGGGACCTCGAATATAAGCTCCGGGCTCAACAATGGTTCCTTCCCCCAAAAAGACATTTTCCCCGATGGATGGGTTTCCAATGATCTTCGCCCTTGAGTTCTGGGGGAGATTTTTCTTCAAATATGCCGCGATCTTCGGAAGGACTTCCCATGCCTGTGCGACCCCTGCAAACAGTTCCTCGTGCCCCTGACCGGTGAGGTCAAAAAAATCGGCCAAGCCTGTTCCGATTACCTTCATGCACCCAACCCTGCCGTGCTCTTCCACGAGTCTCAAGCCCTGCGATCAAAGGCTTTTCGGAGGGCTGCACGGGTCAACTCCAACTCCCCCGCCCCATGAGCCGTGGATAGAAAACATGTCTCATACTGAGACGGCGGAAAATAGACGCCCTCCTCAAGAAGTTGGTGAAACAATTTTGCGTACCCTTCCCGATCGCAGGACTTCGCATCCTCCAGGTTTTTGACCTTCCGACCTTCGGGTTGGAGAAAAAGACAAAACATGGATCCCAACCTGACGAATGGATAGTTCAGCCCAGCCCCATCCAAACACTCACGAATAGTTTTCTCCAGGAGAACCCCCGTAGCCTCCAACCGCTCATAAATACCACCCCTCTCCAGTATTTTGAGTTGGGCAATGCCCGCTGCCATGGCCATCGGGTTTCCGGAAAGGGTGCCAGCCTGATAGACTGGTCCTTCCGGGGCCAGAAAATCCATAATCTCGGCTCGCCCACCGAACGCCCCCACCGGCATCCCCCCACCAATCACTTTGCCAAATGCCGTTAGATCAGGACGGATACGGTACAAATCCTGGGCTCCACCCAGCCCCAACCGAAACCCCGTCATCACCTCATCAAAAACAAGAAGAGAACCATACTTTTCTGTCTCTTCACGCAAACCTTGAAGGTATCCATTCTCCGGTAAAATCAATCCCACATTGGCCGGAACAGGCTCAATCAAAACAGCGGCGATCTCATTCCCATGCTTTGAAAAACAGGCGCGAACCGCATCCAGATCATTAAACGGAAGGATGAGGGTGTCCTGGACAGCCCCATGGGTAACTCCTGCGCTATCCGGCTTCCCAAGGGTCAAGGGACCGGAACCGGCGGCCACCAAAAGGGCATCACTATGCCCATGATAACATCCCGCAAATTTCACGATTTTATTCCGGCGCGTAAACCCCCGTGCCAACCGTACGCACGACATCGTCGCCTCTGTGCCGCTATTGCAAAAACGAACCTTTCCAAGGGAAGGAACCATCCGACAGATCATGGAAGCCAGTTCCACTTCCCCTTCATGAGGGGTGCCGAAAGTGATCCCCTTTCCAGCAGCATTCCGAACGGAATCGATGATCTCAGGATGGGCGTGCCCAAGAATGGCCGGACCCCAACTCCCGACATAATCTACGTATTCCTTTCCATCCGCATCCCGCAGGCGGGCACCGAAAGCCTCCGCAACAAAAAAGGGTTCACCCCCCACCGCACGAAAAGCCCGGACGGGGGAATGAACGCCTCCCGGAGTTACCTTCTTGGCTCGAAGAAAAAGATCGTGAGACCTGTGACCCATCCTGAAAGGCTACATTTTCCGGCTCATGTCTCCAACCTGCTAATTGGCGGCAAAATCCGCCCGTGCCTTTTTCTCTGCCTCCACAAAACCAGACCATTCCTCCCACCCTCCCTGCATTTGCCTCTTCGCCTCCCCTTGGGCCTCCTTCAAGAGAGGAAGGTCTTCAGGCAAACGCGCATGCCGAAACCGCGGCAAACCGCTCTGGTCGTCTCCCAAAATATCCCCCGGACCGCGAATCCGGTAATCCTCCTCAGCAATCCGGAATCCATCCCGGTGTTTGGCCAGGAAGTCCAAGCGGGCCCGGGCCCCGGGACCGCCGGATCGCTGGATCAGGACACACGTTCCATTCCTTCCCCCACGGCCAATCCGACCCCGGAGCTGATGCAACTGGGATAATCCCAAGCGATCCGCATGATCAATGATCATCCAGTTGGCTTCCGGCACATCCACGCCAACCTCCACCACCGTGGTGGACACCAAAACCGAGATTTGCCCGGAACGGAATTTTCCCAAGATCGCCAGCTTCTCCTCCTCCTTCATCCTGCCATGCAGGAGGGCGACCCGACTGCCTCCGATCTTTGCAGCGAGCTGTTCGTAGGTTCTTTGGACTGAAGCCTCTTCCGCCGAGTCGACCACATCCTCCCCCAATCTGGGGACGACCACATAGACCCTGTCCCCCGCATGAACCCGGTCATTGAGGTGAGTCCAGATTTTTTCCACGGCCGTTCCATCACGCACCAAAGTCTTCACCTCTCCCCGTCCGGGCGGCATTTCCTGTAAAAGCGAGACATCCAAATCTCCGTGGAGTAGCAGGTCATAAGTCCGTGGAATCGGAGTGGCCGTTAACACCAGAAGATCCGGCCTCTCGCCTTTTGCCAGAAAAGCTGCCCGCTGCTTTACGCCAAACCTCTGCTGCTCATCAATGACGCACAGGGTTAGCCTCGAAAGCCTGGATTTCTCAGCAAACAGAGCGTGCGTCCCTATCGTAATCCTCGGAAAAAGCCCGGCTGGCCCTGGTTTGGAGGCCGAAGTCCACGTCACAATCTCAAGGTGTCGAGTGGGTAAAAGTTTTTTCAGTGCGGCGGCATGCTGCTCCACCAAAAGGGTCGTAGGGGCCATCAAGGCCACATGGGATCCATGTTCCAAAGCCCTCAAAAGGGCATGGGCAGCCACCAAGGTCTTTCCGGATCCTACATCGCCCTGCAGAAGGCGATGCATCGGACGGGGAAGAACCAAGTCCTGATCAATCTCCCCACAAACCCTGTCCTGATCTCCGGTCATCACCCAGGGCAATGTTTTTCGCCAAGGAGCAACCAAATCCCTGATTTTTTCCGGTCGCTCGACACGGATTGCCTCCCGCGCCGCCCTCCGGACACGCAAGGAGAACTGCATGCCGACCAGTTCTTCGTAGGCCAATCGTCGCCTAGCCTTTTCCACCTCTTCCAGCGATTCTGGAAAGTGGAATATCCTCCAAGCCTCCGCGCGACCGGGCAGATCGCCCAAGGAAGGAAAAGCCTCAGTCACTTTGGTAGGACAGATTTTTAGATAATGGTAAAGAGTGGCACGCACCCTTCGTTGATTGAGTCCAGTGATCAGAGGGTAAATCGGAACAACCCGATCCAGATGAATCCCCTCCTCTTTTCCCTCCTCAATCGACTCCGTTTCCGGATGAGTCATGACAAAAACACCCTTTTTCTCCTCGATCTTTCCGAACGCCGCGACACGTTTCCCTTCTGGAAAAGCCCTCGCCAAGAAAGGGAGGTGATAAAAAACCATCCGTACCCTTTCCCCTGTTTCAAGACCATGGGTCAGGAGATTGAGATCCACCTCAACACTGCACCTCCGCCCCCTCCATCGGTTGAGCTTGGATCGACTCACCACCCCCTGAAGATTCACAGGGCCCTCCGGCAATCCAGAGGAAGGATGCCACCCCTGCCGGCGATCCTCATGCCTTCTGGGGAGATAACCGGCCAATGACTCCGGACCAGCTAGGCCCAGCTTTTCCGCCAAAGCGGTCGCCGACCGAATGACCCGGGCGCTAGTCGGATCTACTGCCAGTCCGTCATTCGCCACCGGGGTCCATCCGTGTATTCATCCCATTCCCAAGCGCCTGCCAGATTGAAGACCGGTCGTGTGGGTGGCCTTGCCGCAAAATCAAACCCCACCACATCAAACTTCCTTTCCCCCACCTTGGCCCGAAATTTCAGGTGCCGCTCGGCAAAGACCTTGGTGGCCCCCATGAGCTGAACCCCATCAATCCGAAACACCGGTTCGGGATTTCCTTTTCCAAAAGGCGCCAGTTCCGCGATCGCCCGGGCCATTTCAGGAGTCAGATGTTCCGGACATAATTGCATGTCGATCGGCAGGGTCTTTTCAAAGATTTCCGGAGCCACATGTTTTTCCAACCAGGCCTGGAGAAGCTTTTGAAAATCCGCCACTTTGTCCGATTGAATCACAATCCCAGCCGCCGCTTCATGACCCCCAAACCCCCGGAGACAAGGAGCACAGGCACGGAGGGCATCCATCAGCGATAACCCCGGCAATCCCCGGCCACTCCCCTTCCCCTCCCCTTGTTCCGTAAGGGCAATGACGAAACTGGGCCGGTGAAACTTTCGCACCAACCGGGCGGCCACAATTCCCACCACACCGGGATGCCAGCGCTCACTTGCGGCGATCAAACCCAGTCCCGTCGGATTTTGTCCAATTTGCTCTTCTGCCTCCCCGAGAGCGATGGCTTCCAGTTCCTGTCTTTTCCGATTTTGGAGATCCAACTCCCGGGCCAGTCTTGCTGTTTCCTGGGGGTGATGACTTAGAAGAAGATCCAAGCCCGAGGTCGCGTTCCCCACCCTGCCCCCCGCATTGATCCTTGGCCCAAGCTGAAACCCCAGCGTAAAAGAAGTCGGTGTTCGTTGACCCACACCACTCACATCCATCAGCCTCTTTAATCCGGGATGAACGGTCTGTGACAATCTTCTCAGTCCCTCCCGGACAAAAATCCGATTATCCTCCTTGAGCGGAACCAAATCAGCCACTGTGGCCAAAGCCACCAGATCCAGAATATCCCGCAGATCAAACCGGTCCCTTCCGCCTTTGGCTCGGAGGTAGGCATGACACAGCTTAAAGACCAAACCCGCGGTACAGTAATGATGCCCTTCCCTGCCTCTCTGGGGATTCACCAGGGCATCGGCTTCGGGCCGAGGATCACTTAACTGGTGATGATCCACCACCAAAACTTGGATTCCCGCCTTTTTCAATTCGCCGATCTCCTGATGACTGTTCGTTCCGCAATCCAAGGCAATAAAGAGATCCGGAGCAGAACCTCCCTCCAAAGCCCTTTGCAAACCTGCCCCCGTTAACCCGTAGCCCTCTTGCTTCCGATCCGGTAAAAAAGTGCGGACTTCACT
>CANEUY010000044.1 GCA_947442065.1 Verrucomicrobia subdivision 6 bacterium | reverse complement strand
GGGGAATTGAAAGGGCTCCCGGAGGGGTTGTATGTATGCGGGGATTCGATCATTGATTCCCGGCTCGAGTCGGTCTGGAAAAGCGGGAATGAGACCGCCCGCAAGATCCTAGATTTTAGAACCTGATCATGACGTGGCGGGGGATGGTGTAATCCTCCAAGGCAAAGATCGAGAGGTCCTTGCCGTATCCGGAGCGTTTCAGGCCCCCGTGGGGCATTTCGTTCACAAGCATGAAGTGGGTATTGACCCAGGTGCATCCGTAACGCAGGGCCGAGGCCGCTTTCATTCCCTTTGCAAGATCCTGGGTCCAGACCGAGGAGGAGAGGCCATACTCCGAATCATTGGCCCAGCGGATCGCTTCGTCCGGAGTTTTGAACTTGGTGACCGAGACGACGGGGCCAAAGACCTCCTGCTGGACAATTTCATCATCCGGATGGGTATTCGCAAAGAGAGTGGGTTGAAAGAAAAAGCCCTTTCCTTTTGCGACAGAACCTCCGGCGACTTTCCGGATATGTTGGCTGGAGACGGCACGGGAGACATACCCGAGAACACGTTCCCGGTGGGTGGCGGTGATCAGGGGGCCGAGTTCGTTTTCCTCGTCCTTTGTCTTGCCGTATTGGAGGCTGGAGACGGCCTTGCCGAGTTCCGAGACGAGGTCGTCATGCACTTTGGGGCCGGCATAGATCCGACAGGCGGCGGTGCAGTCCTGACCCGCATTGTAGAACCCAAATTTACGGACGGCGGCGATCACTTCCTCGAGGTTAGCATCGTCAAAAACAATGACCGGGGCTTTGCCCCCCAATTCCAAGTGGGTTCGTTTGATGTTCGATGCGGCGTTTGCCAATACATGGGTGCCGGTGGCGATGCTTCCGGTGAGGGAAACCATGCGGACGAGGGGATGGGAAATGAGGGCTTGGCCGGTGGTGGCTCCTCGACCCGTTACAATATTCGTCACGCCGGATGGAAAGAGATCCGCCAAGGTCCGGCCCAGATGTAGTGCGGTCAGGGGGGTGAATTCCGAAGCCTTGAGGACCACAGTGTTTCCGGCGGCAAGGGCGGGGGCCAGTTTCCATGCGGCCATCATGAGCGGGTAGTTCCAGGGGGCAATGGAACCAATCACTCCCACAGGATCACGCCGCAACATTGAGGTGTAGCCGGGCAGGTATTCCCCGGCGGAGGGTCCCGTGGTGCAACGGGCGGCACCGGCGAAGAAGCGGAAGCAATCGGCCACGGCAGGAATTTCGTCGGCAAGAAAGGCGTGGCGGGGTTTTCCGCAATTCCGGCATTCCAGATCAGCGTAGATTTCGGCTTCGGATTCGATTCGGTCGGCGAGTTTCAGAAGAAGCGCGGAACGTTCTGCCGGCGATGTGTGGCCCCAAGTGCCGAAAGCTTTTTCTGCGGCATGAGCAGCCTGGTCGATCTGGCGTACCGAGGCTTCAGGGATTTGGGCAAAGGTTTCGCCAGAGCGGGGGTCGGTGACGGGTTGGGGATTGCCTTCCCCAGCGACGAATTTTCCGCCGATCAGGAGGCGTGTTTCCAAAGCCTGAGAGGTCTTCGGCACAAATGTATCCTACGGCCGATCCGGGAGTGTTGCCAAGAATAGGAAAGGGGAGCCGGAGACGGGGATTGAACCCGTGACCCTCTGTTTACGAAACAGATGCTCTACCACTGAGCTACTCCGGCAGTGGAATGCATTCTAAGACAGGGAGAGGGGGGGAGACAAACCCTGCTTCTTGGTTGAATGCAGGGTTGGAAAAGAGTCGATTTTGGTCCATGCTTTACCCTTTATGTCAGGAATCCATCCAGCCTATTTGGATTGCAATGCGACCACCCCGATTGAACCCGAGGTGGGGGCGATCATCCGCAGGTTTTTTGAGGAAGAGTACGGAAACGAGGGAAGCCGGACCCACGCGTACGGGGCCCGAGCCAAGGAAGGGGTGCAGAAGGCACGGGAACAGATTGCCCGGCTGGTGGATGCCCAACCGGACGAGGTGGTTTTTACCAGCGGAGCGACCGAGAGTAATAATCTGGCGATTCTTGGATTGGCCCAATGGGGCCGGAGGCATGGCAAAACCCACATCATCACCAGTCATATTGAGCACAAAGCGGTGCTGGAACCGGTGGATGTTCTGGCCAAGGACGGTTTTGAAGTGGATTTGGTGGCTCCCGGGAGAAACGGTCGGGTGGATGCCGCCAAGATCATTCCATTGATACGGCCGACCACCTTGTTGGTCTCCCTGATGCATGCGAACAACGAAACGGGAGTGATCCAGCCGATCGGGGAAGTGGCCGAGGGGTTGGCCCATCATCCGGCCTGGTTTCATGTGGATGCGGCCCAGACTTTCGGAAAACTGATTGAACCCCTGCGGAATCACCGAATCGATCTGATCAGCGCAAGCGGGCACAAGATCTACGGACCCAAGGGCGTGGGGGTGCTGGTGGTGCGTCATCGGGGAAAGCAAAAAGTGCCGTTGCTTCCGCTGGTGTTCGGTGGCGGGCAGGAGCAGGGGTTGAGGCCCGGGACGTTGCCGGTTCCGCTGGTGGCGGGGCTGGGATTGGCTGCGGAAATGGGAGAAAGGGAGCATGGGGCAAGGGGCAAGAAGTGCGTTGAGTTTCGGGAGAAGTTTCTCGCTGCGCTTGCCCCTTTGAAACCAAAGATTCACGGGGAGGAGGGTCAGATTCTGAGCCACACGGCGAATCTTTCTTTTCCAGGAATCAGTGCCGAAGAAGCGATGGTGAAACTTCGGGATCTGGTGGCTGTTTCCAATGGATCGGCCTGTACCTCGGCCAGCTACCAACCCAGCCATGTCTTGAAGGCCATGGGCCTTGAAAAGGATGACATTGTCGGGGCGCTGAGGTTTTCATGGTCTCATCTTACACCCGAACCCGACTGGGCAGCGGTGGTGGAAAAGCTGCGGAAGTAGAGAACCGATTCTCGTTTCCGCGGGCTCATCCAACTGGATCATTCCAAGTCTTTCTTTGCAGGGAAACGTTTGAACATTGGTACTGTTCGGGGCATTCTCAGTGAATGGGGCTGTCGTTGGAAGAGCAACAAATTGAGGGGAAAGTGGCACCGGACGGAAAAAAAGAGGGGGGCATCAAGCCGAAGGGCTTCTTCCAGAGGCACAGAATCCTGTTCGGAGGGAGCTTGTGTGTGGCGCTGGCATTACATGCCCTGCTTTTGATCGGTTTTGGAGGTTACACTCTATTCAAGGGATCGGTTCCACGAATGCCTTTTACCAGCGAGGGTGGGGTGCCGGCAGAGGATGTGGGAATGGAAGCTCCACCCGAGGTGGCACCGGAGACAATGGAGGAAACGGCGGTCGAATCGACTCCCCAGCCATCCGATACACCGGCACTCGAAACCGACACGGTTCTTGCACTGAGCGGGGTAACAAGCCCGTCGATGGCTTTCAATGCGGCTCCGCCAGTTTTGGCTCCAACGGCCCCTTCCGGATCGGAAAAATTATTGAGCAAGCCTGCCAATCGTTCGGGGGCGAAGTTGTCCTCGGTCAATTTCTTCGGAGTCAAAGGGGAGGGAACGAACGTCTACTTTGTGGTGGACCTGTCTGACAGCATGTTGGAAGAGGCACGGGGAGGGTTGGCGGGATTCGCCGCTGTAAAAAACAACCTCAAGCAGATGATACGCAGTTTGGATGAGGGAACGCGCTTCAACGTGGTGGCGTACGGTGCCTCTGGGGCGGACCTGTTTCAAGCCGCCAGCGTTCCGGCATCCCCTGAGATGAAAAAAACAGCCGAGGATTTTATTTCCAAATACAATCTTTCTTCCGAGAAGAGAGGAACTATGGACAACAAGTATCGTCCTAAAATTCCTGAATTTGGGCTAATCCAAGGTGACAAGGGCACGGGCAAGGTTACGACTCGCCTTGATTTGGGGTTGCTGGCTGCTTTTGAGGGTCTGGCGGATACGATCTTTTTAATCACAGACGGCAAAGCGCCAGTTGTAGCGGAAGATCGTCGGGAAGATGCCAAGCAGGCGATGAAAGAGTCGGCCATTTCCAATCAAGATCGTGCCAAATTCGAAAAAGATTTGGCGGAGTGGCGGAAGGATTACGAAAAATATGCGGCAGATATGAAAACGTATCGAGAAAAGTACAAAGATCTTCTGGCTAAAAAGGATCAAAAAATCGCCGAGGCCAAAGCGAAGGGGGGTGGGAAGATTAAAGAAGGTGCGGGGGTGGATTATGGGGTAAAAATTCCGGGGTTGCCAAGTCCACCTCAAGAACCAAAACAGCCCAACCCTCCGCAGCCCAAAAGCGGTGGCAAGGTGGTCCAGCAAGCCGGAGAAGTTTATGATGAGGTCGGCCTGATTCGACGAATCCGTGAGGTATACACCGATGTTTACAAGAAGGCGGATGCTCCGACCCCGTCGATCCATACGGTTGGGTACATGTCGAAGCCGAATGAGACAAGATTTCTTCAGGCCCTGGCTGCGAAAAATAACGGTACTTTCAAGGCAATCTCTGCGCCGATCAAATAGTCCAAAAAAGAGGATTTAGGTTTCGGAGGGGACTCCGATTTCCATTCCAAGATTTCGGGCGAGGCGGATGGCATCGGCGGGAAGGGGAGGGCGGTGGTCCTTAATCTCATTCAGGTCCGTTAAGTTCATCCTATTCCTCAGAAGGCCGACCATGGAGCCGTGTTCTCCCTGGTTCAGGGCCAAAACGGCGAATTCCCCCATGCGGCTGGCCAGAAAGCGGTCGGCAAAGCTGGGGGCGGAGCCCCGCTGCAGGTGGCCCAATACGGTCAATCTGACTTCCTGCTGTAATTTTTCACCGCCCGCTTTTTTGAGCCGGTCCATGAATTCCTGCCCGGAACAGGCGCCTTCGGCCACCACCACCACGCTGTTGTTGTGACGGCGGAGACGGCGGCGGGTGAGATTTTCAACGATCTGATCCATATCGTATCGAAATTCGGGGATGACAGCGATTTGCGATCCTGAGGCGATGGCGCTCATGAGGGCGAGGTAGCCGTGATTCCGACCCATCACTTCGACGACGAAGCAGCGGTTGTGGGAAGCGGCGGTGGCTTTGATCATGTCGATCAAATGGACAATCGTGTTGAGGCAGGAATCGACGCCGATCGATATTTCTGTTCCGGAAAGGTCGTTATCGATCGAGCAGGGAATGCCGAAAACCCGGAATCCGAGTTTCGAAAGTGCGGCGGCTCCGGAGAGGGATCCGTCCCCACCCAAAACAATCAGAGCCTGAATATTTTCCTTCTTCAGGATCTCGATGGCTTCGATCTGGTGTTTCTCCTCCTTAAATTGGAGGCAGCGACTGGTCGAAAGAATGGTGCCGGCATCGCGAATACGGCCACTGACCTCCATCACTCCCAAAGGCATGAATTCCCGGTCAAAAATCCCTTGGTAACCGTTTTGAATGCCGACCACCTCGATGCCCAGATTGACACCGGTCCGGACGATAGAGCGGATGGCCGGATTCATGCCCGGAGAGTCTCCTCCGGAGGTGATGAGGCCGATTCGCTTTAACATAAGAGGGTTATTATGCGCTCTTTTTGGGTTCAAGGCGAGATTGGAATCGGGGTTTTCCATGGAAGTGAAAAGGGGTTATAGTTGAATCTTATGACTTCCAGTATCAAAACAGACGAGGCACCCAAGCTCACGAATCTGAGGGTGCGGGAGGTTCGTCCGTTGATTTCTCCTGCCAAGCTGCGGGAGGAAATTCCTGTCGGGGCTACGGCAGAGAAAACGGTGCGGGAGTCACGGGCCGAGGTGGAGGAGGTTCTTCTGGGAAAAGATGCCCGACCCCTGATCATCCTGGGCCCTTGTTCGATTCACGATCGGAAAGCGGCGCTGGAGTATGCAGAACGCATTTTGCGGATGAGGAAAGAACTGGGGGACAGGCTTTTGTTGGTCATGAGGGTTTATTTTGAAAAACCCCGTACGACTGTGGGCTGGAAAGGACTGATCAACGATCCGTATCTGGACGGAAGCCTTGATTTGGAGGCGGGGTTAAAGGCCGGACGCAGGCTTTTGGCGGAAATCAATGAGATGGGGGTTCCGGCGGGGACGGAATTTCTGGATCCCATCGTGCCACAGTATCTGGCTGATCTCGTGACCTGGGCGGCGATCGGGGCCCGAACAACTGAAAGTCAGACGCATCGGGAGATGGCGAGCGGTCTTTCGATGCCTGTGGGGTTCAAAAACGGAACTGACGGGAGCCTTCAGGTCGCCGTGGATGCGATGCTTTCCGCCCAGGCCGCGCATGCTTTTGTTGGAATCGATGCCCAAGGGGCGACGAGTGTGATTCGAACCATGGGAAATCGTTCCACGCATCTGGTGCTGCGGGGAGGCCGGGATCGGACGAACTTTGATCCGGCGAGCCTGACCTCCGCCCGGGAATCCCTGAAAAAATACGGTCTACCGGAGCGGTTGATGGTGGACTGCAGTCATGCGAATTCTGGAAAAGAGCCGACCAAGCAGGAAACGGCATGGAAGAGTGTGATCGAACAAAAAAAATCGGGCACGCCGGGGATTTTGGGTCTGATGCTGGAAAGTCACCTGCAGGAGGGTCGGCAGGATATCCCGCAGGAGGGGCCAAAAGGTTTGAAGTACGGAATTTCGGTAACCGATGCCTGCATGGGATGGGAACAAACCGAAAGCCTGCTGCGCTGGGCCGCCCAATAAGCTGGGATTGGCCGGGCGGAATTTTGGGATTATCATCGGTTCTTGAAGACGAATTCCCCGGTTACGTCTGAGCAGGTCAGGGCGGGCTACGCCCAGCATGTCGTCCCCTCGTATAAACGGTCTGCAAC
This sequence comes from Verrucomicrobia subdivision 6 bacterium, assembly GCA_947442065.1. Lineage (GTDB taxonomy): Bacteria > Verrucomicrobiota > Verrucomicrobiia > Methylacidiphilales > Verrucolacustridaceae > Verrucolacustris. The sequence goes on along the minus strand of CANEUY010000044.1, from coordinate 3,760 downwards.
GGCTCCGGTTCTGGTCCGGGGCAAGGGAACGAGGGTCTGGGATGCCGATGGGAAAGAATACCTCGATTTCGGAAGCGGGATTGCCGTGAACTGTTTGGGGCATGCCCATCCGCGGTTGGCGGAAGTCATGAAAAAACAGGGAGAGCAGTTGGTCCATGTCTCGAATCTTTTCCTGCATCCCAACCAGGCCGAATTAGCTGGGGAATTGGTCAAGCGGACAGGCCCGGGGAAAGTCTTTTTCTGTAATAGCGGGGCGGAAGCCAATGAGGCGATGGTCAAGGCGGCGCGGAAAGCGGGAGCGGCCGAGGGGCGATATGAAATCATCACGACTCTAAACTCTTTTCACGGTCGGACCCTTGGGATGATTGCGGCCTCCGGGCAGGAACGGTTGCGGGAGGGGTTTGGACCTGCGATGCCCGGATTTGTATATGTCCCGTACAATGATCTGGCGGCGGTGGAAAAGGCAATCGGACCTAAAACCGCGGCGGTGATGATTGAGGGGATTCAAGGAGAGGGCGGGGTGATTCCGGCAACCCCCGAATATTTGCTCGGCCTCCGGAGACTAACGCAGGAAAAAGGCATCTCCCTTTTGATGGATGCCGTGCAATGCGGGCATTATCGGACCGGTCGATTCCAGAGTTATGAGTGGATTTTGGAATCCTCAGGTAAAAAAGGGGACTTTCTTCCAGATGCAATTTCGATGGCCAAGAGTCTGGGTGGGGGGTTCCCGATTGGAGCGGTTTGGTTTGGAATCAGGCTGTCCGATGTTTTGAGTCCGGGAACCCATGCCACGACATATGGTGGAACGGCCTTGGCCTGTGCCGTGGCGCTTGAAATTCTCAAAATCATTGAGGAAGAAAAACTGGCGGAGAATATTGCGGCAAGGGGGGAAGAGTTGAAAAAAGGGCTGGCCCAATTATCCGGCAAGGGTTGGGTGGGGGAGGTGAGGGGCTTTGGGGGCATGGTGGGAGTCACCGTCCGGGGCAAAACTCATGCAGAGGTAGCCGAGGCTCTCGCTCAGGTCGGGTTATTGGTTGTGCCCGCAGGTTCGGATGTCCTGCGGTTCCTGGCTCCGTATTCTGTTTCCATGAACGAGGTGCAGGAGGCCCTGCAGAAAGTGGAGTCGACCCTATGAGGCATTTTCTCAAGCTCGAAGGGATGAACGAACCTGAGGCGAGGCACATCCTCACTTTGGCTAACAAAGCCAAAAAGAACCGGGGCAAGAAAAGTAAGGGCATGGGCCCCCTGGCAGGCCAGATCTGGGCTCTGATTTTTACCAAAGCATCCACTCGGACGCGGGTGTCGTTCGAGGTGGCGATCCGGGAGTTGGGTGGAGTGCCGAGCTTTCTCAGTGCGGCGGAGATTCAATTGGGTCGGGGAGAACTGGTGAGAGATACCGCCCGGGTCATGGGTCGGATGGTTCATGGAGCCGTGATCCGCACTTTTGCCCAAGCGGATGTGGAGGAGTTTGCTGACTTTGCGAAGATCCCGACGATCAATGCCCTGACGGACGACGAGCATCCCTGTCAGATTTTGAGCGACATTTTCACCATTGAGGAGAAGCGGGGACCCATCCGGGGCAAGAAGATCGCTTTTATCGGGGACGCGGCCTGCAACGTGCCAAGGTCGTGGGCGGAAGCCGCCAAGATTTTTGATTTTCAACTGATCTGTGGAGCGCCGAGAGAATTCCGGCCGCCCTCGGTCGGGTCTCATGTCAGTTGGACCGAAGACCCGGGAAAAGCGGCGACCGGGGCGGATGTGCTCTATACGGACGTCTGGGTCTCCATGGGGAAAGAGGCGGAGACGGCGGAACGGGAAAAGATTTTTGCGCCCTACCGGATCGATCGGAAACTGGTCGCCCAAGCCAAAAAGGATGTGTTGGTTCTGCATTGTCTCCCGGCTTATCGGGGCAAGGAGATCAGTGCGGAACTTTTGGAGGAAAGGGCGCAGGACATTTTTGATCAGGCGGAGAACCGACTCCACACCCAGAAGGGGATCCTTGAGTGGATCGTCGCCAAACCGTTGCGGGGCAAGGAGTAGGGTCAGGTAAGCTCTGGACTCGACCCCGATTTTCTGAAGAGTAAGTTAACTTCATGAGCGCAACTCCGGTTCCTGCCACAAAAAAAGTAAATCTCCGCACCCCCGAGGTGATGGAAGCTGTCGCGGCGGAGGTTCAGAAACATTACCGTAGCCTGGCGGTCGAATACGTTCGGGCAACGGGACGGGCATTGGAAGCGGCGGATATGACTGTGGTTTTGGCCAAAGCGTTCGGATTTTGTTATGGGGTGGAGCGTGCGATCGATTTGGCTTATGCCGCTGCCAAAGTGTTTAAGGATAAACGGATCTTTCTGTTGGGCGAAATTATCCATAATCCCGAGGTTAATGAGCAGTTGCGGGAGATGAAAATTCAATCCCTGAAGCGCCACAAAGAAGGGTATGACCTGACCGGGTTAACGGCCGAAGACGTGGTGATCGTTCCGGCTTTCGGAGCCGAGGTGGGCACAATGGATGAGTTGAAGAGAATCGGATGCCAGACGGTCGATACGACCTGCGGGGACGTGATGAGCGTGTGGAAACGGGTCCGGCAGTACAACAAGGAGCGGGTGACTTCCATCATCCACGGAAAATCGTCCCACGAGGAGACGATGGCCACGAGTTCCCGGGCGTTGAGCACCGATGGGTTGGGGCATTATCTGGTCGTCTATAATCTCGAAGAGACCGATTACGTTTGTAACTACATCCGTAGGGGCGGGGACAAGGCCGAGTTTCTTAAAAAATTCGAAGGGGCCCACTCTCCCGGGTTTGATCCTGAGAAACATCTGCAGGCCGTGGGTGTGGCGAATCAGACGACCATGATGCGGGGAGAGACGGAAGAAGTGCAGCGCCGCATCAAAAAAGCGATCGAGGATCGTTTCGGGGAGAAGAAGATGGGCGAACACTTTCGTTTCTTTGATACAATCTGCGGAGCGACGCAGGAGCGTCAGGATGCCTTGCGGGACCTTCTGGTGGTGCCCTTGGATCTGCTCTTGGTGGTGGGGGGGTATAACAGCAGTAATACCAGCCATTTGGCGGAAATGGGGGAAGCCAAGTTACCCACGTATTTCATTCGCAACTGCACCAAGATGATTTCAACCGATGAGATCGAACATTATGACCAGCATGCCCAGAAAGAGAAAAAAACGAAGGGATGGCTGCCCAAGGGGAAGGTGAAGATCGGGGTCACGGCCGGTGCTTCCTGCCCGAACAATGTTATTGAGGAAACGATTGCGAAGTTATTCCAGTTTCGCGGGGTTGACGTAAAGTCCCTGATCCCTGAAACGACAGAGTAATTTATTTTGTCAGGGCGTCGGCGAGTTTTCCGACAAGTCCGCCAAAACTACCGTTGGTGAACACGGCCACGACATCTCCCGATTTCAGCCGAGGCAGAATGTCCTTCAGAATTTCATCCGGTCCGGGAAGATAAAAGGATTCGCGACCGGCTTTGCGGATATCATCGGAGATCTTTTTTGGATCCAATCGCATTTGAGGGTCGATCTGATCCTTGCGGGCGATTTCGGTGATGTAGACCCCGTCGGCGGCCGAAAGGGATTGGGCCAGTTCGTTCTGAAAGACCCCGCGGCGAGTTGTATTCGAGCGGGGTTCGAAAAGAGCCCAAAGGCGGCGTCCGGGATATTTCGCCCGAAGGGCGGCGATCGACTCCCTCAAGGCGGAAGGGTGATGGCCGAAATCATCGACAATGGTGATTCCTTTCGCCTCAGCG
>CANEUY010000043.1 GCA_947442065.1 Verrucomicrobia subdivision 6 bacterium | reverse complement strand
TTCCGACGTGACAACATTAAGCCAGAAATCAGCCAGACTTAAGGAGATACTCCGCCCTTGGTCTTCTGCCCTGATCGCATATTCCGGAGGGGTCGATTCCGCTTTTCTACTATGGACGGCCCATAAGGTTCTCGGAAACCGGGTGACGGGAATTCTAGGCGATTCCCCAAGCCTTCCCCGATCGGAACATCAGGCAGCGTTGCGTTTTGCTTTACATCATCAACTCCCGGTTGAAGTGATCTCAACACAGGAACTGAACAACCCGGATTACGCGGCAAACCCCTCGAACCGTTGCTTTTTCTGCCGTTCAGAACTTTTTCAACGAATGGAATCCCTCGCCACTCAACGCAAGGTTTCCGTGCTCGCCTACGGGGAAAATGCCGATGATGCGAAAGAAATCCGAGCCGGTCGTGCCGCTGCCGGGCAGTTCAGGGTCGTCGCCCCGCTCCGGGATGCCGACCTAACGAAACATGAAATCCGACAACTTGCCCGGGAAGCCGGACTCGATATATCGGAAAAACCCGCCTCCCCCTGCCTTTCATCCCGATTGGCACCCGGGTTACCTGTTTCCATCGAACGCTTGGCGGCCGTTGAAAAGGCAGAGACCGCAGTCCGCGCACGGGGATTCCGGATTGTTCGTGTCCGGCATCTTGGGAAAAAAGCCTTACTGCAGGTCTCACCCGAAGAAACCCCTCGCCTACAACAACCCGATCTCAGGAAAGAGTTGATGAATGATCTGCTGTCTGCGGGATTTTCGGAAGTGGATTTCGATCCAACCGGATATCAGGGGTCCGGCTTGCGCTAAAAGCTCTTAAGACTTCGCCAGTCCAAGTCTCTCGCCCACATAGCCTTTCCGCTGAACGGCCTGACACCAATCTGGGTTTTCGAGATACCACCGCACCGTTCTCTCAATTCCCTGCTCAAAAGAGACCGTAGGCTTCCAGGAGAATGTCGTCTTGAATTTAGATGCGTCGGTTGCATATCGACGATCATGCCCGGGACGATCGGCGACCGACTCCATCAGTTCGGCATGGGGTTTTCCATCAGCACGAGGCCGCAGCGCATCCAAGGATCGACAGATGGATAAGAGGACACTTCGATTATCATTTCCCGCATCCGCACCCACCTGAAAGAGCTCCCCCGGCGGGCCTTTGAAACGGGCTAATTCAACTGCATTCGCCGTATCCTCGACATATATCCAATCCCTGACCTGTTTCCCGTCCCCATAAACCGGAATGCTTTTTCCCGATAAGGCCCGAAGGATGGCAAGAGGGATTAGTTTTTCCGGAAATTGATAAGGACCATAGTTATTCGAGGGCCGGAGAACGACAGTCGGTACTCCGTACGTCCGGAAATATGAACGACAAAGGTGGTCTGCTGCGGCTTTGGATGCCGCATAAGGGCTGTTCGGAGCAAAGGTCGAGGTCTCCCGAAACGGGTCATCCAAAGGCTCGAGGGAGCCATGAACCTCATCAGTCGAAAGATGGACAAATCGAAAAACACCGTTTCTAGCAGTTTTGCCAGAAGCAAGATAATGACGAGTGGCCTCCAAAAGAGTGAAGGTCCCCACGACATTCGTATGCAAAAAAGGGGCCGGCTCATCAATCGAGCGGTCGACATGCGATTCAGCGGCAAAATGAACAATCGAAACGGGTCTGTGCCTTTCCAAAAGTTCGGCCACTTGCCGAGCTTCCGCTATATCCCCCACCACCACTTCACATCGCCCACTTTTCTCCTCCAATTGCAGGTTGGGGCGATGCCCGGCATAGGTCAGCTTGTCTAAAACAATCACCTTGGCAGAAGGTCGGGACTGCAAAAGGTGACGGACATAACAGGAACCGATAAAACCACACCCTCCGGTTACCAGCACTATGTCATGCGGCTTGGGCATGTTATCTTTTACCTCCAAAATGCCCCCCAAACGAGTCCCTCTTTTTATGGTTCAAAGAACGGCTTTTGCCCTGAGCTAAAGAAAGATCCTCGCTCTCAAGGGGTCATCTTTGCGAAAAAGGAGACCTGTGGCTTTCGAAAAGGACACCATCACCGCCTGCGCCACCCCACCCGGGGTCTCCGCACTTGCCCTAATCCGTTTGAGCGGTCCCCACACACTTGCGATCGCTCAAAAGCTCGCGGGACGCGACCTCCCTCCAAGGCATCCCCTTCCCGTTCGCCTTCAGCTTCAGAATCAGGACCTGGACGAGACAGTACTCACTTTTTGGCCCAATCCCAAGTCCTACACGGGTGAGGATCTGCTGGAGATTTCCTGCCACGGAAATCCCCTGATCGTTGAAACGCTTCTTCAGACGATCTGCAAGAATGGCGCGCGGATGGCCCGACCCGGAGAGTTTACCGAAAGAGCCTTTCTTCATGGCCGCATCGACCTCACCCGTGCGGAAGCTGTCCTTGATGTCCTTCACGCCCGTTCGGAACGCGCGCTTCTTGCCGCTCAAAGGGCTCTCGCCGGAAAACTGAGCGACCACCTCATGGCCGATCGGGAACGACTTCTGAACCTTCTGGCGCGGATCGAAGCGTGGATCGATTTTCCGGACGAGGACATCCAACCCGAGGTTGGAGATGGTTTTCGGTCGGAAGTCAGCGTCCTCCTCAAGTCTTCCGCTCAGCTTCTTTCCACAGCCCCCCTCGGCCACCGCCTACGTTCCGGCTACCGCCTGGTCCTCGCAGGTCCGCCCAATGTCGGAAAATCGAGCCTTCTCAACACCCTTCTGGGAAATAACCGGGCCATTGTAAGTCCTACCCCGGGCACCACCCGAGACACAGTGGAAGAATCGATTGTCCTATGCGGTTTCCCTGTCCGTCTGATCGATACGGCTGGGCTACGTGCATCCACCAATCCCGTGGAACTTGAAGGCATGGCCAGAACCCGGACGGCCATGGATTCAGCCGACCTTGTCTTAGCCTTAATCGATCGGACCCAGCTTGTGGATCCATGTCGGCAGGAATGGGACCGCCTTGGAAAGAAGGTTCTCAAGGTGCTAACCAAAGCGGACCTTTCGAAAGTTTCCAAAGAAGAAGGCCTCCTTGTATCTTCACAAACCGGCGCAGGCCTCGACGAACTTCGCAAAACCATCACCCACCGGTTGACGGAAAATGTGACCGCTCCGGGATCCGATGAAATCGCCATCAACGCCCGTCATGAGGACGCACTGCGTCGAGCCTCCGAAGCCTTGGGTGCCGCATTATCTTCCTTGAACGCCAAAGCCGCACCCGAACTCGTCGCTTCGGACCTACGCCAAGCCCTTCAAGCCCTTGAATCGATTCTCGGGGTCGGCACATCAGAGGATGTACTCGACCGGCTTTTCGCGCAGTTTTGTATTGGAAAATGAACGCCTACTCCAATCTCGCTCGCCCCCTGCTATTCCGCCTTCCTCCGGAGACTGCCCACCGTTTGACTCTGGCCTCTCTTCGTTTCCCGCTTGTTCCGCGAATTCTTTCTGCAGGAACCCCCGCTCCGGAAGATCCTGTGGAACTGATGGGCCTGAAGTTCCGCAATCGCTTGGGGATCGCAGCGGGGGTCGATAAGAATGCCGAGGCAACCCTGGCCTGGCATGAACTGGGGTTTGGATTCGCCGAACTCGGTACCGTCACCCTGCACGCCCAACCTGGAAATCCGAAGCCCCGGGTGTTTCGCTTCCCCGCCCAAAAAGCCCTCATCAACCGTCTTGGCTTCCCAAACCTTGGAGCTGAAGCAATCGCAACAAGACTTCGCGCCTTGCGGGAGCGCCATGCCTTAAACAACTTTCCCATTGGAATCAATCTGGGCAAATCGAAGATCACCCCCTTGCCAGAGGCGTCCGTTGACTATCTGGGCTCCCTGAAGATCCTGCATTCCGTTGGGGATTTTTTTGTGATCAACATCAGCTCCCCAAATACCCCCGGACTCAGGGATTTGGCTAAACCAGACGATCTGCGCCGTCTTCTTTCCAATCTTCAGGAATACAATCGCTCCCAATCCAACCCCAAGCCCGTTCTTCTTAAAATCTCTCCTGATTTGGAGTTTTCCGCCCTTCCTGAAATCATCCAAGCCACCCGCGAATTCAATCTTTCAGGAATCGTGGCGACGAATACAACCCTCCATCGCAGCAAAGAGGATCCAACTGAAAGCGGGGGTTTGAGTGGTCGACCCTTGACCGATCGAGCCTTGGCCATAACCCGGGCTATCCGCCCCCTGCTTGCCCAAGGTCAGGTCCTTATCGGGGTAGGCGGTATTATGGACGCCACCGACTATCAGGCCCGACGGGACGCTGGAGCGGACCTTGCCCAAGTCTATACGGGAATGGTCTACCTTGGACCCCGCACGGCTTGGAAAATCCTCAGGCCTTCCTAGTTTTTTTCGACTTCGTACCCCTCGTTTCAACGGCCCGTTCCAAAAGCCAAAGCAGGTCGGAAAGGCGGTTTAGGTATTTGGGAATCAGAGACCTTACCTTTCCCTCTTTCTTATCTAGTCTCCAGACCCCCCTTTCCGCCCTCCTGCAAACAGTTCTGGCCAATGCCAAGGAGGCTCCAAGCAAACTCCCGCCGGGAGTAGACCACCCCTTGGCCTTGGGGAGTGCCTTTTCCAAAACAACGATCCCCTGATCCAATAAGGTCAAATCGGCCTCTTTTAACTGGGCGTACCCGTCCGCCTCATAGCGGGTCATATCGTCCGGAGCCACGGCCAACTCCCCCATTAGGCCCACCAAAGCCTTTTGAATCTTCTCCAGAAGAACCTTATCCGTTCGCTCAGCCTCCGCCCGGGCGACCCCAATACAGGCATTGAGTTCATCCACCTCTCCATAGGCCTCCACACGGGGGCTGTCTTTTGGCACACGCCTCCCATACATTAAGGCGGTGGTCCCCCCATCCCCAGTACGAGTCGCGATTGACATCCCACACCCATACCCGATCAAATCATACTTCCAAGCCCTTCTATGAACCGCCACCGCCTAGTCTCCCTTGGGCTCCTGACCGGAGCTGTCGCACTCCTGGCCCGGCAAACCAGCTTTCTGCACATGGATTTCTACCTTTTCGGTTTCGACCTTCGGACCCCCATGGTTCTGCTCGGATTTCTCCTCGCCGGTTTCCTCGCCGGAGCACTCCTTAAATCGTCCTAGCCGTGCCCCGAGTCGCCCGTCTCCTCGTCGGCAATACCGACCGCGTTCCCGATCTCACCTACGCGACCGGACTGTTTGTCCCCGATGATTTTGCCTGGTTCCAGACCGCCTCGGGCAAAAGCTTTGCCCTGTTGGGCCCGCTGGAAATCGACCGGGCACGCCGCACCAGCCGGGTTGACCAATGCCTCGACCTTTCTGCAGAGGAGAAACGGATGCCTGAAGGAAAGCACCCCTACCCTAAGACACTCGCAAACGTCCTCCGCCGACATGGGGTGCGTTCCGTCGAAATCCCCTGCACCTTCCCGATTGGCCTTGCCCACAGCCTCACCCAAGCCGGTCTCAAGCTGCAATCCATTCCCGAACCCTTTTTTCCAAAACGTCTCCGGAAATCGCCGGCGGAGATTTGTCACATCATTCAGGCCATCCGGGCCGCCGAGCATGGTCTCGCCCGTGCAATCGAGATTCTGAGAAGCTCGAAGATCCGAAGAGACAAGGTGCTTTCATGGGCCGGCTCGACCCTCACCTCCGAACGTCTCCGAACGGAAATGGAAATCGCCTGTCTCCGCCATGGCTCTTTGGCCAAAGATACGATTGTTTCCGGTGGCAAGCAGGCATGTGATCCCCACGAACGGGGTTCCGGTCCACTTCGCGCCCACCAAGCCATTATTTTGGATATATTCCCCCGCCATACCGTGACGGGTTATTTCGGTGACATCACACGCACAGTGGTAAAAGGCCGGGCTCCGGACAACCTTCGGCACTTGCGCAATACCGTTATCCAGGGCCAGAAAAAGGTCCTGCAACAAACCCGTGCGGGAGCCAATGGCCTGCGGATTCAGGACAGCCTGCGCCACTGGTTCCACCATCAAGGCTACCCCACCGAAATTAAAAAAGGACGATGGAACGGTTTTTTTCATGGAGTCGGACATGGACTTGGCCTGGAAATTCACGAAGCCCCGCGTTTTTCTGTTCCGTACTTACCCAAAGGTACCGTCATTACGGTCGAACCGGGCCTTTATGTACAAGGCATTGGGGGAGTGCGAATTGAGGACGTGGTGGTGGTGCGGGACGGGACACCGCAACGATTGACTCGTTTTCCTGATTTTTGGGAGATCCGATGATTCATTCCCTTTTTCTTTTGTTTTTATTAGGGATGGTTGCACATTCCGCTCCACCTCACCCTCCCGTTAAACCACCCACATTGGAAAAAGTGAATGAGGATCTGCTGGCCAAAGCCGCCCTGCTGATCGACCCCTTAACCGGTGAAGTCCTCTATGCCCGGGATATCGACTCCCCTTTTCCACCAGCCAGCACTGTCAAACTGATGACCGCCCTGTTGGCGTATCAGAAAACTGGGGGACAGGGCTCGGTCACGGTCGTCCAAGAGGATATTCGGGTCGAACCCAGCACAGTCCCGCTTCGTCCGGGAGAAACCGTTCCCGTCAGTGAACTCTTCCGTTCCATTATCATCGGATCGGATAATGACAGTGCCATGGCCCTTGCCCGGATCAGTTCCGGATCAACGGCTCAGTTCGTGGCTGAAATGAATGCTGAAGCAGCCAAAATGGGTATGGCCAAAACCCGCTTTGCCAACCCCCACGGACTCCCAGGTTCCGGTCAACGCACCACCGCCCGGGATCTCATGACTCTTTTTAACCATTTCCTGAGCCATTCCGAACTCAGGAGAATCGCCCAAACCCAGATCTACAACCTTAAGACGGCGATCGGTCTGCAACATATGCGCAATCACAACAAACTTCTCGGGGTTTATCCGGGAATGGGGCCGGCCAAAACGGGTTGGACATACGAGGCACGGCATACGTTCGCCGCCTCTGCGACAAGGGACGGTCGTGAACTAAGACTCACCCTGCTTAAAAGCGCGAATAAATGGCAAGATACACGCCTTCTTTTTGATTACGGCTTTGCCAATCTTCCTCCCCCTCCAGCGAATCCAATTTCCTCCTCCCTCCCCAGTCCTGGAAAGGCACTTCCCCAGGAAAACGTTCCGGATACCAAACCCGTGGAAGTTGTCATCCAACCGGAACCCATCCTTTATACCATTCGACGAGGAGATTCGCTGACAACGATTTCCCGGCGCTTCGGCGTGGGGGTGGAGGATGTCCTGCTTTTTAACCCCATGGACGATCCCGACCTTCTGGTCCCAGGACAAACCCTCCGGATCCCCATTAAATCAAAGGGACGCTAAATCTTGTAACGGGATTATTTCCCGAATTTCCGACGGCCTGCCACCCAACGCCGCACCCCCAAAAGACAAAATCCTACGATTGCCAACCCCACGGAAAACAGCTGTCCACGGCTGATTCCCATAGTCATAGGGTCGCCGATATCGGGTTCGCGGAAGAATTCCAAAAGAAAACGGATTCCGCCATACACTATGAAGAAACTTCCGGTTACCTGACCGCTCGGTCGTGGATTCCTTGAACGAAGCCACAGCATGAGCAGACCTAGGATTAATCCCTCCCCCAAAGCCTCATACATTTGGGAGGGATGTCGGGGCTGTGAACCTGCTTCGGGAAAAATCACCGCCCAAGCGACATCACTTGGCCTTCCCCAAAGCTCCCCATTGATAAAATTGGCCATGCGACCAAGAAAAATCCCAACCGGGGCAAGGACCGCTGCATTATCTGCTACGGCCCATCCATCCGCCTTGTTTTTTTGGGCCCAAAATAAAAACCCCAGCAGGGCTCCGGCGATTCCTCCGTGGCTGGCCATTCCCCGGATTCCCCCATTCCAAAAAGCAATGATCCCGATTGGATTCCTAACAGTTTCCGCCCAATCGTACAGAAGGCAGTACCCTAGCCTTCCCCCGAGAAGCACACCCAGAACGGTGTACAACAGGAGTTCGGAAACCTGGTTGTCACTCAGGCGAGACCACCCCAATTTACGGAACCAGCCCAGCCCATAGAACCAGGCCAAAAAGCCGATGACATAGGCCATCCCATAAAAACGAATCCCCCACCCATCTCCAAACTGGATCAGAAAAGGGCTTAAGTTATGGGTGTAATACGCGAGCATCAATTAACGTTAGAGCGGATGAGGTAAACGTAAACTTTCGACATCAACAAAAAGGGCGACCCCGAAGGATCGCCCTTTTCTCAAACTGTTGAATCGAAACTTATTTTGTGTCGCCGAAATCACCAAGATCCCGGTCGAAGGTGAACTTTCCGGGGGTCACCACAAGGGTATCCCAGGATTCATCCACACATTCGGCCATCGCCGTAAAGGGCGAAGACACCACAAAGGCGGTGAAGCCAATGGCGCAACCAGCCAACCCGGCAGGGCGAACAAATAGGATGTCAGGAATGGCGAGCAAGGCCTGCTCTGTATCCTTGTCCATATCGTCACTGTTGGACCCTTTGGCACCGGAATCAGCCATGGCCAAGGGAGAGGCCAAAGCGATTACTGTTAGAAACGCTACACGGAGGGTGTTTTTCATATGTTTATACGTAAATAATTACCTCTTCCCTGTCAATCACCCATTTTGGGGATGAAAAAAGAGAGATTTTCCACCTATTTTTGCCAAGTCCGCTCAGCCACCCACCTGTACATCTCCGGGAACCGGTCGATTGCTCGAATAAAATAGACCATATAACGGCTCATGCTTGCTTGGCCATTTTCCCACTGTCTCCAAGTCTCCTCGCCCACACCGATGGATTCAGCCCAACTCGCTTCATTAGGATTCAGCTTCAATCGGATACTCCTCAGTTTTTCCGGAGACAGTATTCCTGTGTGATCCGCTACCGCACGGTCAATTCGCTCCACCGAGGCCCATGGAATGACTCCATGACCACAACGTTCGCAGCGGAGATATTCCATGTGGCTTACCACGCACTGGTCGCCATTTCTCAGCGGGACGACATAATCCTCAATTTGTTCCTGATAGAAGCCGTGATGGCAACTTGAACAAAGACCAGCTGATGGAGCGGGAGTTTCTCTTGGATTCATCGTGGCAGGATCAGGTGCGAGGTGTGAGGATGAGCGTTGATATCAAGAACGGAGTTATCACGGATGAAAAGACTGACATAGATTTGCAGGCTTTCATGAATACGAACATTCGCCTGACAAGCCCATGGGAGAAACCTGTCCCCGGCATGCCCAGCCGGCTTTCTATAAACCCGGAACCCTTGCGCAAAATGATCCTGGATCCTCCCCACAAGGCCAACACCGGAAATCCCCCATTCGTCGCAAATCCGGAGAGCCCCCTCGGAAAGTCTACACGAGACGCGACGGCGAATTCCTTCGTAGAATTGTCCTCTTTCCGACAATGGAAGATCGGGGGGTAACCCCGACTCATGCCCCATATCGTTTGATTCCCTTCCAATGTTCCGATTCGTCAGAGCTGCTAAGAGTTCTGCTCATTCGATTGCCTCCGCCTCTAGGGTACCCGGTAGGCTTCGTAAAAACCGGATCCGGCCGAGCCCACGGGATCAATGATCTGGAAGTAGCCATTGGAGTCCGCGGTCTGGTCCGTCCCGATATCGGTCCACAGAGGCGAAGCCAGCGAGGCAGTCTTTTGAACATGCCACTTCGTTCCAGGCATGGCCGAAAATACGATCACGAAGTTCCCGTTATCCATACGGGTATCAAGGACTTTCACAGTTCCGGCTAAATCTGTGCCAACAACAAAGCTCACCACTCCAGTCGCACTTTCCCCAGCATCAATCGTTCCATTCATATTAATATCTTCCTGCAGGGTATATCGGAAAGCTTCACCAGCCATCAGGCCAGCGGCACGGCTGACCGAAACCACATTTCCTCTCTGCACCGCTGAATACCCGTTCGCAGTCGACGTAATTGCAAAGGTTGGGCTCCCCAATCCAAGGCCATCATTGAAGAAGATGCTCGGCAGTGACACGGTCTGGGTGGTGTAGGCTGCAGCATTTAAAGGAATTATAATATCGTCGTTGACTGCATTCAGAGGTCCTGCCGTGATGTCAGCCGTCAAGCTGGTGGGTTGAATGACCGAGTAGTTGCCCGAATCCGCACCTGCCAACGTCAGGGCCGCAGTCACCGACTTGCCATTCCCGACGTTTGGAGTCGCAAAGGTGCCTCCGCCGGTAATCGTCACCACATCGCCCGAAACTAACCCAACCAGCCCACTGGTAGTGATCGATGCTGCGTTGTTCGCATTATACAGCTTGTTGATTGCCGTCGCGCCAGTGACGGTTAGATCTTTCTTGGTGATATTGGCCGTCAACCCAGTGGGCTGGGTGACTGTGTATCCAGCGGCATTCGCACCACCGAGAGCATAACCGGTAACCGTCACGGCCTTGCTGTTGCCCACCAGTTTGTCAGCGGTGCTTCCGGCTGCATTGGCATCCACCAGTGTCACGATATCACCCGCCAATACACCCAGCAGGTTTCCGCCGGAGACCACAACCACCCGACTTCCGTCGTAAGCTCTCGATACGGCCGTTGCGCCCGAAATTGTAAGAGCCTTCGC
>CANEUY010000042.1 GCA_947442065.1 Verrucomicrobia subdivision 6 bacterium | reverse complement strand
TGTGCTGCAGGCTAACCAGATTTTTGCCACCTCTTCTGAACCGCCGCAGATTCGTCTTCTCGCGTTGGGAACACCGCAGTTTGACGGTGTAAATACGGCAATCACCCATACGTTTACTGCACCTGCAGGAAAGTTGTTGGACATTGAGTCCACGCAAAATCTCTCAGGAGCGAATTGGACGACGAAGCCCAACGTCTCCACGGGCTCCGGAACATTTGATGTCACTTTTCAGGCAACCGGGGATCAGCGTATCGCGTGGGCACAGCGAATGTTTTTTCGCGCAAAATACAGCCAGAGCCAATGAACCACAGGAATGATCTGAGATTTGGTGCGGGCTTCACACTGGTTGAGATGCTGGTCGCGACGGCGATCCTTGGCTTTTTGGTCGGGATCAGTGGGGCGGCTTACCAAAAGGTGTCGGGGAAGGCCTCCCTCGCGTCCGAGGTCAACGCCGGGAAGAGCCTGATTCAAGCCTATCAGCTCTCTGCTATCGAAAATGGGGGTCGCTTGCTTCCTTCAAGAGATCCAACTGCGACTCAGGTAAAGAACGCCAATGGGCAAGCCATCTCAATGTCGGAAGTCCGGTCGCGTTATCCCTTCCGGTTGGCTCCCTATTTTAATTATCAGATGGATGGAACGGTTCTCGTGAACCGGAATGAGGCGCAGATCATAAAACTGATGGGCTCCAGTGGCTCGATGTATGAATACGGGTTGAGTGTTTTTCCGGCCATGGGAATCAACCGCTACCTGGTAGGCGGAAGTATCTCGCCGAACGGGGCGGTGCAGTATTCAGGGGAATGCATTCAATCCATGTCCCAATCGGATAAGTCGCTGATCGTCTTTGCGTCGGCAGGAAACCCGGATGTCGACGGATATGAATATATCACCGCCCCGTGTGGTCCGGGTGGACAGTGGTCATCGGCCCAGTGGACTAAGGGAGTGGATGCGGGAAACTACGGACATGTAGACGGACGCTTTGATGGAAAAGCCGTATGTGCATTTCTGAACGGATCGGTAAGGGTTCTTTCGATCGATGACCTTCGCGATATGCGCCTTTGGTCCCGCAACGCAGCTTTGGAAAACAATCCGAACTATCAGCCGAAATAACACTCAGCCGGCGTGGATGGTGTCGTCGAGGGAGGAGATGGCGTCGAAAGTCGTTTGGGCCGCCTTAACCATCTGATCCTGTTCGGTAGCGGTCCAGGGGATCGCATCCATATCCGATCGGAATTTCATCCAGAGGCCTCGTTGAGCCTCTCCATGGGGATCGAGGTAGCGGAAGCCAGTCGTGTCACCTTTCCCCCAGGCCTTCGCCATGGCTTTGGCGATGAAGCGGGCTCCATTTTTGCTTCCCTCAAACACATAATAGATCCCCATGAGAACAGCGGGTGCGGCTTTTTGAATTTCCTGAATCAGTTGGGTGGCACCGGGCAGAGGTTGAATCAATTTTCGGTCGGTCTGAAACTGAGCCAAGTCGTCTTCCAGGTTCTTGGTCTGATAAAGCGAAGGGAGATTGAGGGAGGCAAGGCGGGCATCTGCTGTTAAGGCCCGGTCGGTGGCGGTTTCCAACTCCCGATGGATCAACCAACGTTGGGACAGGTATTTCTGGTATTGGGCTTGGCCGATCGAGCCCTCGACGAGGGCGGCCTCGAGGGGTTTCGATTCGGCCACGGCGTGCTGGGCGGCCGTGCCGGCCTTGAGCCGAGCCATCACCCCTTCCGTGTTTTGGGGGGTCATTTTGCGCAGCTTCCGATCAGAAGGCCGGGAATCAGAAGCCAAAGGAGGCCCTTGGCCAGAAAAAAGGAGGCGGTTAACAGGCCCGCCAATTTCCCGTATTTTGTCAGGCGTTCACGAAGAGGATGGGCAGGCATAGGTAGGATATAATATGTCCCCACTTTTTTGGGGAGCAAGGTTGGGATTAAAGATTCGTCCGCCCGAGCTGATTCAATTTTCTTCCATCCGAATTTGAGGGGAGTGCCGCCGCTGGATCCCGCATGGGCTTTGGAACAAAGTCCGGCAAGCCGATGCCCGGGAAGGCGACATCGCTGTCTTGAGCCGAGTTGGTGGAAGTTGCCGGTGTCACTGGAGGAGCGGGCATGGCTCCGTTGAAGACAGCGCATACGGCACCGGATTTGGTGATCGCGATCCCGACCCCGCCGAGGGTGGAAGAATCCCGCAGAAGATTACCTCGGTGACCTGAACTGCCCATCCAGGCCTGAAAAATGGCACGGGCCGAACCGTTCTGCACGGGGCCATAGATATTTTCAGACAAATTTTTCAATCCATTTTCATTCAGCAGGGCTTTGGAAAGGGGGCGATGTTCCTGGGAATTCTTCGAGGCCATCACTTCCGCCCATTCCGAAGCGAGCTGATCCAGCTTCGGGCTGCGGGTCAGGGGTTTTAGTCCGGCCTGGACCCGTTCCTGATTGATGAGAAGAAAGAGATCGTCGCAGGTATCCGCCCGAACGGACAGGCTTCCCAGAGTCAACAGGAGCAAGATCAGGCGGAACATGCCAGTTTACCAAAAGAACCAGTTGCGGGTGATGAGAACATAGACGGCAAGTCCAAGGTTGGCAGCCGCGTGAACAAGAATCACGGCTTTAAGGGATTTCGTGCGACAGAACCACCACCCTGCGATGAGTCCAAAGAGAATGGCCGATCCAAATTCGACGTGGACGAGGGCGAAAGCAATGGTGGTGATATAGAAAGAGAGGGGCTGAAATGTGCCAAGGGGGATTTGCTCGAATTCCGGTTTGATGATCGTGCGCATGAGGTAGCCGCGCCAGAAAAGCTCCTCGGCGATCGGAACCACGACCACGGCTCCCAACATGCGGAAGAAAATCGCCAGAATCCCTGGCACGGTTCCCAACTGGAATGCGGCTTCGTAGGGAAAGGTGTGATCGCGTGTGCCGGTGCGCGGCATCCAAGGGTCGAGGGCGATCCAAAGAACGATGGCGCCGAAACCCAAGAGGATGGAGTTCCGAACCGGGACGGGTGAAGGGTCCTGACCTCGGTAGCGGGGACGAAGCCAGAAAAGGAGACCGAAAACCAGAAGGGAGCAAACGCCGTACAACCACCAGCTTTGTTGGGGGAAACATTGGCGTAGGTAGAGCAGTCCCATGAAAAGGGCAAAGGGGGCGACAAAGGGGAACCCCGGGCCTTGGATCCAGCGTTTCACCCGATTTGACTCAAGGCGTGTTGGGCGGCGATGGATTCGGCGGATTTCCGGCTACGGCCGGAACCCCTTCCAATCTCTTTTTCCGCCAACAAGACGCGCACGGTGAACGTTTTTTCGTGGTCGGGTCCAACCGATTCGAGGAGTTCGTAGACGGGAACCGGCTGATTGCGGGATTGGAGAAGTTCCTGCAGTTGACCCTTGGGATTGGCCTGTTCGGCAAGTCTTTTGGCCTGGGCGAGGCGCTCCCCGTAAACTTTTTCCGCCCAGCTCCGGGCGTTTTCGTATCCTGAGTCTAAAAAGATCGCTCCAAGAATGGCTTCCCAGACGTCGGCGAGCGCGCCGGTGGATTCATGAATTTTTTCCCGCGCAGCATCGGTGCCGACACGAAGAAAGGGGGCGAGGCCCAGTTCGCGTCCCAGTTCGGAGAGCGTGTGGCGGTTGGCCAGACTGGCTCGCATCGCGGTCAGTTCTCCTTCCGAGGAAGTGGGATGTTTTTCGATGAGAAGATCGCTCAAGGCGGCCTGAAGAATGGCGTCCCCCAGAAATTCAAGTTGTTGATTGTCGCCCGTCGGACCCGGGGCGGTGCGGGCTGAGGGATGGGTCATGGCACGGGCCAGAAGGTCGGGATTTTTAAAAGAGTGGCCGGTGGGGGGGAGTTTCATGACTTCGAGCCTTGTTGGGCACGAGGATGGAAGCGATCCACGGTCGCCGCAAGCCGGTCTTCATCCACGTGGGTGTAGATTTCCGTGGTGCCAATGCTGGCGTGCCCCAAAAGCTCTTGGATCACCCGGAGGTCGGCCCCGCCGGAAAGAAGGTGGGTGGCAAAGGAGTGACGCAGAAGGTGGGGGTAGACGCGGGTGTCGAGTCCCGCCGTTTTGGCCGCCCTTTTGACGATGCCCCATAAGTGGGAAGTGGTGAGGCGGCGACCGTGGTTGCCTAGAAACACTTCCCCTCCCGATTTGGCGCGGACCAGCTTGGGTCGGGCGATATCGAGGTAGTGTTGAAGGGATTCCTGCGCGACCGACCCGAGAAGAACGAGGCGTTCCTTGTCTCCTTTTCCGATGACCCGGGCGCTACGGCCCGGAAGGTCGAGTTGCTCGATCCGAAGGGAGAGAATCTCAGAGGCGCGCAGTCCGGCCGCATAAAGAAGTTCAAGGAGAGCCCGGTCGCGAAGCCCGAGCGGGGTTTTTGGAGAGGGGGATTCGAGAATCCGGCGGACCTGGTCTGCGGTCAGGGAGGGGGGGAGTTTGCGGGAGAGTTTGGGGGAGCGGAGTCCGACCGACATGCTGGAGGGGGTTCGGCCCATCCGCTGGAGGTGGGTTCCAAAACTGCGGAGAATTGATGTCTCAAGCCGAAGTGTGGTGGGCCCGACCCGGCCGGAGTGACGGCGGTAGGAGAGAAAATCCCGGAGGTCATCCGGGCAGAGGGTCCGCCAATCTTTCTCGGGCATTTTGCGTTCCATCCATTGGACGAGCCGTTCGAGAAGTTTTCGTTGGATGGACTGGGTGCGGAGCGCGTGTCCCCGTTCCATCGCACCGGAGGCGAGAAAATCCTCGACGGGGCGTTGATCCAGTGGGCTCACGATTCCGGCAGGGAAGGTTCGGATCCGGTAAGGAGTCTGCAGGCTTCCCGATAACGATCCAGCGTTCCCCGAATGACATTCGGGGGCAATGCGGGAGCGGGGGGTTGACGGTTCCAGTCTTTCAGGCCGGAGAGGTAGTCGCGAACGAACTGTTTATCAAAGCTCGGGGGAGATCCTCCGGGTTGATATTGGTCGGCAGGCCAGAAACGGCTGCTGTCCGGAGTGAGGAGTTCATCGATCAGCAGAAGTTTGTTTTGAGAATCGAGCCCGAATTCAAACTTGGTGTCGGCCAAAATGATTCCGACTTTGGCGGCATGCGTGCGGGCGGCCTCGTAAAGCGAGAGGCTGCGTTCGCAGACCTGTTGAAAAAGCGTCGATCCGAGCTCTTTTTCAGATTGTTCGTCGGTCATGGGCAGATCGTGTCCGGCTTCCGCCTTGGTGGTGGGGGTGAAGATAGGATGCGGAAGTTTTTCCGACTCTTTGAGTCCTTTGGGCAGCGGGCGTCCCCATGCGGATCCTTTTTGCTTATATTCCTCCCAGGCACTGCCGGCGAGGTATCCACGGACAACGCATTCGACCGTCAGGGGCTTGGCCGAAAGACAGCGGGTCAGGCGGCCGGCATATTTTTCTGAGGAAGGAACGTCAACCGGAACGTCGAAGCCGAGAACATGGTGCGGGCGGGCGGCGGGCAGGGTTTCGAACCAAAACTTTGAAATGGAGGTGAGAAGGATTCCTTTGCCGGGGATGGGGTTGGGGAGGATGACATCGTAGGCGGAGATACGGTCGGTTGCGACGAGCCAGATCTCCTCCTTCCAACGATAAATATCCCTGACTTTGCCGGAGCGGAGGAGGAGGGGGGCGTCGGGCATGTCAGGGTATGGTAGATGGAAAACGGAAGATGGGGAGTTTTGGATTCACCTTGTTACGGGCTGTGCCTTGACTCCCGAAGCGGTCTAGGGGACTATTCCCCTGCGCTTCTTATCAAGAGCAGTGGAGGGGCTGGCCCTGTGAAACTGCGGCAACCGGATCTCATCTTCGGATGGGATTGGCGAGGTGCCAAACCCAGTCAGGCGCATTCCCGAGAGGGGATGTGTCGGAAAGGATGAGAGGATCGGCAATTCGCGTGCGAAACGCGTTGTGATCCCCTCCCATCCTTGCAGGCCAACGGACCCGCCCTAAGAAGGTCCGAAATTGGGAAGGGGCGTGAGAAAGAGACATGGCCGGAAAATTCTTTTCGCAGTTAAAGTGCCGTGAATGTGGCCGGACGTATCCGGCCAAGGCCATGCACGTCTGTGAATTCGACTTTGGTCCCCTGGAGGCGGATTACGACTACCAGGCGATCGGTTCGGTTTTGAACCGGAAGTTGATCGAATCCCGCTCCGATTCGATGTGGCGGTATCGGGAACTTCTTCCCTTGGAGGGCGAGCCTACCGTTGGAAAACAGGTCGGGTTTACGCCGTTGGTGAAGGCGGATCGACTGGCCAAGGCACTGGGGGTGAAGTCGTGCTATGTGAAAAATGACACCGTCAATCACCCCACGCTGAGTTTCAAAGACCGGGTGGTGGCGGTCGCCCTTTCGCGGGCCCGCGAACTTGGATTCAAGGTGGTGGCCTGTGCCTCGACGGGGAATCTGGCCAATTCGGTTGCGGCCAACGCGGCGAGTGCAGGCTTGGAAAGCTGGGTACTCATTCCGGCCGACCTCGAGCAGAACAAGGTCCTGAACAGCATTGTGTATGGAACGAATGTCGTGGGGATTGAAGGGGCGTATGATGCGGTCAACCGGCTGTGTTCCGAGATTGCCGGAAAATACGGATGGGGATTTGTGAATGTGAACTTGCGCCCCTATTACGCGGAGGGATCGAAGACATTCGGGTATGAAATCATGGAGCAGTTGGGCTGGCGGATTCCGCGGCACACGGTGGTTTGTATGGCGAGTGGCTCCCTTTTAACCAAGATCCATAAGGCATACGGGGAGTTTACGAAACTGGGGTTGGCGTCGAAGTCGGCTTTTTCGATCCATGGCGCGCAGGCAACGGGTTGCAACCCAATCACGGCTGCACGCAAGAGCGGGACGGATCTGATCCGCCCGGTTCCACATCCCAAGACGATTGCAAAATCGCTGGCGATCGGGACGCCGGCGGACGGGTACTACGCGGTGAAGTCGATGGCGACGACGGGGGGATGGTCGGAAGACGCCAGCGACGAGGAAATCATCGAAGGGATTCAACTGCTGGCCGAAACCGAAGGAATTTTCGCCGAAACGGCCGGGGGTGTGACCGTGGCTTGCGCCAAGAAGCTGGTGGAGACCGGAAAGATTCCCAAAGACGAAGAAGTGGTGCTTTGCATCACCGGGCACGGATTAAAAACGGTGGAGGCGCTGACCGGTCATCTCGGCGCCCCCTCCAAAATCCGGCCGACCTTGAAGGATTTTGATGCATTGCTTTCGTCCGGACTCGCCAAAGCGCACGCCAAAGCCTAGAAAAGAAGTCCCATGGCCATCTCCGTCAGTATTCCCACTCCGCTCCGCGCACTCACCGGTCAAAAAGACACGGTTGAGGTGGAGGCCGCCAATGTGCAGGCAATGTTGGCGGCTTTGGAAAAAGCGTTTCCCGGAATTCACGATCGTCTGGTGGATGAAAAAGGGGAAGTCCGCCGCTTCGTGAATATTTACGTCGGGGGTGAGGATATCCGTTTTCTGCAGAACCAGCAGACCCCGTTAAAGGCTGGGGACGAAGTGAGCATTGTTCCGGCCATTGCGGGAGGGTAATTTTTATGGCCGGGAAGCGCGTAAGCCTGCGGTACTGGCTGACTTTTGATCCGGAGACGGGCAAGAAGCCTTTGCTCTATCTGATGAGCAAGAAATTTGACCTCGAATTCAATGTGAGGTCGGCTTCGGCGGATCGGGATGTTTTTGTGATGGCCCTCGAGTTTACCGGGGCGCACGAAAAAATTGATGAAGTCGTGAAGTGGTTTGAAAAACATGGCGTCCAGGTGGAGCCGGTTGAGATCAATACCATCGAGGGATAACGGCAGGCGTGAAGGTCCTGATTCTCGGGGCCGGGGGATTGACGGGGCGATATCTGGTCAAGGAGGCGGGTCGACGTGGAATGGAGGTCATCGCTTTTCCCCATGCACAGTTGGATATTACCCAGGCAGATTCAGCGAGGACTGTTCTCGAGAAAATGAAACCCGATTGGGTCGTGAACGCCGCTGCCTTTACCCGTCTGGAGGACTGTGAGGTCAATCCACTGCAGAGCCGAGATATCAATGCCCGGGCGCCGGCGGAATGGGCCAAGGAGTGTGGAAAATCGGGAGTCCGGTTCATTCACCTGAGTACGGATTATGTTTTTGATGGGAAGAAGAACTCGGCGTATTTGCCGTCTGATCCGGTTTCTCCTTTGTCGCGTTATGGAAAAGACAAAGCCGAGGGGGAGAGGCAGGTTATGCGTGCAAATCCAGATGCACTGATTGTGCGCTTGGCCTGGATTTTTGGGCATGGCGGAAAGACTTTCATGAGCCAACTGCCTGCGATTCTTGCTGATAAAGATGTGGTGGAGCTTGCAGGGGGTCGGACAGGATCCTGCACCTATGCAGGGGAGGCAGCCCGCATGATTTTGGATCTTGCAGCCCGAGGCGCACGGGAAATTCACCATGCGGTAGGGGCGGGACAGGTTACCTGGAAAATATTCGCGGAAAAAACCATTGAGCGGATGCGGAACCAGAACCGAAGGGTGGTGTGTCGCGAAATCCGTGAACTTTCACCGGAATCGATTCCGGGGTTGCATGCGTCGCGGCCGCCTTTTTCCGTTCTCGATATTTCCATGACGGAGATGTTTCTGGGCAGGAAAATTCCATCCTGGGAGCAGGGTCTGGAAGAGTATTTGACGGAGATTGGACTTTCGCGGATCTGATTTGAAGAGTCCAGGAATCTTGCTAGAGCCAGAGCATGTCACAGAGTCCCTCCCTTCTCGTCATGGCCGCCGGAATGGGGAGCCGGTATGGCGGATTGAAGCAACTGGACCCGGTGGGGCCGGGGGGCGAGGTGTTGCTCGATTACGCGGTTTATGATGCAAAGCATGCGGGATTTGACCGGGTGGTATTTTTAATCCGCAAGGATCTTGAGGCAGATTTTCGAAAGGCGATTGGGAAAAGGTACGAGGGGAAAATCGCGGTGGATTACGCCTTTCAGGAACTGAGTGAACTGCCCAAGGGGTTTGCGGTTCCCGAGGGACGAAAAAAGCCGTGGGGGACGGGGCAGGCGATCTTGGCGGCGGGGAAGGTGATCCAGGGTGGTTTTGTGGCCATCAATGCGGATGATTTTTACGGGCGGGAATCGTACCGGCTTTTGCATGGGCATCTGACATCGCCCGGCGGACAGGGGAAGGGGGAGTTTTCCATGGCGGGATTCCGGTTGGATCAAACCTTGTCGGATCATGGAACCGTGACGCGGGGGGTATGTCAGCGGGATCCGAAGGGATTTCTAGTGGGTGTGGAGGAGTATTTTGATCTCCGGAAAGAGGGGGCCAAGGTCAAGGGGCGGACTCATTCGGGTCGGGAGGATGAATTTCCAGGGGATGATCCCGTGTCAATGAACTGCTGGGGATTCAATGCCTCAATTTTCCCTCTTCTTCAGGAGGGGTTTGAAAAATTCCTCAAGGAGTCGGGCTCTTCCGAGAAGTCCGAGTATCTGATTCCGAATGCCGTGGGGGGATGGATCCGGGAAGGGAAGGCACGGGTCCGGGTGTTGCCGACTTCGGAGAAGTGGGCTGGCATGACCTATCCGGAGGATAAAAAACTGGTGGCGGACTACCTTGAGGGGTTGGTGGCCAAAAGGGTCTATCCGCATCCTTTGTTTTAAGTTTTTTCGAGGTAGAATCACCTCATGAGGAATCCTTGGCAGGTTTGGATGGGGTTGGGACTGCTAGTCGGACTGGCGGGATGGTGGTTTTCAGGGCATCTTGGGACGATGGCACAGGCAAAAGAGAGAAAAACAGGGGAATCCGTGAAGGTCCGATTGATGACGGAAGAGGGCAAGGCGGCCCAAGTGCTGGAAGTGCCGAAAGTCGTGCGATCCGACAAAGAGTGGGCGGTGCGGTTGGGTCTCGAACAGTTTCGGATTGGAAGAACGGCGGGGACGGAGCGCGCTTTTTGCGGCGTCTTTCATGATAATCATAAAAAAGGAGTATATTTTTGTGCAGGGTGCGGACTGCCGTTGTTTCGGTCGGGAGACAAATTCGATTCCGGCACGGGCTGGCCAAGCTTCTTTCAGCCGTTTGCCGAGGAGAATATTGGGGAGCAGACCGACAACGAACTGGGCATGACCCGGACGGAAGTTCATTGCGTTCGTTGCGACATGCATCTCGGCCATGTGTTTCCGGACGGCCCGAAGCCGACGGGGTTGAGGTACTGCATTAATTCCGCGGTATTGAATTTTCAGGAAGAGGGACCGGCTCCCGCGGTCGAGTCGATCCTTCTTGGTGCAGGATGTTTTTGGGGCGTGGAGGAGGTCTTTGCGAAATTCCCTGGAACGAAGAGCACGGAGGTGGGGTATGCGGGCGGCGCCACCAAGAGCCCGACGTATGAATCGGTGTGCCGGCATGACACCGGACATGCCGAGGTTTTAAAACTCGAATATGAAACCCGGAAAACCAGTACAACAAAAGTGTTGGAATATTTTTTCAAAATCCACGACCCGACCACGATGAATCGTCAGGGGCCGGATGTGGGGGACCAGTATCGTTCGGCGGTTTATTTTACACGGCCCGAGCAGGAATGGGTGGCTCGAGAGGTGATTGCGAGGTTGACGACCGACAAGAAATTTTCCCG
>CANEUY010000041.1 GCA_947442065.1 Verrucomicrobia subdivision 6 bacterium | reverse complement strand
GGCCGACTTCAATCCGGACGATGATATCTGCAAAGAAATCGAGGAAGGACGTAGCCTCGACGTCCTCGAAATCGACGGCGCCTCGAACCGCGGCATCGGGGAGATCAAGGATCTGCGCGACAGCGTCCCTTACGCCCCGGCCCGCGGAAAATTCAAAATCTACATCATCGACGAAGTCCATATGCTCACGACCGAGGCCTTCAACGCCCTCCTGAAAACCCTCGAAGAACCTCCCGCCCACGTAAAATTCATCTTCGCCACTACCGAGGTCCAAAAACTCCCACCCACCATTCTCTCCCGCTGCCAGCGTTTCGACCTTCGCCGCATTCCCGATCCACTCATCTGCACCCACCTCCGCAAAATCGCCGATGCGGAAAAAATCAAAATCGCCGATGAAGCCCTTGTCCTCCTTGCCCGCCAGGCCGAGGGCGGTCTCCGGGACGCTGAGTCCGCCCTTGAGCAACTCGTCAGCTTCGCCGGTAAAAACATCACCCTCGACCACGTCCTCGAAGTCTTCGGCCTCGCCGGCCCGATCGAAACCCGCGCCCTCGCCTCGGCCATCCTCGCGGGCGACAGTTCCGCCGCTTTGGGGAAACTCCATGAGTTCCGTGCCCGCCACCGCGATCCCATCCGGGTTGCCCAAGACCTTGCCCGCCATTTCCGAAATCTCCTCCTTCTCCAGATCGCCCCCGCCGAGGCAGAAGCCGAACTCGGCAAAGCGGAAAAACAGAGCCTCCTCGCCCTCGGAGATCTACCCGACAAAGCCCACCTCCTTTCCCTCTTGGAACAGCTTTTGGAATCGGAACATCACCTCCGGCTTTCCCTGGCCCGCGAGGTTGCACTGGAAATTCTCATCCTCCGGATGTGCGAACAACGGGAACGGGTCAGCCTCGAAACCATTCTAAAAAAACTGGCCGTCCCCGGATCCGAAACCCGAGCGGAAGCCGCCGCCTCACGTCCGGCTCCCGTTGCCAAACCCGCCCCGGTGGAAACGAAAACCCCCGCACCCCGTCCCACCTCTTCCCCGGCTTCCTCCGCCAAGGAAACTTTCCTCAACGATCCCGCCATCAAAGCCGCCCTCAAGGATTTTGACGCGCGGATCGTCGATCGTTGATGGCCGATTACCCTCCCGCCGCGCTTCGGCTTGTCGCCGCTCTCCGCAAACTTCCCGGCATCGGCCCCCGCTCCGCCGAACGGCTCGCCCTCCACCTTCTCTCCGCACCTCCGGGGGCCTCCAAGGATCTGGCCCATGCCTTGCAGGAGGCCCGGAACCAGATTCAACCCTGTCCCGAATGCGGATTTTTTTCGGAGGACGGAATTTGTGAAATCTGCCGGGACAAAAACCGCGACGCCTCCCTCCTTTGCGTGGTTGAGCATGCGCCCGATGTCCTCAGCTTTGAGCGCTCCGCCGCCTTCCGGGGAAAATATCATGTGTTGGGCGGACTTCTCTCCCCCCTCGATGGGATCGGTCCGGAGGAACTCAAAATCCCAGGACTCCTCGAACGCGCCAAAAAGAATCAGGCCAAGGAAGTCATCCTCGGCTTCGGCACCGACGCCCGCGGGGAAACGACCGCCATCTATCTTGCGAGGGAACTTTCCGCTCTTGGATTAAAAATCACCCGCCTGGCCACCGGTGTGGCTGCCGGTTCCGGTTTGGAATTTGTCGATAGCATCACTCTTGGCCACGCTTTGGCTCATCGAAGGGCCCTAGAAACTGCGCCGTAGAGGACTTGAACCTCTAACCTTCTGATCCGAAGTCAGATGCTCTATCCAATTGAGCTAACAGCGCCTGACGTCATGCCACTCTGCGCCAACTTTCGTCCCGCCGCCAGATCGAGCTTTCCGCTCGCCAAAATCGGCACGACCTTGACCCGGACAAATCTTTTGGGAATCCAAAGGTTCGGAACCCCCATCTCCCGCAGCGCCTTCTCCGCCTCGATCGTCTCCAGTTCGCAGGAATGTAGCACAACCAGCGACTCCCCCTTCTTTTCGTCCTCCACTGCCGTGACCATCAGTTCCTGCACTCCCTCATGCCAAATACCTTTCCCCTTGAGCCAACTCATCAACCTCTCCTCCACCAATCCGTGAGGCACCATCTCCCCGCCGATTTTGGAAAACCTCGCCCTTCTTCCCTCAATCGTGAGAAACCCCTCCTCATCCACCCTTCCAAAATCGGCCGAATGATACCATCCCTCCCGTAGCACCTTGGCCGTCAAATCCGGCCGACCCAAATACCCCGGAAAAATATTCGGTCCGCGAAACTCCAAAATCCCCGGATTTCCCATCGGCAGAACCTTCCCCGTTTCCTCGTCGACCGTTCGGATTTCCATACCCCCGACTGCTTTTCCGACCGTTCCCGGCCTTTCCGCCCCCGGCCGATTGACCGCAACCACCGGCGACCCCTCGGTCATCCCGTACCCCTCATAAACTTTCACCCCAATCTTCTCCTCAAAATCCTCCCGCAACAAACCAGGGAGTTTCTCCGCACCCGTCACCACCATCTTCAGACGGCCCAACTTTTCTTTTCCTGCCCGACGCATCAGGGTTCTCAAAAAAGTCGGTGTCGTCACCAGCAGATCGACCGAGAATTTGGAAATTACATCCCCCAAGGCGTGGGGATCGAGCGGACTTGGATACGTGACCACTCTCGGTCCCGCCGTCAGCGGCCACCATAACGTTACGGTGAATCCAAAACTGTGAAACAGCGGGAGACACCCCAAAACCGATCGCAACTGCAAATCCCCCAGAACTCCGTCAATCTGCCGAAGATTCGCCAGAATATTATCATGCGTGAGCACCACCCCTTTCGGCTCCCCCGTGCTTCCACTCGTAAAAAGCAGCCCTGCTTCCCGGTCTCCTCCCTCCTTCGGAACATTCCCCAGCCACGCCAACCAGCCGACCGGAAGAATCCATGCCAGCACGGACCACACCACCGCCCATAGTTTTTCCTCCTTCAACATCCTGCCAAGATCCAGTCGCCGGCCTGCCTCGGGAAACTGCTCTCCCAGCTTCTCCTCCATCACCTTGGCGGTGATCACAGTTTTCAGCCCCGCCTGTCGGGCGGCCGAATCCGCCGCTTCCCTCCCCGATGTGAAATTTAAATTCACCGGCGTCTTGCCCGCCAGGACACACGCCAGATTGGCAATCGCCCCGCCCGCTCCCGGAGGTAATACGACCCCCACTCTCGGTCCCGGTTCCTCCTGCCGGATTTTTTGCGCCAACGCCAATCCAGCCCCCAACAGGAGGCCTGCCTTGACCTCCCTTCCTGCCATTCCCCCGTCAATCAGGGCGACTCGATGCCCACCCCGGGAGAGTCCCCTGAGGCAGGCCATTCCCAATGACTCAGTCATCGACCCGGGGAACCTCTCTTCAGTCGGGACAAATCTTATTTAAACAGATTTTGCAGGAACCCGGCGGCCTCGTTCAGCACATCGGTCGGAACTCCGAACCCATCGGCAATTTTTGAGGCGTCCATTCCCATCTGCTCGGCCAGTTTCGCCATATTCCGAATGACCGCAGTGGTCGCCCGGGAAGCGATCTCATTGGAAACTTGAGCTGCAATGTCCGAGGCACTCGACCCGTTCGAGCCGCCAAGATTGCTCATCCGAATATCCCCCAAATCCAGATTCCCGACCTTCACAATCCCTGCCATCCGAACATCCACCTGAACCTTCCGTAAGACAAACGAGTCGATCCGAATCTTCTTCGACTTTTCCTCTTTTCCGCTTTTGGGTTTGGCCGAACGATCATTAATCTGGGCCTTCAGGGCGTTCATATTGTTCCTCTTTCCGCTGCCCTCAAAAAGAATTCCGACCCCGCTCATGTCCACCGACTTGATCCGGATCACCGCTGAAGTCACCGAAGCCGCATCCACCGCAATCTTTCCCTCCTTGATGGAAATCAGGTCTTCCCGGCTGAATCCCTTGGGATTGCCCATCCGGAAATCTTTCAAAACCCCCTCCCCCTTTAGAAGTTCAACCCTCAAACTACCCAAGTGGGCAGACACCCCTGTCGCATCCTCGACGGCTTTGACCACCGCACTCCGAATCAACCAATCCTTGCTGTTGTAGACGAACATCAGGCCGGCGACAGCGGCAAGCGCCGCCACCACAATCAAATAACGGGGGGATTTCATACAGCCATCCTGCCCCGATCGCCCCCCCTTCTCAATCTCAAACAAACCTCGCACCCGCCCCGAAACCTGCTATTTTGGGATTTTTATGGTGAACCCAAAACTCAGAAATATTGCCATCATCGCCCACGTCGACCACGGAAAGACCACCCTGGTGGATCAGTTGCTCCGTCAGGCCGGCACATTCCGTTCCAATCAGGTTGTCGCCGAACGGATGATGGATTCGATGGATCTCGAGCGGGAACGCGGCATCACCATCAAGGCCAAGAACGCCTCGTTCGAATACAAGGACATCCGCGTCAACATTGTCGACACCCCCGGCCACGCCGACTTCGGCGGAGAAGTGGAACGTATCCTCCGGATGATCGACGGGGTGCTTCTCGTCGTCGATGCCGCCGAAGGCCCCCAGGCGCAAACCAAGTTTGTTCTCCGCAAAGCCCTGGCCGTTGGAGCCAAACCCATCGTGGTTCTCAACAAGATCGACCGGGAGAACGCCGATCCCAAAAAAGTCCTCGATCAGGTCTTCGATCTCTTCTTGGAACTCAACGCCACCGACGCCCAGCTTGATTTCCCCGCCGTCTACGCCTCCGCCAAGGAGGGCTACGCCACCCTGAAGTGGGAAGGGAAAGTCACCCCCGAAATCAAAGCCGCCGGAATGGCCCCGCTTTTTGACACCATTCTCTCCGTCGTTCCTCCACCCCCTGCCGACCTCGACGCCCCTTTCGCACTTCTTGTGGCCAATCTCGACCACTCCGACTTCGTCGGTCGTATTTCCATCGGTCGCATCGTCTCGGGCAGCATCAAGATGGGCGATCCCGTCGCCAGCCTGAACCTGGAAGGCAAACCGGAAGTCGGGCGGGTCACGAAACTCTTCTCCCACCGTGGAATGGAACGGATCGAAATCGAAAGTGCCTCCGCCGGCGACATCATCGGACTGGCCGGTCTGGCCACTCCCGAAATCAGCACCACCATCGCCGACAAACCCGACCGCACTCCTCTCCCCTTCGTCGCCA
Source organism: Verrucomicrobia subdivision 6 bacterium (assembly GCA_947442065.1). Taxonomy (GTDB): domain Bacteria; phylum Verrucomicrobiota; class Verrucomicrobiia; order Methylacidiphilales; family Verrucolacustridaceae; genus Verrucolacustris. Next base: position 5,565 of record CANEUY010000041.1, on the reverse strand, counting down.
TCGATCCTCCGACGATCCATATGCAGTTTCTCGTCAATGACTCCCCCCTCGCCGGTCGGGAAGGCAAATTCCTCACCGCACGCCATCTGCGCGAACGACTCGAGAAGGAGATCCGGACCAATGTCAGTCTTCGGTTTATCGATGGAGCCACCGCAGGCTCCTTCGAGGTCAAGGCCCGTGGAGAAATGCAGATCGCCATCCTCCTCGAACAAATGCGCCGCGAAGGGTTCGAAGTTCTTGTCTCCCGTCCTGAGGTCATCTTCCAAAAAGCGGAGGACGGATCCGTGATCGAACCGATCGAAACCCTTTACGCCGAAATTCCCTCGTTCGCCCTCGGGGACATCATGGGCAACCTCGCCGGGCGCAAAGCCGAGATCGAGGACATGAAACCCAACGGCGACAATACCTCCCTCGTGGCAGCCATCCCCACCCGTGGACTGATCGGCTTCGAAACCGACCTTCAGAATTTAACAAAAGGCATGGGCATTATCTCCCACCTGTTCCGTGAATACGGAGCTCATCGCGGGGAAATCCCGGCCCGGATCAACGGCGTTCTCATCGCGCTTGAACCCGGCACCTCCACCACCTACTCGTTGGAAAACCTCCAGGAACGGGGAACCCTTTTCGTCGGACCGCAGGAAGACATCTATGCGGGCATGATCATCGGGGAAAACACCCGTCCCGCCGATATGGTGGTGAATCCCTGTAAGGCCAAGAATTTGACGAACATGCGGTCACAGGGAGACGGCAAAGGCATCCAACTCAGCCCCCCCCTCAAACACAGCCTCGAACGCGGTCTTGAATATCTCGCCGAGGACGAGTATCTCGAAGTCACCCCGAAGACCCTGCGCTTCCGGAAAAAGATCCTCGACCACACCAAGCGGAAACGCTCGGAATAATTCAGCTTTTGAGCTTGTTCTGAACCCAGCTACCGACTTCCGCCGGGGGAATCATCTCCATCCCTCCCGTCCGACGACACTTCACCTCCACCCCGCCTTTCGCCACCGACTTCGCCCCAATGGTGATTCTCCACGGGAAACCCAGCAGATCCGCATCCTTGAACTTCACTCCCGGCCGCTCGTCCCGGTCATCCCACAAATAATCGATCCCTTCCTTGTCCAAGGAAGCAATTACCGCTTCGGTTGCCGCTTTCACCGCCGGATCCGCCAAATCCAGCGTCACTAACATCACGGTGTAAGGCGCTACCGCGGCCGGCCATCGGATTCCATCCTTGTCTTGATGAACCTCTATCACCGCCTGCAAGGTCCGGGTCACCCCAATTCCATAACACCCCATCACCGCCGGTTGCTGTTTTCCCTGCGCGTCTAAAAACTTCGCCTCTAGCGCCTCGCTGTATTTCGTTCCCAATAAAAACGCATGACCCACCTCGATTCCCCGGCTCACCTTGAGCTTCTTGCCTCCCGCAGAAAGATCCCCCTCCCGAACCGTCCGCACATCCGCCCACTTGTCGATCTTCAGATCCCTCTCTACATCGACTCCTTTAAAATGAAACCCGTTGTCGTTCGCCCCCGTCGCCATTCCCTTCTGTCCTTTCAACACCAGATCGGCCACCACGGTCAGCTTCTTTCCCTCCAAGGTCGATGCCACCGCCCCCAAACTTCCCGGCGAAGCTCCCATCACCTCTTTGATCTCCGCATCCACCGCAGCACGAAATCCCGCACCTAACACCTTCCCCACTTTGGCCTCCTGAGCCTCATCATCCCCCCTCACCAATACAAGGGTCGTTTCCTTCCCATTCGTAAACACCAGTGTCTTCACCTGATCCTGGGCTAACACCCCATGCTTTTTCTCCAGATCCACAATCGTCCGGATTCCCGGAGTCGGAAACTTTTCAATTCCACCCACCACACCTTTTCGGTCCGCAGGCTTTCCCTCTGCCTTTTCAATCGCCGCGGCATACGTTCCCTCTTCCTCCGTGACCAATTCCCCTTCCCCAATCTCCGCCACCACGCAAAATTCATGGGAGCTGGCCCCGCCCATCACCCCCGTGTCCGCCTCCACCTGCAAGGCGTTCAATCCCACCCGTTCAAAAATCTTCCGGTAAGCCCCGACCATCGCCTCATAGCTGTTCTTGGCCGTTGCCTCGTCGGTATCAAAACTGTACGCATCCTTCATGATGAACTCTCTTGCCCGCATCAGCCCAAACCTCGGACGAATCTCATCCCGATACTTCGTCTGAATCTGATACAACGTCCGAGGCAGCTGCCGGTAACTCTGCACCTCTCCGGCCACCAACGCCGTCACTACCTCCTCATGGGTCGGCCCCAGAATCCAGCGACGGTCCTGATGATCCTTCACATGAAAAAGAACATCCGCCGCCGCCTGGATTCGTCCGCTCTTCTCCCACAAATCCGGCGGCTGTAGGGCCGGCATCAAAATTTCCAGTCCCCCGGCCCGATCCATCTCCTCGCGCACAATCTTTTCCACTTTCCGTAAGGCCCGCAGCCCCAACGGCAAAAAGGTATAAAGCCCGCTCGTCAATTTCCGGGCCAATCCGGCCCGCAAAAGAAGTTGATGACTGGCAATCTCCGCCTCTGCAGGGGCATCCCGCAGGGTGGTGAGCAATGTCTGGGTCCAACGCATGGAACTAGCAGGCTACGTCAACACCCGCTCCGCCTCAATCTCCGACCTACTCAGCCCAAAACGCTTTGGCCAATGCCTCTGCCACCCCGGAGCGGGCCAACTTCTTTCCACCCCACGAAACCACCGGTTGGATGCCGATCCGCGCATTCGTTACAAAGATCTCTTCCGCACCATCCAACTCCTCCTTCTTCCATCTTCCCTCCTCCACTTTCTGACCGCTCCGCTCCAAAATCCACCTCCTCACCGTCCCCGCCCGACAACCACACTCCCGCGCCGGAGTCCTCAACTTCCCCTCCTTGACCCAAAAAAGATTCGCCATCGAGGCCGACGCAATCTCCCCCTTCTCATTCAACATCACCACCTCCCCATCCGAGCTCGCTTCCCTTCGGCCCTGAATCCGACTCAGATAACTCAACGTCTTGTACCTCGCCTCCCACGAGCCAGACCATACCCCGATCGTCGCAGGCCGTAACTGATAGGCAGCCGGCGGCAACTCGATCCCCTCACTCCACCAACTCCTTGTTCCGGTCTCGGTCACAAACCAACGCCAAAGTCCGAATCCCGAAGGAACCTTATCCAAACCTTTCTCCAAAATCTTGAGACCCAGCACCTGAGCAGACTCTCGGATCGATTCGAGATGCCACTCCCGCCACCGCGCCTTGCCATCCTTCACTCGGACGGTCTCAAATACGCCGACTCCGTGCCGGAATCCGGCGTCTGAAATCGGAATTTCCAAAAGACTCATGCCCGCACCCGTTGCGCCGCCTGATACGCCGCCATCGCCTCGACCATGACCCGGGCCTTTGCCTTCGTCTCCTCATATTCCGCCATTGGATCGGATCCGATGGTGATTCCGCTCCCAATTCCGCACCTCACATGATTGCCCTCCATCTCCGTCATCCGGATTCCCATTCCAAATCGGGCCGTCCCGTCATATCCAAAATATCCAACCGCCCCCGTGTAAAATCCCCGCGGTTCAACCTCGAGTTTTTTTAGAATTTCCACTGCCCTCCTCTTTGGCGCACCGGTGACCGATCCCCCCGGCAAGCATTCCCTCACCGTTTCGACCAGACCCAGTTCCGGGCGCAACATTCCCTGAATCGAAGAATAAAGATGATGCACATGGGAATAGCTCCTGCTACGCACCAGATCTCGCACCTCCACCGAACCAAACTGACAGATTGCGCCCAGATCGTTCCGTAATAAATCGGTGATCATCACCAACTCCGCCACTTCCTTCGGATCCGTACCCAACTCCAAAGCCGCCCGCTCATCCCTCTCCCTTCCTTTCAACCGGGCCCGAGTCCCCTTGATGGGTTGGGTGATCACCCGTTCCCCCTCGATCCCCAAAAAGAGCTCCATCGAAGCCCCCGCCAACGCCTTTTCCCCCATCCGGTAAAAAAAACTGCGTGGTGCTTGCCCTGTCCGCCACAACCACCGGAAGAATTCCCAAGGATCCAGACCCTCCACATCCCGGTGGAGGAATCGGGCCAGATTCACCTGATAAATCTCGCCCTTTCGGATCTCCTCCTGCGCCTGCCGTACCATCTCGGCGTATTCCTTTCCACCCGTCCGACAACTCCAACCCTCCTCGGAATCAAGAAAAGTCCCTTCCCCCTCCGGCCATAATTCGGACAAAGGCTTCACCTCCAACTCGGGAAAAAATGAGAAATGCCAGTTCCCCTCAAAATCGAACGCACCAATGGCCGCTCCGGGCGGATGAGGCTGATCCCAACCCGCCTTTTCGCAAAGCCGCTTACCAAGTTCTTCCTGAAGTTTCCCCGTCTCCCCCGGGCCGCCGGAAACCACCTGCTCCGCTTCGTAGCCCAAATAAACCACCCCAGGTCCAAAATCCCCACGCACCACAGCGGCCATCGGGTTTAAAGAAGGCCCCCTCATGCCATGCTCCCGTCAATTCGATCGATTTTTTCCATCCACCCCATCTTATCTTTTTCAGGAAGAAAACTCCCTTCAAACGAGTTTTTCGCAAGCTGGATCAAATGTCGCCTCTCCAAATTCAACTCCCGAAGGCAAGCCAGCCAGTTTTCCAGCACGTAACCCCCAAAATAGGGAGGATCATCTGAATTCGCCGTGGCACTCACTCCGGCATCCAAAAGTCTTTTCAAAGGATGTTCAGACAAATTGTCGTACACACAGAGCCGGACATTCGAGAGGGGACAGGTGGTCAGGGGAATTCTTTTTCGGGCCAGTTCCCGGACCAATTCAGGATCCTCCACACATCGCACCCCATGATCGATCCGCACGACCTGAAGTTTTTCCAATGCCTCCCGGATGGAAGAGGCCGAGCCTTCCTCCCCTGCATGAGCCACCGCCGGAAGCCCCGCCGCCCGAACCTCGGAAAAAACTCCGGCGAATTTGGAAGGGGGGTTTCCCCTTTCAGAGGAATCCAGGCCCACCGCCGAAAAATTTTCCCGAAAGGGCAACAACTCTTGCCAGGTTTTCCGCGCCTCTTCCTCACTCAGATGACGCAGAAAACAGGGAATCAAACGCCAGCTAATCCCGTGTTTCTTTTGCCCCTCCCGCAGGCCACCCACCACCCCCTCCACCACTTCGCGCATCGCCACTCCTCTTCCCGTGTGAGTTTGGGGATCAAAAAAGGGTTCCACATGCCAGACCCCGTCCCGCGACACCCGATCCATATAAGCCAGCGTCAATTGATGGAAATCGTCACGGTCCTTTAACACTCCGGCTCCTTCGTAGTACAAATCCAAAAAGGATTGGAGATCCCGGAACTGATAGGCCTGTCGCAAGGCCGTGGCCGTAGGGAAGCGCAGCTTGACCCCGTGCTTTTTTGCCAGAAAAAAAACCATTTCCGGCTCCAATGTCCCTTCCAAATGGACATGGAGTTCTGCTTTGGGCAAGGCCGCCGCCAGCCTCTCCAAAGAATTCATAGTTTGCCCAACGGCCCGGCCAATCGGAAAAGCTGCTCCCCGTCCATTT
>CANEUY010000040.1 GCA_947442065.1 Verrucomicrobia subdivision 6 bacterium | reverse complement strand
CCCCGCCTTCCAGTAGGGCTACCCTTTTTTCCAGCGGCTCAACGGAAAGCAAGAGGCTCCGCCGCTCTGTTTTGTTTTTTATTCCAAAGATTCGTTTAATGGTTTCGAGTATCATGTTGTTTCCTTTCCTGGGTAACTACCCGGGCTCAGCCCAAATGTCGTTGCCTCCAGATGCTTTGCATCAATCCCATCGAGGCCATACACACGGCCAAGAAAGTTCCTCCGTAACTTACAAAAGGAAGGGGAATCCCGGTGATCGGAACCACCTTGATCGTCATCCCCACATTGATGAAAAAATGCGTGAAGAGCATCCCCAGCACTCCCCCGGCCAACAGACGCCCGGTGAAATCCGGCGCCCGCCAACCGATCCAGGCAATGCAAAGGAGAAGGGCCGCCTCCCCAAGAATCAGAGCCGCCCCTCCGAGAAATCCCCACTCCTCGCCTAACACGGAAAAGATAAAATCATTGTAGGCGATGTTCTTGGGCAAAAAGCCGTAAAGGTTCTGGTCTCCCCGCAAATATCCTTTTCCGGTAATTCCGCCCGAACCAATGGCAATGATCGACTGCCGAATCGTCCAACCCGCCCCCAATGGATCCAGATTCGGGTCAAAAAAGGTCCGGATTCGGTTGTTTTGATAGGTTTTAAGAAAGGGCAACTCTTTCCCCATATGCCCCACGTAGAGATAAATCGCCAAAACGGCCGCCAGTCCGGCTCCGGCAGGAATCAGCAGGTATCGCAACCGGGTGCCTCCGGCAAACAGGAGCCCAAAACACATGGGAAGAAAGACTGCGGCCGACCCCAAATCAGGTTGCCGTAAAATTAGAAAAACGGGGATTAACGCCAAACCGACCAGGGCCAAAACCGTTCGAAACTTCTCCATTTTTTCCCGAAAGGAAACCAACAAAGCGCAGGCTCCCGCCAGAAAAGCCAGTTTCATGACCTCCGCTGGTTGGAATCCGACGGGTCCGATCCGAACCCAGCTTTTCGCCCCGTTCACTTCCCGGCCAAAAACGAGGACGATCAAAAGTAACAAGAGACCGCCGCCGAACCAAAACCATCCCTGGTTGACCCATCGGTGATAATCGGCAAACGCAAAGACCAAAAAACAGACCAAGCCCAGACCGACCCACGCCGATTGCTGGATGGCTGCATTCCGCAGATCGGTGGCTTCGCTGGTGTGGGTTGCGCTGTAAATTACCATCACACCAAATGTGCACAGGCCCAGCATCAAGAAAAGACTCGGCCAATGCAGCCCCCGCCAAGCTCGCTTCCTGGTCATCATCGCCTCCTCAATCCCCGCCCGCCGCCGAAGCCCTCATCGAGCCAGTTGAAAAATCCGCTCAGCCCACCCGTATCATCATCATCCGCACTCCCGGGAGGTTGGTAGGAACCATCCGAGGCAGTGACTCCGTGAAAGTGCCCCATCACCGGAGCCTGGTAAACAAGCTGTGGGGCCGTCCCTTTTTCCATTTCAAAAAGTTTGGCCAAAATCTCCGACGCCAAAGGAGCGCAGGTAGTTCCCCCGGAAACTCCTCCCTCAACAATAACGATCACCACGTACTTGGGATCCTTCAACGGGGCAAATCCCGTAAACCACGTGCGGGTATCCTTGACCGTGCTTCCCCCGATCTGGGTCACAAACTGCGCAGAGCCGGTTTTCCCCGCCACCTCGACATCCTTGACCGCCGCATTCTTTCCCGTTCCCTCGGTGACCACGGCCCGCAAGCCTTCCCGGACCGCGGCCAGATTTTCGGGGCGGACCCCAAGATCCCCCCGTTTGACCGCGACAGGATATTCCTTTGTGGCTTGGGTTCCGTTTTCGGTTGTCTTACCCACTCCCTGAACCAGACGAGGCCGATAGACCGTCCCTCCATTCGCCACCGCCGACAACATCACGGCCATCTGCAGGGGAGTCACCCGGACGAATCCCTGCCCGATGGAAGTGTTGGCTGTATGGCCATCGCTCCATTTTTCAATGGCGGGCGGACTGGGTCGTGGAGTTTTTTTGCCTTCCGCCACCCATGTTTCGATTTTTCCCTTGTAGGCTTTTTTCCGCTGGGCCATCCGATTCTCCATCCATTCTCTTCCCGGCATGGTTCCCGGGTCTTCCCCGGACAACACGGGTTCTCCGTCCGGTCCAAGAAGAATTTTCTCCCCAAACCCAATGCGCTTTCCCATGGCAGACATTGAATCAATCCCAGTTCGCACCCCGAGTTGGTAAAAAAACGTGTTACAGGACATGGCCAACCCGCGCTTCAACACGATGTCACCCTGCCCGTCCGGATTCCAGTCATGCCAGGTTCGGCCGGCCATTTCAATCGAGCCCGGACTGTGAATCACCGTCTGGGGCGTGAATTTTGCATCCGGATTTTCCAGGGCAGAAATCGCCGTCACGGTCTTGAAAGTCGATCCCGGAGCGTAGGCCCCCAGCGCCCGGTTGAGCATCGGTTTCGTTTCATCGGTCATCAATCGCTTCCAGTCCGGCACCTTTCCCCCGCCTCCCGGCACGAAACTGTTGGGATCAAAATTGGGCACGGAACACATCGCCAGAATATCTCCGGTGTTCGGATCCATCACGACACAGGCTCCCCGTCCCACCCTTCGCATCACCCCCTCGACAATCGTTTGAACCCGGGCATCCAACGTCAGATAAACATTCTGACCCGGCACCGGTGCCTGATATCCCTGCTCTTCCATGATGAAACCCAGATTGTTTTTCTTTAGAATTTTCCCCCCGGGTTTGCCCTCCAAATCCATGTCAAAACCTTTCTCCACCCCGTCTTTTCCGATCACTTCGGGTTGGAAGGTTTCCAGCGTCTGTTCCTCCGGAGCCCCGACAAAACCCATGACATGGGAGGCCAAAGCCCCGTACGGATACCAACGGACGGGTCGCGCCGCCTCCTGCACTCCGGGAATCCGGGGATCCCGTTCCGCCATTCGGGAAAGCGTGGCAAAATCAATTTGGGTCGACAACTGGAAGGGGGTGTTCGGCCGTTGTTGGGCATGCCGGCGCAGATCTTCCACATCATAGTTGGCGACAATCCCCAGATTGCGCAGCGGATCAATCGAGGTTTCTTCCACAATTTTTTCGATATCCACCTGCTTCTGTTTCCGCCGCTTGTCCCCCACCCCGACTTCGACCTGCTTCATGGGCAATCGCCCCCGGTGCGCCCGGGCATAATTCCCGGTCAATTCCCGAACATACAAATCCACATCATACCGGGCGCGATTTTCTGCCAGGGGAAGTCCGTTGCGGTCGAGGATCAATCCACGGGGGGGCGAGAGAAGAATGGGGATGGTCGTTTGGTTGATGAGGGTCTGGGCATGCTTTTGCCCTTCGATGACTTGGACAACGAAAAGTCGCTGCAGAAGGATCAGTGCCGCCAAGCCGACGAACAGCATAGCCGCCGCCATACGCCTTGGAATATTTGCCTGTGGTCGTGCGAGCAGCATCACCTTCCCCCTGCCATACGATAGCTCCGAACTTGGGCCGGCTTCCTACCTAACCAGGTTCCCATCCCCCAGGAAACCAGCCCATTGACTCCTCCGGCGACAACCAACGCAACGCTTAACGAAAACGGCCAAGCCCAAGACCGAACTTCGAGTTCATGCAGAATCCGGTCCAAAACGAAAAACGACACGGAAGCCAAAATTGCCCCAGCGATCTGTTCGCCGGCGGAAGCGACCATCCACCACCCCCGTTGCGTTCGGACCGTCAGTGCAATGAGGCCCATGACCACGGCATGGTGACCCAAAGCGGAAAATGTGGTCGCGTCCCAAAAAAGTCCCACCGCCAAAATCCAAAAACCCATCGGCCATGGCTCCAGCCGTAGTCCTGCCTGGATCGTCACCGCGGCCAGCAGATTGGTGCCCAACGCCCAAACCCCAAAACCATCCGGCCCGGCGGCCCGAATTCCCCACGCCACAAAAGCCAAACCCAGAAGACGGCGAAAGCTTCCGTTCATTTCTTGGCCGGAGCCCCTCCCGTCAGAATGAACATTTCCCGCAGATCATTCAGATCCGCCGCCGGTGTGACCTTTCCCTCCCGATAAAGCCCGGAATTTTTTTCCGCCGTTAAGGGAGGGGCCTCACTCACGGTTCCGACCAGGAGATTTGGAGGAAAGGTCCCGCCCAACCCGGTTGTCAGAACTCTCTCCCCCACTTCAAATCTTGCCTCCCGGGTCACGAAGGTCATCCGGCAAACCGGGACTCCTCCGTTGAGCGGAGTATCTCCCAATAAAATTCCCCTCGCCCCAGCCCCCTCCGTCAAAACGCTGACCTTGCAGTTTTCATCCGAAATCAGCATGACCCGGGTTGTGCTTCGGCCGACGGTCCCGGTTTTTCCCACCACGCCACGGGGGGTCACCACGGGCTGATCCTGTGCCAGGTTGGGATCATCATTCCAACCCCGGTCCACCAGCACGGAGTTCCACCAGTTCGACGCATCCCGCTCAATCACACGACAGGCGAGCAAACGGAACGATTGCTGTTCCCGAAACGCCAACATTTCCCGGAATCGGTCGTTTTCCGAGCGGAGGTAGTCGACTTGGCGGATTTCCGTCTGCAAACGGACGTTTTCCGCCCGCAGATTTCGATTTTCTTCGTCCAGCACGTCAAACTGCCGGAGGCTTTGCCGAAAGTCGCTCCACCGTGCCTGAACTCCGCTCCATGCCCGAGCAAAAGGGGAGATGGTCTCGATCGTGACACGCTCCGTCCCTCGGGTGGTGACCGGAGCAAAAAAAATCACGCCTATCGCGGCAACCAAAGCCACGGCGGCACCCGCATAAACCCACGTGCGCGACATTGTTCTATTTCAGGAAACGAGGACCCGGAAAGGAACGGTTACCCGCGCCCATCCGATGTGGTCAGTTTCGTCAAAAACTCCAGTTCATCGAGCACCTTGCCTGTGCCCTCAACCACGGCGCTGAGCGGATCTTCCGCCACATGGATGGGCAGGCCGGTCTCTTCGCTTAAAAGCCTGTCAAAGCCGCGTAGCAGGGCTCCCCCTCCTGCCAACACCACCCCCCGCTCCACCAGATCGCTCGAAAGCTCCGGCGGACACCGTTCCAACGTAAGTCGCACGCTTTCCAGAATGATTTGCACCGGTTCAAGCAGGGCTTCGCGCACTTCCTGGGAAGTGATCGTCAGGGTTTTCGGGAGGCCCGCAACCAAATCCCGGCCGCGCACCTCCATCGAAGTCTCTTTTTCCATCGGATAGACCGAGCCGATTTTCACCTTGATGTCCTCGGCCGTTCGCTCCCCAATCATCAGGTTATACGCCCGTTTCAAATAATTCATGATGGCTTCGTCCAACTCATCCCCCGCCACTCGCACGCTTCGGCTGAAAACAATGCCCCCCAGAGAGATGATGGCCATCTCGGTCGTGCCTCCCCCAATATCAATGATCATGTTTCCCGAGGCATCCTGCACCGGCAACCCGACGCCGATAGCGGCCGCCAAGGGCTCCTCAATCAAGCGGACGCTGCGCGCTCCGGCATGGGCAGCGGATTCACAAACCGCCCGGCGCTCCACCTCGGTGATTCCCGAGGGAACCGCGATGACCAAACGGGGACGGGGACGCCACCGATTCTGGGATTTCGAGGCCTTTTCAATAAAGCATTTCAGCATCGCTTCCGTCACTTCAAAGTCACTGATCACCCCGTCCTTAAGAGGACGAACGGCGATAATTGATCCGGGGGTCCGGCCCAGCATCCGTTTTGCCTCGTCTCCCACAGCCAGCACGCGCCGGGACGCCTGGTCCATGGCCACCACGGAGGGTTCACGCAGAACAACCCCTTTGCCACGGACGAAAACAAGGGTGTTCGCGGTCCCCAGATCCACGCCCATATCGTTCTCTAAAAATGGAAAAAGCTTACTCAACATAAATAAGTAAAAACTACTCTCTGCCATGCCCCCCTCGCAGTCAATCCTCAAAACCCTTTTTCACCTCCTTTTCCCCCGTCTGGGGTGTAAGCCTTCCTGATGCAACTTCCAGAGCAAGTGGGCGTTATGATTCTCCCTCAAACCGTTTTTTTCCCGCACCAGCTCTTGCCCCTTCATATTTTCGAACCCCGCTATCGCAAAATGCTACAGGAGTCCCTCGAAGGATCCCGAATGTTTGCTGTCGTCCTGGATTTGGAAACCTCTCCCCGTCCTTCCCGCGTAGGAGGCCTTGGTCTCATCCGCACATGCGTTCGCCAAGCCGACGGAACCTCCAACCTCATCCTACAAGGAATTGCCCGCGTCCGTCTCGATCACGTCGTGAAAAATAGTCCTTACCTCATTGCTTCCCCCGAGCCCATGGAAGATCCCGAAGAATCCACGCCTCAATCCCAAGCCACCCAAGAATCCTTGGCGGCCAAAATTCTTGAACAAATAGAAAAGGCAGGCGATCCGATAACGTCTGCCCTTAAGGAAATGAAGGAATTTCTCAACTTCTTGGAGGATCCCCATGCCTTTGTGGATCTCGTGGCCGGTTCCTTCGTTAAAACCCCGACAACTCGGCAAATCATTTTGGAGACCCCAAGGATTACGGACCGACTTCGACTCCTTCTTTCTGATTTAAATCATTCTCTATAAGCTAATTGGGTTTATATCAGCGTTTCGTTTGACACCACGTGTCACAGCTATATCTTATATCCCTTAAAGGATATAAATTTTAGAAAGCTACCAACCTATTTTTTTGATAATATTATGCCGATGACCCCTACCGCTTCCGAGATCAAGACCAAGATCTCCCCACCATCCAGGAAATCCATTCCATGGAAACAGGCCCCCTTGATCGCGGGAACCATTTCAACATCCCATGGTCTTGCCTTCCTAAAAACCCCTCCGCACGGCGTTGATCTTGTGGAAGTGCGATTGGATCTTCTTTTGTCCAAGCGGGTTTCTGCAGACGCCATTCAGGAAGCCCTCGCCCAGCGCTCCATCCCCGCCATTTTAACGCTCCGCACACGGGAAGAGGGAGGCGCTTTCAATTGGCGCTCCCGCCAGCGTGTTCTTTTCTTTCTAAAATTCATTCCTTTCGCCGACATGGTCGATCTTGAACTGACAAACATCCCCCGGCTTGGCCGAGTAATCCGGGCGATTCGCCGATCCAAGCGGGACCTCCTCATTTCTTCCCACTCGCTGAAAAGAAAGCTCACCCCCTTGCGGCTCCACCGTCTGCTCGTCCAGTTCCGAAAAACCCGCGCCCACATCTACAAAATTGTCGGTTTGGCCCGGCGGCGGCGGGATCTCCGCACTCTGAGCACTCCTCTTCTCACTCACCCTCATATGCGGCTTGCCGTCATGGCTTCGGGTCCGTTGGCGGAGGCTTCCCGCCTCTCTCTTCCGGCTCTCGGCTCCAAGCTGATTTATGTCTACCTCGACGAAGCCGCAGCTCCGGGACAGCCAAGCCATAAAACCAGCTTCACCTTCCCGCAGATGAAATCCAGCTTTTCGCCCAAAGGGGCTTAGACCAACGCGACTACGTTACGCTTCGTTTGGGGCGCAGTGCCCCCGGAACGGAGTTTTCGACTTTCCCAGTGCTGGCGGAAACCACCGGGAAACCCCCGGGAGCCGGCCCACCCTTGCTTAAAAAGCCGACGAAAAGTCCATGGAGTCCCAGCAAAACAAAAAGAACAGCCACCGCCAACGCACCCCGTTGCGCCCGCTGTAATCTTTGGGCCAAGGCATTTTGGTGCTTCCCCTTTTCCTCCTGCAAAACTTTTTCCCGCCGCTCCAATTCTCCGGCCAACCGCCCCCGCTCTTCTTTCCATTCCTCCATCTGACGCAAACGCTCCTGCCTTTTATTCTCCATTTCCCGGCGCCTGGATTCCGAGGCCCCCTCCGGAAGTTCGGCCCCATTCGCCGATTCCCGGTCGAGTTGCGCCATCTTGGCCTCGACGGCATGAAGCCGGTCACGCAGGGCCCAATCCGTTTCCCCGGGGTTTTCCGCATTTTTATCCAACGAAAAATCGACTCCCAGCGGGACCGATGCCAATCCGTACACCGCCGCCGCCACAAGAAATCCAAGATTCAGAAACTGGAAGCCCGCCAGCCGAGCGACGCTTTTCCCTGCCGGCAAAGGCCCCCGCAAAAAGAAAAGCCCCAATAAAACCAGCGGAGCGATTTGCATCATCCCTTCGCGATTCGCCAAAAGTTGATCTTTTGCAGCCAACACCCCACCCACATCCCCCAAGCGCCAACCCGCGATGGCCAACAGCGCCAACCCCGCCGTGCGGAACAGGAATCCACGATCTCCTCCGTCAACCATTCCCCGAGCCTGCCAGTTCCTCGGCCTTCCCTCGACCAAAAAGATGTCCTCCCCTTATCCCCCCTTTCCCCCCTGCCCCTCTTGACCCTGCACGCCACGAGGCTCACCCTCACAGGCATGCGTGAAAAAACCTACGCCCAAGGGGAATGGATCTTCCGTGAAGGCGACCAGGGATCGGAAGCTTTCCAAATCTTGTCCGGTCGGGTGGAAATCACCATCCATGTCTCGGGGCAACCCGACGCCACCCTCGGTCATCTTGTGGTTGGAGATATTTTTGGAGAAATGGCCCTGTTGGATGAAAAGCCCCGCTCGGCCAGTGCCCGGGCCCTCGAGCCCACCCGCCTTCACCTGATGAACACGGAAGAATTCAACGCACTCTTCCTGAAAAACCCCAAAGCCCTGGCCCCGTTTCTTTCTTCCTTTTTCGAACGCCTCCGCCACACCAATGATCTTCTTCGTCGGGAGCTGGAACACCGCCGGATTCCCACCACCCAGCTACATCAGTTTCTTGAACCGACGATCACAGGAGGAAAATCCCCGTCCCTCCCCCCTCTTCCCCGACTTACCCTCCGTGCTTCCCGCCCGGAACTCATCCAGGCCGGAGTGCCCGACTCAATTTCAATGGATCGACTCCCTTACCGTATCGGCCGCCGGCAGGCGGGAGAGGGGGCTGACATTCTCTCCGCAAACGACCTCGCCCTGAGCGACCGCTATCCCTACCAGATTTCCCGCAACCACTGCGTCATCGAGCGTCTCGACTCATCCATCGTTGTCCGGGATCGGGGCAGCACCTTGGGCACCATCGTGAATGGGAAAGTTCTCGGCACGGAGTCGGAACAGATGTCCGCCCCGCTGAATCCCGGATCGAATCAACTGATTCTCGGAACGGAAGCCGGCCCCTTTCATTTCTCGCTTCAGGTCGATTCCCGAAGTTAAGAAACGCCGGCTTACGCGGTTTTTTCTTTTCCGCCCACCACAACGACCGAATCCTTTGTTTTTTCCTGCTCCTTCTTTTCCGGCTCTTTCCCCGCACCGGTCAATTTCGCCATCAGGGCCTTTTCGATCCGGGCATAAAGTGCCGGATCTTTTTTCAGCTCCTCCTTGGCCGCATCCCGCCCCTGGGCGAGTTGCTTCCCTTCAAAGGCGATCCACGCCCCCTTCTTTTCCACCGCATTGTGCTCAATGGCGGCATCGATCAGGGATCCCGCCCGCGAAATCCCCTCGTTATACATGATGTCGAACTCCGCCTCGGTGAAGGGGGGCGCCACCTTGTTCTTCACGATCTTCACCCTCGTCCGGTTCCCCACAACGGTTCCGTCCGGCTGCTTGATGGCCGTGATTCGCCGGATATCCACCCGCACACTGGCGTAAAACTTCAAAGCCCGGCCGCCCGGGGTCGTTTCCGGACTTCCAAACATCACCCCGATCTTTTCGCGGATCTGATTGGTGAAGATCGCGACCGTCCGTGCCCGGCTGATCAGCGCCGTCAGCTTCCGCATCGCCGCACTCATCAATCGGGCCTGCGCCCCCACCGTCACATCCCCGATCTGCCCCTCCAATTCATTCTTTGTGACCAAGGCCGCAACGCTGTCCAACACCACCACATCCAATGCGTTGGAGCGGATCAGTGTTTCGGCAATGTTCAACGCCTCTTCGCCCGAATCCGGCTGTGAAACCAGCAGCTCATCCATGTTCACTCCGAGTTTTCTCGCATAGGAAGGATCCAAAGCATGCTCCACATCGATGAACGCAGCTGTGCCACCCTGTTTCTGGGCATTGGCGATCGCCGTCAGGGTCAGTGTTGTCTTTCCAGACGATTCCGGTCCGAAAATCTCGATGATCCGACCCCGGGGAAATCCCCCCGCCCCCAACGCCTGATCGATCGCAAAACAGCCGGTCGGAACGACATCGATCTTCAACTTCGCCGCTGCATCCCCCAAACGCATGATCGCATTCTCGCCATACGTTTTGACAATCGATTGCAGGGCAAGGTCGAGATTCCGTTTCTCGGCTGCCTTGGCGCTTTCCTTGCCTGACTGGGTCTCGTTCTTTTCGCTTTTTTCCGTTGCCGATGTTTTGACTGCCATATGGTTTAAACCTCCGTTGTTTTTGAAAGATGTGGTAAAAGTTTTCTTCGTAGCAGGTCCAAAGCAACCTGGGAAGCCATCGCCTTAAAGGTCTTTCTCTCCGGCACCAACTTCTTCTCAATAGTTTCCACTCCGCCTTCCCCCGCCACCCCCAGATACACAAGCCCCACCGGTTTCCCCGCAGTCCCCCCACCCGGCCCCGCAATCCCCGTGACCGACACCGCCCAGTCCGCCCCCGCCCTCTTCCTTGCCCCCGCAGCCATCTCACCCGCCACGGCCGCACTCACGGCACCATACTTCTCCAGCGTGGACCCCAACACGCCCAATTCCCGGACCTTGGCCTCATTCGAATAGGT
The DNA here is from genome assembly GCA_947442065.1 of Verrucomicrobia subdivision 6 bacterium. GTDB lineage: Bacteria > Verrucomicrobiota > Verrucomicrobiia > Methylacidiphilales > Verrucolacustridaceae > Verrucolacustris. Next base: position 390 of record CANEUY010000040.1, on the reverse strand, counting down.
GATCCACCCAGCCTGAAAAATCTCCGAAGCCCCGGGCACATCCGTGATCCGGCTCGCCACCAATCCCCCCGTGCATGATTCGGCCGTGGCCAATTTCCTCTTCCCCAACTTCGCCAACCTCACCACCACCTCCTCCATCTTCTCCGTGCCCTCCCCATAAACCGCCTCTCCCAAAATCTCCCTCAATCTTCGCCCGCCCGCGTCCAGGATCCCACGCTCCACACCTCGCAACCGCACGTCCACCTCACCCGGCCGCGCACAGTAGCCTATCTCCCCCACCCCCAACTTCCGCAACTCCGCCTCACACCGCTCCTGCACCGCCGACTCCCCAATCCCCGCCACCCGCAGGACCAAAGTCATTTCCGCCGCCCGTGCATGCCCCCGCAACTT
>CANEUY010000039.1 GCA_947442065.1 Verrucomicrobia subdivision 6 bacterium | reverse complement strand
CCGCCACCATCAGGCGATTTGGTCCGGGGAGGATTACCTCGGGCTCGGGCCCGGAGCCGTTTCCACGGTGGCGGGTCGCCGCTGGCGGAATATCGCGGACACCACCCAATACGCCCGCTCCGCCGAGGCCGGGCCACACCCTGATCATGGGGAGGAGGAAACCTGTGGGGCGAACGAACGCCGTACGGAACGGATTTTACTCGGATTGCGAACCAGTGCGGGGCTGGAGGAAAACAGTCTGGCGGGACAGGAAGCATGCCTGTCCGAATTGGTGGCCAAAGGTTGGGGAAAACGGCGCGAAGGAAGATTCCTGCTCACGCCGCGGGGAAGACTGCGGGCGGATGAAGTTGCCGCCATGCTCATCTAGCCGTGGAACCGGCCATTCTCACCCGCGGGCTGCGCAAAACGTACCGGGTTTTTGAAAAGAAACCGGGCTTGGGCGGAGCCATTCGCGGACTGTTCCAGCGCCACTACAAGGAAGTGGTGGCTGTGGATGGGGTCGACCTGGAAATCGCGCCCGGCGAACTCGTTGGGTTTCTCGGTCCGAACGGCGCGGGAAAAACAACCACCTTGAAGATGCTTTCCGGATTGCTGCAGCCCAGCGGGGGCTCCGCCACCGTGCTCGGCCATGTGCCGTGGAAGCGCGAGGAGTCCTTCCGGCGGAAAATCTCCCTTCTCCTTGGTCAAAAGAATCAGCTGGTTTGGGATCTCCCCGCCCGGGAAAGTCTCGAACTGAATCGGGCCATCTATCGGATCGACCCGGTTGATGCGCAGCGGACGATCGACCACCTTTCTGCCCTCTTGGAGGTCCGCTCCCTTCTCGACAAGCCGGTGCGGGAACTTTCTTTGGGAGAAAGGATGAAGATGGAACTGATTGCGGCTCTTCTTCACAAACCGAAGGTTCTTTTTCTCGATGAACCCACCCTGGGTCTCGACGTGGTCTCCCAACACCGTGTGCGGGATTTTCTTCGCCATCTGGTTGCTGAGGAAAAAATCACGACGATTCTGACCAGCCACTACCTGCAGGACATCGAGAGTCTGTGCCGAAGGGTGATCATTATTGATCACGGCCGGGTGATCCACGACGGCTCATGGGAGCAGATCGTGAGGGATTTTTCCGACCGAAAAGAAATCGTTCTCCGCTTTGCCGGTCCTCCTCCCGATCTTCAGGGTCCCGATTGGGGGGAAATCATCGGAAAAGATGCCGCCACCCTCCGCCTGCGGGTTTCCCTTGCCCAAGCCACCGCCGTCAGCCGTCGCGCGATTGATCTGCCGGGCCTCGAGGACATCCGAATCGAAGCGATGCCTGTGGAAGAAGTGATTCGCCGCGTCTTTGCAGCGTCTTCGAGTCGCTAGCCTCCCCGGCCTGAAAAAACCGCAAAGGCGACCAGCCCAAACCCAACAGCCGCAAACACGCTCTTCCAAAGCCGCCCCTCCCGCTCTTTCAACTCCGGAACCAACAAGTCAAACCACGCCAAATAGAGGAACGTCCCACACGTCGTCGCTGCCAGCACCCCGTGAATCATCTCCCAGCCCTCCAGATGGACCTTGGACGCAAGCCATGCACCTCCGGGACTGGCCAAACTTAAAAGGACCGTCGCTCCAAAGATCTTCCCCGCCGACAAACCGTACCTCCCCAGTGTGACCGCCAAGGCAAAGGTGTCTGTCGCCTTATGAAGAAGAATCGCCAACGCCAGCGCCTCTTGCGACGCCCCGGTTTGCACGGAACCCAAAGCCAACCCCTCCAGCAAGGAGTGAAAGCCCAACATTCCCCCTAAAATGTAAGGCTTCGCCGCCGTGCCGGAACCGCCGTGAGGATGGCACCCGTGCATCTCCGCATGCGCATGATGACCTTGCCGATCCAGCCAAAACAAAAAACCCATCGTCCCCACCATCACCCCCAAGCCGGTCAAAGCTCCCAGGGTTTTCAGGGACTCCGGCCCCAACTCAAAAAGGGCCGTCGCTAAAAAAGCCCCTCCCGCAAAAGTCCCCCCCAAACAAAGCCAGGATGTTTTCTTTCCCGCGGCTCGCATCGGCAAAGCCACCAAGCCCCCCCCCATCCCTGCAGCAAAAAGAAGAATCAAAAGCACGGAGGAAATCACTCGACTGATGTAGCCCATTTTCTTTCCGATGACGAGCACGTGGAGTTGTCGCTGCTTTTTCCCGGATGGTACAATCCGGCATGGATCCCGTGCCCCCGCCGAAGGACTTTTTGATTCGTACGTTGTCGGAGAAAGATTACCCAGAAATCTCGGCCATCTGCGCAAAAGTATACCCGACCGAGCGCCCCTACACGGACGCCGAACTCGCGGCTCACCATCGCCTTTTCCCCGAAGGCCAATTCGTCGCGATTCATCAGCCCACCGGAGCTGTCGCCGGAGCTCACTTCACCTTAATGATTTGGCTCACTCATTTTCATCTCGATGATCCTTGGGACACGCTGACCGCGAATGGAACATTCCTCGATCATGATCCCACGGGTCACACCCTTTACGGGGCGGATCTGTTTGTTCATCCGGCATATCAACACCATGGCCTGGGCCGGACGCTGACTTGGGCCGCCCGGAACCTGGTCTCTTCAAAAAATCTCTGGAGAATGGTCGGCGGCAGTCGCCTGCCCGGCTACCACAAGGTTTCGACCGAGGTATCCCCCGACGAGTACATCACCAAAGTGAAATCCGGGAAAATGACCGATCCGGTCCTGACCGCCCACTTGCACGATGGCTGGGACGCGGTCACGGCGATCCGCGGTTACCTGCCGAACGACGATGAAAGCGAAGGATGGGCAGCCGTCATCCAGTGGGTCAATCAGGCTTGTCCCCCCCCACCCGATTGGGCGATTTCGAAAGTCCCCCGCAAAAAATAAATGGCAGTGGAGGGATTTGAACCCCCGACCCAAGGCTTATGAGTCCCTTGCTCTACCAGGCTGAGCTACACTGCCGTAGATATTCCGTTCTACCTCCGCCGAGGCCCTTCGCCAAGCCACGACCTGCCCTGACGAACCGACAAAATGGGTCGGCGGCGTTCCTCCAAACGGCTAACGCAGAAGGATGCGATTGGATCGAGCCCCTTGGATTGCGCTCCCCAGCATCCTTCTTGTCTCCAACCTCCTTTTCGCCGCTTCCTACACCGTCCAAAAAGGGGAGACCCTGTATCAGATCGCCAAAGGGCATGGCACCTCGGTGGAAGCCCTGACCCGCGCAAACCCTGGACTTAATCCACAACGTCTTCATGCCGGCGACCTCCTCCAAATCCCCTCCGGCAACATCCCTCCATCGGCCCCCACCCCCGCACCGTCCCCTGCCTCTTCCTCTTTGACAAAACCGGAATGGGTGCGGATCAAAAAAGGAGATAGCTTGGCTAAAATCGCCCGCGACCGCGGGGTTTCCATCGAAGATCTCCGGAGCTGGAACCGATTGCGGGGAGACACCCTTCACCCTGGCAATCTCCTGCGCACCCGCCCGCCCTCGTCGAATCCGGAAAAGGCCAGCCCCAGAAAGACAGAACCCCCTGTCCCAGCAAAATCCCCCGCCTCCGATTTGATTTTTATCCCTCCTGTAAAAACCATGATCGACTCGGCCAAGCCGAAATTGCGCGACTGGGAATACATTGTGGTTCATCACAGCGGCACCAGCGGGGGCAATGCCCGCATCTTTGATGCCTACCACAAACAAAGGGGGATGGAGAACGGGATGGCCTACCACTTTGTCATTGGGAACGGTTCCGATTCCGGGGACGGTCAGATCGAAGTCGGGCAGCGCTGGCTCAGGCAAATCCAAGGCGGGCATTTGGCCAGTGAATCGCTCAACGAAATTGCCATCGGGATCTGCCTCGTGGGGGATTTCAGCAGCCATCGGCCGGACCCCCGGCAAACGGCAGCCCTGATCGAGCTCGTCCAGTATCTTCGAAAACTCCAGCCGGACTCACGGTTGAAGTTCAGGCTGCACCGGGAAATCAACACCAAGCCGACAGAATGCCCCGGAAAACTCTTCCCGGCGCCGGCGATTCACGAAATTCTGGATTGAGGCTCCGCCAACAAAGGCTGGAACCCCACGCAAGCCCGACGCGTCCGCGGACCGTCAAACTCGCAAAAATAAATCATCTGCCAGGTGCCGAACTTCAGCCGCCCCTTTTCGATGGGCCAGGCCAGGTGATTCCCCACCATCGCCGCCTTCACATGGGCCGCCGTGTTGCCTTCCCCATGCCGGTAATCCCGGCTTTCCCACGGCACCGCCTTCTCAAAGGCCACCGCCATGTCCCGCCGGACATCCGGATCCGCTCCTTCCTGGATCGTGACTCCTGCCGTCGTGTGGGGGATCACCACGTGCAACAAACCGTCCCGCCACCCACGCCGGGCGGCCGCCGCCTCCAAGAATTGTGCTAGGGGCACAAATTCGGTATGACTTCCTGTGTTGATGACCACTTCTTCCAGCATCGGGGACATATGATTGTCGTAACAGGTGGAACCGGCTTTGTCGGGCGGGAAATTTGTCGCGTCCTGACCTCCGAGGGCCTGTCCGTTCGGGCCGTCGCCCGGACAGCTGCTTCCCAACTTCCGGCAGGGGTCGAATTTTTCCCGGGGGACATCACCCGCCCGGAATCCCTGCGGACAGCTTTCCGCGGGGCCAAGGCCGTCATTCATGCCGTTGGCATCATCCGCGAGCATGGGGACCAAAGTTTTGAACGGGTTCATCTCCAGGGAACCGCGGATGTGGTGGCGGCTGCACGAGCCGCCGGCATCCCCCGATTCCTTCACCTCAGCGCCCTTGGCACCCGTCCGATGGCCGCCTCGCGCTACCACCAAACCAAGTGGGGTGCTGAGGAAATCGTCCGCCACAGCGGCCTTGCCCACACCATCTTTCGTCCCTCCCTGATTTATGGGAAGGAGGATGACTTCACCACACGGCTTGCCTCGTTGATGCAACCCCCTCTTTCCTGGCTCTCCGGAGGATTCCTCCCCATCCCCGGAGGCTCGGAAGTGACGCTCCGCCCAGTCCCGGTCAGAGCGGTCGCCGAAGCCGTCGTTCGTTCCCTCGGCCAATCCGATGCTTTAGGGCAAACGTTCGATCTGTGCGGCCCCGAAACCACCCTCCGGGATCTCGCCCTCGATATCGCCTGCGCCATGGGACGGCCTGCCACTTGGGTGGAAAACTCCCCCGAAGTCATTTTTGCGACCCTTCCCTGGCTCTGGTTCACCTTGAAAAAACCCATCCTCTTTCCGGTTCCCCTTAAACTCTGCCGGCTCTTCGCATCTCTGGCGGAAAGAATTTTGCCCAATCCTCCCCTCACCACCGACCAGATTCTCATGCTGGAAGAAGGCCAGGTGGGCGACTCCTCCCCGGCCGCCCGCATGTTGGGATTCCATCCCGGACCGCTCCCCCAAGGACTTGCCGCCTATCTCGCCCCACGAGAGGGAGGCAGAGCGGACCTTCGCCTGTGAGCGAAACCCTTCGTGCCGCCCGCATCCGTCGGGTTCTCCTGGTTGCCCTCGGCACCAATGTGGCTCTCGCCACGATCAAATTCGGCATTGGCTGGAAACTGGGAAGCCTCGGCGTTCTTTCCGACGCGATGCATTCCCTTTTGGACGGGGCGGCAAGCGTCATCGCGCTGATCGGCATCACCGCCGCAGCCCGCCCCCCGGATCCGGAACATCCCTACGGCCACCGCAAATTCGAAATTCTGACCACCATGGTGGTCGCCGCTCTGCTTTTTCTCAGCGCATGGGAAATTCTCGGGGCCGCGGTCCATCGGTTGCTTCATCATGCTCCCGCCCCGGGTTTTAGTTGGCTGGGGATCGGCCTGCTCGGCATGAGCCTGATCGCCAATGCAATTCTTTCGACTTGGGAAAAACGCGCCGGGTTGGAGGTTTCCAGCCCCCTCCTTCTTGCCGATGCGGCTCACACCCGCACGGACATCTACTCCTCCTTTCTGGCCATCGCCTCCCTCGGTAGCGGCGTCCTTGGACTTCCCTGGCTTGATCCCCTTCTCGCGATCGGGATTGTTCTATTCCTCGGCCGCGCGATTTATGAAATTTTTTTGGAGGGGGTCAAGGTGGTGTCCGATGCCACCCGACTCGATCCGGAATTGATTCGTTCGGTCGCCGAGGCGGTGGAGGGCGTCCACGGGGCCCACGCCATCCGATCCCACGGAATGCAGAACGACATCCATATCGACCTGCATATCCAGGTCGGGGACCAACTCACCTCCCGCCAGGTTTACGAAATTGAAAACCGCGTCACGGACGCCCTTCATCGAAAATTTCCCGGCGTGACCCATGTGGCCCTCCGTCACGAACCGGGCGACACTCCGCTCGAGCCCCATGCCTGATTTTGCCCGAACCCGCCTTCTGCTCGAAAAAGGATTGGCGGAAAATCATTGGACCGGGTTTTCCCTTGCGATTTCTTTTCGGAAAACCCTTTATTCTTTCGTCGGTGGAAATGTTCCAAGCGCCGAAGCCTCCGTGTGTTGGCTCTCCGCAGGCAAACCCGTCACTTCCGTCGGAATCCTTCGCCTGTTGGAGCAAAAACCGGAGCTTTGGCACCTGCCCATGGAGGCCACTCTTCCCGATTTGCGGGGAAGCTATGCGGGAGGCCTTGATCTTCTTTCGATTCTGACACACCGGACAGGCCTTCGACATGCCGATCTGGACCTGACCGCTGCCAAGGCAACCCTTTTCGAAATCCTGGCCGGATCCACGCCGGATAAATGCCAGCTTCGCGCCGGCCAACCCGCCTACGACCCCCGTGGCGGTTGGTGGATTTTGCACCAATGGCTGGAGCGGAACGCCGGCATGCCGTGGCAGGATTTTCTTTCGCGTGAGGTCCTTCACCCCTCCGGTGCAGGGGGGATGTTTTTTGCGTCCTCGGATCGCGAGGCGGACGTCCCGATGGACGAGTGGAAGGGTGGCCGATGGCATCCGGCCCCCGCCGTTCAAGGCCGGGGAAATCTATGCGGCTCCGCATCCGCCTTGGCCCGTTTTTATCTGACTCTCCTTTCGGGAGAGATTCTTCAGCCCGACTCTTTGATAAAATTTTCCCGCCGCTGGCGGGAGGGGGAGAAGGACGCAACCTTCGGCCACACCTTGGATTTCGGCCTTGGGATCATTCTCGACAGTAACCGCTATGGAGCCTCGACCGTGCCGTACGGTTTCGGCACCCGATCCTCCGATCGGACCTTCGGCCACGGCGGAGCCCGCTCCTCCGTTGCCTTTGCCGACCCCGAAACGAACCTTGCCGCGGCGATCTGGCTCAACGGACAGGTTCCCGAAAACAAACACCAGCCCCGCATGCGTGGAATTCTCGATCTTATGCGCGAGGAACTGACCTGACCTTGTTTCCCTCGCCGGTTGCCCGAAGCCCCGATTCCTTCTAGAACATCAGGATGCGAATCACCCTCAAAAGGAAGTTTGATTTTGAAGCTGCCCAGCACCTGCCTTCCTTCCCGGAAGGCCACAAGTGCCGTCGCGTCCACGGGCACAGCTTCATTCTGGAAGTTTCCGTGTCCGGTTCCGTCGAACCCAAGTCCGGCCTTTTCTATGACCACGGAAAAATCGCGGCCGAAGTCCGCCCTATTATAGAAAAACTCGATCACACCTCCCTCAACGACACTCCCGGCCTCGAAAACCCCACCTTGGAAGTCATGACCAAATGGTTCTGGGACAAGCTTTCTCCCCGACTTCCCGGGCTTTCGGAAATCACCCTTCACGAAACACCCCGCGCCTCTTGCACCTACCACGGAGACTGAAGATGTCTGCCCGGACTTTTTTAAGCGTGGGGTTGGTGGGGCCGGATCGGTCCGGAGCCATTGCCGCGGTCACCCAACAGCTTTTTCGCTTGGGCGCTAACATCGAATCCCTGGAGGAGCAGGTCGCACGCGGAAAGTTCCGCATGAGTCTGCTGGCTTCTTGGTCGACCCATCATCTCCACGACAAACAGGTTCGCGCCGAGCTGGAAAAAGTCGCACGCCATCTGCGCATGCATTTGACCCTGCGTCTGGCGAGCGGAACGAACCGTCGCCGCCGGATCGGTATTTTGGTCTCCAAGGAAACGCATGCCGCGGAGTCCATTCTCCGCTCCTGGAAATCCGGCAGCCTGAAAGCCGATCCCGTCTTAATCGCCGGAAACCACCCCCATTTGGCCAAAATGGCGCACCGTTACAGACTTCCCTTCCAAAAAATCGATTATCGGGACAGGACGAAAGCGGAAACGGCCCTCCAAGCTCACCTTGAAAAAGCGGAGGTGGATCTCGTTGTTCTGGCCCGCTTCATGAAGATTCTCTCTCCCGACTTTGTCTGGCACTGGAAAAACCGGATTCTCAATATTCACCCCTCGCTTCTTCCGGCTTTTCCCGGAGCCTCCGCTTACCGACAGGCCTACGACAAAGGAGTAAAAATTGTTGGCGTCACCGCCCACTTCGTTACCCCGGACCTCGATCAAGGGCCGATTCTCTGCCAGGACGCTTTACGCATCCGGCCAAACGAGCCACTGGAGAGCATCGTGACCCGGGGTCAAAAATTGGAAAGCTCCTGCCTCTTGCGTGCCCTAAAGCTATGCCTCAGCCGCCAATTGGACGTCCATTGGGGCCGGGTCCACGGCGTCTAAGGTGCCGAAGCGTCTTCTTTTTTCTCCCCTTCGGTTGTCGGTCCCTCAGCCGTAGGAACTTCGGCAGGATTCGAAACCTTGGGAGCCGACTCCGCAGGGACCTTCACGAATTTCACGGGGCCCTTGCGCCCCAGGGAATTCTTCCACGTTCCTGTCAGGGTTTTTGCATCGGCGGAAATCTCAAGGTCGAGATCCACCTTCGCGTCAAAGCCGGGCTTGGGCAGTTTGGTGTAGGTCAGAGGGAGCTTCACCCGAGATCCTTCGACGGTTCCCTTGCCGTGCCACACTCCGGGTCCTGCTCCCGCCCAAACGCCGTATCCCGCAACATGCAAAAAAGCCCCTTCCTGGGAAACAATGATGCTCGATTGCGAAATCCCGACGGCCGTATTTTTCCAAAGGCCGGCGAGATCCGCCTCTGCCGCCCAGCCCCCGCTGAGACCCACCCCGAACCACACGAAGATCCTTAGGATTTTTTTCATCCGCGCGAGCGTGGCCTTCCGCCTTTTTTTCGCAAGCGGGAAAGTTTCAGCCGCTCCACCGCGCCCATCACCCTTCCCTGCGCGGCCTGCAGGGCCGAAACGGCAGCCGGCCCGTCCACTCCCGTTAGCATCCGCACCAGACGGATGGCCCGAGCGCGCAATTTTTCGTTGGAAGGAACAACATGAACCATCAGATTATCGTGAACCCTCCCCAGACGGATCATCGCCACCGAGCTCAGCGTGTTACAAACAACCTTCGTGGCCGTTCCCGCCTTCATCCGGGTCGATCCCGCAATCAATTCAGGCCCCACATCCAGCCGAACCACCGCTTGGGGATGAATCCCTCCCGGCTCAGGCCGCCACCGGGGATGGGCGGTGACCAAAACCGTTTCGGCCCCCCTCTGTTTCCCTTCTGCCAGTGCCCCATGAACAAACGGCGTCCTTCCACTAGCCGTTAACCCCACCAGAACATCCCGCTTTCCCACTCCCCGTTCTTTCACTGACCGCCGGCCCGCCTCGGCATCATCTTCCGCACCCTCCTGCGCCCGGAAGATGGCTTCCGGTCCTCCGGCCAGAATCGCCTGCACCTGCTCGGGGGGCGCGTGAAAGGTTGGCGGCATCTCACTCGCATCCAAAACGCCCAAGCGTCCGCTGGTCCCGGCTCCCACATAAAAAAGGCGGCCGCCTTTTTTCAGGGCCTTTGCAACCAGGTTCGCCGCCCGGGTAATTTCCCCCCCTGCCTTCCGCAGGGCCCGCCCGGTCTGTGCCTCCTCCCGAACAAACAACCGCACCAGCTGCGCCACCGATTTTCTGTGCAACCGCCGCGAACGCGGATTTGCCCGTTCCGTCGGCAGAGCCTGGACATCCACACCTTTTTCAGCCGCCGATTCCTTCACGGACTCCACCTCCGAAACCAACCCGGCCATTCTCGCGGCGCCGATGGCTCCCGGAACCGATAGAACGGTGCCGGTCGCTTGGGGACAAACTCGACGAAGTTCCCGCAATAAAGTTGTCCGGTAAAAGGAGTTTTCAAAAAGCCCTCCGGTCAGCGAAAACCGGGGCGCACGAACCCCCATTCTCTTGGCCAGCTCTGCCGCCCTTTCCGCCAACTCGGCCGTCCCCGCACGAATCGCTTCCCGGGCCACCCGATCCCCTCGGTCCGCCGCCCTCAATATCACCGGGGCAAACGCCGCCACCCATTCCTTCCCGTGCGGACGATAAAATTCCCGCAACAACCGGTCGAGATCGGCTGCCCCGGCATGCGCCAACAAACCCGCCACCAAAAGGGATGCCGGATCACCTTTGTCCCTCGCGCGGAAAACAGCCTCCATCGCCCGCTGAACAATGTCATACCCGCTTCCTGCATCCCCCAATAAATGGCCATGCCCTCCGGCGCTGAGCCTGTTTTTTCCTTTTCTGCCGATCACGTTGCTCCCCGTCCCGGCAATTATCAGAAAGCCGTCCTCCTCCCCCCATGCGGCAGCCAAGGCGCAATCGGTATCCTGCCCCACCGCCAAATGCCGGGTCCCGGGCCATACGGCCCGCAGGGCTTTCCGCACCGTGTCCATTTCCGGTTTCCCCCTCGCCCCCGCAAATCCCCCCCCAATCGCCCAAGGTGGCATCGGCAGATTTTTGGCAATTTTCCCGAAGGCCTCGCGCAAACCTTTTTCCCCGACCAGCATCACATGGGTCGGTCCCACGTTCCCTTGGGCAAGCACCCGCCCGCGGACCCCGACAAAAATCCAGGAAGTCTTGGTCCCACCCCCCTCGATTCCCAGGATAGGTCCCATTTCTTTCACGTTGCCCTGCTTCATCGTCCGCCCAAAATGCCCTTCTTATGGAAAAGCTGCGATGGAAAAACCTGCTCCCCCCCATCCTTTATTTTCTGCTTATCCTCGGCCTCTCGGCTCTTCCCGCCGCCCGGATCGAAAAAGTGCACCGCCTTTTTCCCCTGCCAAACGATAAAGTCCTCCACATCTCCATCTATGGTGGATTTGGATATGTTCTCGGCGGCCTCCCTTTTCCGGCAGTTGCCCTCGGGATGACCGGATCCCTTCTCGGCGCCTTGG
>CANEUY010000038.1 GCA_947442065.1 Verrucomicrobia subdivision 6 bacterium | reverse complement strand
CCCGATCCGGATGATTTGGGATAGAATTTGGGAGGGAACCAGAATTCCCGGGCGGGTGCATCCGTACAGGATCCATCCGAAGATGCGGAGGTTCAGAAGGCCATAGGTGAGTCTGGAACCACCGGCGTTGAGGAGGCTTTCGAAAAAAAATTTCAAGCGGAACCACCGGCCAGAGCCTTACGCGCCTCGGCCTGATCCGGGAAGATGGAGAAGACTTCGCTCAGGCGGACCAGGTCGAAAGAGCTACGGACGCGGGGCACGAGCGAGCAAATGGCCATTTTCCCGGAGTAGCCACGGGAGCTTTGATAATATTCGATCAGGGTGGCAAGGCCGGAAGAGTCAACGTAGGCCACGGCGGCGAAGTCCAACAGCAAGCGGGGAGTTTTCGCCTTGGCCTTCTCCCGGAGTGTTGTCCGGAGGGTGGGGGACTGATTGAGGTCGATTTCCCCGGAGACGGCGAGGATGACGATGGAGTCCTCGATTTTTTCCTGAATTTCCATGGAGGTAAAATCTTATCCATAATTCCCCGTTTTCCCAAGTGCAAAGGTGCGTCTTTTTGCTGGTGAAAAGATCCGGTTGGGCAGATTGTGGTCTCTTATGAACCTTTTGGAATTATTTCGTCCCCCACCCTTGGATCCCATGTTGAAGATCGTTTCCGGAGTATCGATCTTCAAGGAATGTAGCCGAGCGGAATTGGAAGCCCTCAAGCTGCATCTGCATGAGCGACATTTTTTGGCGGGGGAGATTGTTTTTGATGAGGGGGAGGAGGGGGAAGGAATGTACGTGGTCATTCGCGGAAAATTGCAGGCGAGCCGCAAGGGCTTGTTGAAGAAAAAAACCCTTGGGGTGATCAAGTCGGGGGAATGTTTTGGGGAGATGGCCCTTTTGGGGGCGGGACCTCGGATGGCAACAGTTGTGGCGGAAGAGGCGACCACGGTGCTGGCGATGTTTCGGCCCGAGTTGGTTAGTCTGGCGGACTCCCGGCCTCGGTTGGGGTTCAAGATCGCGATGGGGGTGGCCCTTGTCCTCGAGGCTCGGTTGCGGAGATTGGCGGACGGAGAAGCGGAAGAACCTTCGGCCACATGAAGCCTCTTCCGGATGACCGTTCGCTGGAACACCCGATTATTTGGGTGGCGGTGATCGCGGGAGCCTTGGGTTCGATTGTCCTGCTCAACGCAGTCGCCTGGTTGGCTTTTCCCTTGGTTCTAGCGGTGGTGCTTTATTACCTCGTTCAACCCCTGTTGCATCGGTTACAACTTTCCGGGGTGACGCCGAATCAGGCGTTGGGGATCTTTCTGGCGGCGGCGACGGTGCTGACTGTGATTGCCGGGCTGACGGTTTTACCGGCGATGCTTAATTCCTTGTCTGAATTTCAAAATCAGCTGCCGGAGTACTGGGGGCGACTGCAGTTGGTCATGCGGGACAACTTGTTGTCCTTGGAGAATCGTTTTGCGTTTGCCAAAAAAGCCGGATTGGCGGCGGGATTGCAGGCTCAACTGGATCATTTCATTGCGGGTTCGGGTAAGGAGTACATCGCGGATGTTGCGATCTTTCTTCTTCACTGGCTCCCAAGTCTTTTGCTGGTCCCGTTCCTGACGTTCTTTTTCCTGCGGGATGGCACGGCATTTCACCGGTTGGTTCTTCGGGCGGTCCCCAATGCCTTTTTCGAGAAAACCCTGATTCTTTTTAACCGGATGGACAACCAGATGAGGGCCTACTTTCGGGGGATGTTTGGACTGACGATGTTGGATACGGTGAGTTTGGGGTTGGGGTTGTGGTTTTTGGGGCATGGTCCGGGAATCTTCGGTTTTTGGGATGCGATGGTGCTGGGGTTGATCTGCGCCGTTTTCGCCTGGGTGCCCTACATCGGTTCCGCCATCGGGGGCCTATTGGCAGTCGCGACCGTGGCGGTCAAGGCGCCCCAGGAGGGCGGTCTTATTCTGGCGGTGGTTTTTCTTTTTCTGGGGGTTCGTTTGCTGGATGAATTCGTTTACACCCCGATGACGGTGGGACGTGCGCTTCGAATGCATCCTTTGATCACGGTGATGATGATTTTTTCCGGGGGAATGTTGGGAGGGGTGTATGGACTTCTTCTGGCGATGCCTTTGCTCGGGATTTTCACCGTTTTGGGTCAAATGTTTGGAGAGATCTGGTTTGACCCACGTCTGCGGGCTCGGTATCAGGCCCGGGGAATCCTAGAAAAACGATTGGCCTCCAAAGACTTGGAGCTCTGAGGGGGGGCTGAGGGTTGGGCGGGGAACTTGCCCCGGGGGAATGGGTTGGGCAAGATCTCGGGATGGCCAAAACCAAAGCAAAAAAACCGAGTCGCAAAGGAGCTTCCTCGCAAGCTTCCCACAATATCCGTGAAGTCATTTCCCATGCCGAGGAGTTGTTGCATGCGACCACAGGGGATTTGGGGGAAAAGGCCCGGGAGGTCCGGCATCAACTCGTCCGGAAGCTCGAAGCGGCGAAGGAAAAGTTTCAGGATCTCGATGATGTGAAGGAAGCAGCGGAGGAGGGGATGAAGGAAGCGGACCGGATGATCCGCAAGCATCCTTACGAGTCCGTCGGGGTGGCGTTGGTGGCGGGACTCGTCATCGGCGCGTTGATGAACCGGCGCTAAGGATTTTATGGTTTCCGCCCTTCGTGATCTGGCACTGACTTCCATTAAGGTGGTGGAGGAGCGTTTGCGTCTGCTCGGCGCGGAGTTGCAGGAAGAAAAATGGCGGGCAGTGGAGGCGATTCTCTGGCTGGCGGTGGGGTTGGGGCTCGGAGTTCTGGCCCTCCTTGTGGCCTCCCTTGCGGTGGTGTTGTCGGTTTGGCCGGATCCTCAGGCACGGATTTTTGCCCTTGTGGGATTGGCCCTGTTGTATGGGCTGGGTGCACTCGGCGCCTTTTTGCGCATGCGGAAAAGAATCCAAGGGGAGGGCCTTCCCTTTGCGGATACGGTGGCCGAATTTCAGAGGGATCGGGAATGGTTGAGCTCCCGGCGCTGACGCGGGCGCGGGAGATCCGCCTGGCGTGTCGGGCTTCCTCCCGTAGAGCGGGTTGGGAATTTCGCCGTGCCTGTACCGGAGCGGCTTCGATCGGGCATTGGATCGATGAGGGCGAAAACCTGATTCGTCTGGGGAGTCAATGGAGCGGGCCGATCCTCGGACTGGCTTCCCTTTTTTTTCCGGGAAAAAAATCGGCCGGTCATACCTTGGGACTTTTTGGACGGGTATGGACGGCGGTCCAGCTTGGGCTGCGGATTCAGGAGGCCTGGAGCCGGCGAAGCCGTTAACGACTTTATGAGGCTGGTCATCAAAATCGGCAGCAGTCTTCTGGCGGCACAACGGGGCGGGCTTGCGGAAAACCGAATGCGGGATTGGGCCAAACAAATCGCCACGCTCCGGAAGTCGGGACACGAGGTGATTCTGGTCAGTTCCGGCGCGATCCGGGCCGGGATGCAGGCTCTCGGGTTGCGGCAGCGCCCGACTTCGAGGCCAGAGATGCAGGCCTGTGCGACCATCGGGCAACCTCTTCTGATGAAAGCCTACGGGGCGGCGCTGGCACCCCATCGGATTTTGGCGGCGCAAATCCTGCTGACTTCATGGGATTTGGATAGCCGGAGGATCTATGCGAATACCCGGGCGACCCTACAGACCCTGTTGAAATTAAAAAAATGCATACCGATCTTCAACGAAAACGACGCCTTGTCGTTTGAGGAAATCGCCTTGCTCAATGCTTTTGGCGACAACGATCGGCTGTCGGCTCACGTCGCAATTCTTGCCCGGGCGGACCGGTTGGTCATTCTCACGGATGCCCCCGGTCTGATGAACCGGCCGGATGGTGGCGGGCAACTGATTCGGAGAGTGAAAAAAATCGACGCCAAGGTCCTGGCATATGCGGGAGGGGCGGGAAGTGCGGGATCCGTCGGGGGAATGCTTTCCAAACTGGAGGCCGCCCGGATGGCCCTGGGCCGCGGCATACCGGTCGTGATCGCGGACGGGCGGGAGGCCAATGTCCTGAAAAAGAGCGTCCTGCGGATCCCTCCCGGAACCTGGGTGGCCCCGTGATCACCGTTCGGGAACTGGCGGAAAAAGCCAAAGGAGCTTCGCGGCGACTTGCCCGGCTTTCGACGAATGAAAAAAACAACCTACTCCTCGCGATGGCCGGAGAGCTGGAGCTGCAAAAGAAGGGAATCACGGAAGCAAACCAGCAGGACATGGTGGCAGCCCGGGCGGCCGGAATTTCCGGAGCCTTACTGGACCGGCTGGATTTGAACGAAAAAAGGTTTTCCGAAATGGTCGAAGGGGTACGCCAAGTGGCCCGACTGCCCGATCCGATCGGAGAGGTGGTGAAACAGTGGCGCCGGCCCAATGGGCTTGAAATTTCCAAGATCCGCGTGCCGATCGGTTTGATTGGAATCATTTATGAGTCCCGTCCAAATGTGACGGTGGACAGTGCCGTGCTTTGCCTGAAGGCCGGCAATGCCACGCTTTTGAGGGGTGGACGCGAGGCAAAAAAGAGCAACCGGGCTTTGGCCGATGCTTTGGGCAATGCGGCAAAAAAGAAGGGGTTGCCGGCCGAGGTGGTTGCCCTGGTGGAGGATGAAGGGCGGGAAAGTATTCCGGAAATGTGCCGACTCGAGGGTGTGGTGGATCTTTTGATTCCCCGGGGAGGGCAGGGATTGATTTCCACCGTTCTGGAGCATGCCCGTGTTCCCGTGATCAAGCATGCGCACGGGGTTTGTCACATTTTTGTTCACCGGGCGGCAGATCCCGACATGGCGGAGAAGATCGTGATCAACGCGAAGTGCCAGCGGCCCGCCACCTGCAATGCTGCGGAAACTTTGCTGGTGGATCAGGCTGGAGCGGAAAAAATCCTTCCCCGTCTAGTCCAAGCTCTTCGGACCCAAGGAGTGAAACTTTACGGGGATGAGGCGGCCAGCCGGGCGGCGGGAGAAAAGCTGGTTTGCCCCGCCAATTGGGAAACCGAATATCTGGATCTAAGCATGGCGGTTCGGGTGGTCGACGGGGTCGAAGGGGCTTTGGAACATTTGGAAAAACACGGCAGTCATCACTCCGATACCATCGTCACGGGTGATCGAGTCGCGGCAGAGGAGTTTCTGCAAGGAGCGGATTCGGCTGCGGTTTATTGGAACGCCTCCACCCGCTTCACTGACGGCGGGGAGTTTGGTTTTGGTGCGGAAATCGGCATCAGCACGGACAAGATTCATGCACGGGGGCCGATGGGGTTGGAGGAACTGACTTCCTACAAGTACAGGGTGACCGGGCAAGGCCAGATCCGGGAGTGATGGGCTCGTGAAATTTGCGTCCGGGATCCGAATTCATCTTCTGTTCGGGTTGATCACGGGGATTCTCCTTCTGGTGGTGATCCAGGCCCGGCGGGAGCCCCAATTCACCTTTACGGACGTTGTTCGAATGGCGGAGGAAAAATCCGCCCACAAGCCGGAACCTCTGGTGAATGTTGCTCCGGAGTTCCTTCGGCTGAATTATGACCAGTACCGAGATATCCGATGGAAAAATGACCGGAGTCTTTGGCGTGCCGAGGGGTCGCCTTTTCAAATCCGGTTTTTTCACCCCGGCTATATCTTTAACCGGCTGGTGGAGATGTTTGTGTTGCCTGACAGTCCGGATCAACCCATCCGCTACTCTCCGGAATTCTTTGATTACGGGAAAAATGTTTTTCCGGAAAAACTGCCGAAGGCGGGGGGCTATGCGGGATTCCGGGTTCATTACCCCCTGAATCAACCCGGGGTTCTGGATGAGCTATGCGTGTTTCTGGGGGCCTCGTATTTCCGGGCCGTTCCGAAGGATCTCAAGTATGGGGTAAGCGCCCGTGGATTGGCCCTGGAAACGTATGTTCCGGGAAAGGTGGAGGAGTTTCCGGTGTTTACCAAATTCTGGCTGGAGAAACCGGACTCCTTTGCCAAGGAGTTCCATCTCATGGCGCTACTGGAATCAGAAAGTGTCACGGGGGCTTACCGCTTTCGGGTCATTCCCGGAGTGGAGACGAGAACCGACGTCGAGGCGGTGCTCTATTTCCGGCAAACCCCCAAAATGATCGGGTATGCCCCTCTTTCCTCCATGTTTTGGTTCGGGGAAAACACGAGCAACACCTTCGGGGATTTTCGTCCCGAGGTGCATGATTCGGACGGGGTACTTTTGCAAAAGGAAAACGGGGAGTGGGTTTGGCGTCCCTTGACCTGGGGGCGACAGATTCAGACGAATCTTTTTTCCGACACGAACCCCAAGGGTTTTGGGCTTTTGCAGCGGGACCGGGATTTCAGCCATTACCAGGATTTGGAAGCGCTTTATCACCTTCGGCCGAGCGTGTGGGTTCGGCCGCTGGAGGGATTCAACGCCGGATCCCTGTTTCTCATGCAGTTGCCCACCAAGAATGAGTATGCCGACAATGTGACCTTATTTTGGAAGCCGGATGCGGCTCCGGTGCCCAATCAACCTCACCGGATTCGTTACGAAATACGTTGGTACCGGGATGCGGAAGACCTGTCTCCGATCGGAAAATGCCTCTCCACCCGGGTCGACGATCAGGAAAAGGAAAACCAGAGGCATTTTTATCTCGAGTTCGGTGGTGGGAGCTTGAAAAACTTCAAGGCGGATCATCCTCCGAACTGGGAGGCTTATTCTCCCAGTGGGGCGAAAATATCGAAACCCCAACTGCTTTGGAATGAGTACAATAATTCCTGGAGATTTAGTTTTGTGGCGACCAAGCAACCCGGACAGAAGCCGCAGGAAATTCTTTGCCGGTTAACCGGCCCGACGGGGCATCTCACCGAGACCTGGAGTTACACATGGCTTCCGTAGAGAATCCGGATGAGTGGGATGCCGCCGCCCGGCAGGTGGAAGATTGGCTGAGGGCGGTCGGAGTCGGCTCGCAGCAAAGATGTCTCGAGCTGACGTTAACGATTCTCAAGGAGGCGAAAGAGGCGCAGGGGAGACAGGAGCCGACGGCCATCGCCATGGAGACGGCCTTTCGAAAATTCGAAACCTGGGCGAAGAGCGTTTTTCCCGAAGCGGCGGCCGAAAGGGCGGCTCTTCAGGCTTTGGTCGCGCTGCATGGAACGCAGCCGAACCGCAGGCAATTGGCCACGGTGCTGGAAAAGGCCTGTCCTTCCGATTTTTCAGAACAACTTTCAAAATTCCGGATCGATGCGAGTCCGGAGATCCGCCTTTCGAAAATGACCGCGCGAAAAATGAAATATGGTCCGATTGAGGCGATTGCCCAAGAGACTTGGCATCGTTTTGCCTGGGCCCCTCTTTTTCAGGCCTTGGTCATCTGGACCGCTATTTTCCTATTTCTCCTGCGCTGGTTGGCTCCCAAGGCACCGCTATGAAACCGGGAGTTCTGCTGGAAAAGATCACCGCCGAAACGGTGGGATTCCGCCGGGCGAGTTTCTTTGGGGCCATTTTGGCCAGTACCGGCCTCGGAGTGTGGTTTTTGGCGCGGGCCTTTTCCCGGGAGGGGTTTTCCGCTCTGGAAGTCGCACAACTCATTCTCTTTGCGTTTCTTCTTCATCAAATTGTGACCGGATTCTGGCTGGCGGTGCTGGGGGGCTGGACCCAGTTTTTCCCGGCAAAGGAGATCCGGATGGGCTGGACCGGGCCCGTCCTTCCTGCGGGGGCCCCGCCCGCCCGAACGGCCCTTGTCCTGCCAATGTACAACGAGGATTCAGGCCCGATCTTTGCCATGGCGGAAACCCTTTGGAACGACCTGCAGGCCACGGGGCGGGGCGACGAGTTCGACATCTTTTTTCTGAGCGACTCCAACCGCCCGGAAAACTGGATCGCCGAGGAATGGGGGTGGTTTGATCTTTGCCGGCGAACCGGAGGGTGGAGCCGGATTCACTATCGCAAGCGCCGCTCCCCACGCCATGGGAAAAGTGGAAATCTGGCGGATTTCTGCCGGAGATGGGGCGCCCATTACCGGTATATGGTCACTCTGGATGCGGACAGCATCATGACCGCAGGTCTCATTACCCGGCTCGTATCCATGATGGAGAGCGCTCCCCGAGTGGGGATCATACAGACTTTGCCTTACCAGGTGTTCGGCCGGACACTTTTCCGGAGGATCCAGCAGTTCTCCGTGCGGCTTTACGCACCGGTTTTTGCTGCCGGTGCGAACTATTGGCATTTGTTTGCCGGAAATTTCTGGGGGCATAACGCCATTCTGAGGGTTGCGCCATTCATCCAATTCTGTGATTTGCCCGAACTGCCGGAGCCCTCGACGGATCGCCGGCATATTCTGAGCCACGATACCATTGAGGCGTCCCTGATGCGCAAGGCAGGGTATGACGTCTGGCTGGCGTACGGAGAAGAGGGGAGTTATGAAACGGCTCCACCCAATCTGGCGGATCATCTGGTGCGGGAGCGCCGATGGTGCCGTGGAAATCTCCAGCATTTCTGGTTTCTTTTCGCCCCGGGAATCGATTTTGCGAACCGGTTCCACATTTGGACGGGGTTGATGGCGTATCTGGCGGCTCCACTCTGGCTGGCCTTTCTGGTGTGTGGTGCTTTCGATAGTTTTTTCAAACATCACTTGTCCCTGCTTTCCTCCGGGGTGGGGGGGATGGCGAGTTCGACCGGGCGGGCGTATTCCATTCTTTTCTTTGCCACCTTGGGCCTTCTTCTTCTTCCAAAGTTGATCGGCCTATGGAGTGCCCGAAGGCGGATGAATCAAATGGGGGGTTGGCTCCGGACTTTGGGCAGCGTCGTTTGTGAAACCCTTGCCTGGTCGGCATGGGCTCCCAGCATGATGCTTTATAATAGCCTGTTTGTGATGGAAGAGCTGTTGGGGAAGCAGGTCGGCTGGGCTCCGCAAAACCGGACGGAAGCCCAAGCACCCAGCCTGTTTTTTATGCTGCGACGTTTTTGGCTCCCGGTGGCTGCCGCTGTTTTGACCGGATTTCTGATGGCGAAATACATTCCGCACCAGTTGGGAGTCCTTTCCCCGATTCTAATTGCCTGGTTGGCGACGCCTTGGCTCGCTTGGTTGACAGCCCAACCGGGTGCCGGCGAATGGGCGCGCCGAATGGGACTTTTTCTTATTCCGGAGGAAATTGAGTCCCATCTGAACCGGGAAATGCGCGGGTACCTCCACCGGGTGGATCAGGCGGTGAGGGGATCCATCTCCCGGAAATCTGAAATCACGAGATTGGTCAGGGATCCCGCGTTGAACGCGCTCCACATCAGTCTGCTGCGGGTACGCAGGATGGTGAGCGAAAAAACACGGCAACATCTGGTTCCCCTCCGGGAAAAAGCGCTTGAAAAGAATCCGGCGGGCTTAAGTCAGGCGGAATGGATGGATTTGTTGACGGACCCCGACTCCTGCCTGTGGCTGCATCGTCAATTCTGGAAGCGACCAACAGGACGGATCCATTCCTGGTGGCGTGAAGAAGAACGGTCGGCTATCAGTTAGGGACGCGCTTCCGATTTTTTTTCGAAACGGTTAAAAACCTCGGCCGCGTTCGATTCGGAAAGAGTCAGCCGGTTGGTTTGGCCGGGTTTAATTTCGACTTCCAATAACCAGTAGGCCACGGCGTAACGACTTTTATACTGGCCATAGAGCGCCTGTTTCCCCGGAGGTGGATTCGAAAAAGTGAAAAACCCGTTCGTATCGGTGCGGGTTCGGACCGCCGCGGAGTTGGCGGCGGCTTGGCCCATGGCCTGAAGGTCCAGGTTTTTGTATCCATCCGAAAAGTCGATTTTTAATCCCACGGGCTGTTCTCCTCCCTCAGCGTTTTTCTGAACAGCCAATCCATCCGTTCTCCAGGTTTCCATCCGGACCCTGCGAATTTCGGGAATGAGGGCCGTGGGGGCGAGGATCAGGTCCATGCCGCTTAAATTCTGCGGAGACGGGCTGTTTTTTAACTGGATGGTCGCCTGCCCCACCAGAGGGGAAGGGGAAGGTTCTCCCCCATAAGCCAAGGGGAAAAGAAGAAGAAAGACGGCGGCTAGCTTGCCAAAGTGGGCGAGTGGTTGAAACTTATCCTGATGCAGGCTCATCCGGACCCAACTTACGCCCGATCCAGACGGCGGGAAAGTATGCGATGAATGATCCGCGTTACCGACGATTGGCCGAACTGCTGACGGGGTACTCCACCGCACTCCGGAGGGGGGACAGGGTCTGGATTGATGCAGCAGAGATTCCCGAGGATTTCGTTGTGGAGCTGATCCGGGCGGTGCGTGCGCGGGGGGCCGAGCCCTTCGTACATCTGCATGGAGGAAAAGTCTCCCGGGAGATCGCCCGGGGCAGTACGGCCCGTTCCCTCCGATTTTCCCTCCGTCATGATTTGGCCAAAATGAAGGCGATGCAGGCCTATATTGCCCTACGTGGATCCCAGAACAGCTTTGAAAACAGTGATGTTCCGGCAGAGAAGCAAAAGCTGGCTGGGAACATCCTTCGGCCGATTTCCGATCGGCGGATCAACCGGACCCGATGGGTTGTGCTCCGCTGGCCGACCCCCGCCATGGCTCAGGGCTCCGGGATGAGCACAGAGGCTTTCGAGGATCTTTTCTTTCGGGTTTGCAATCTGGACTACCGAAAAATGTCCCAAGCCGTCCGGCCTTTGGTCTCCCTCATGCGGCGGACCGATCAGGTGCACATTACGGGACCGGGGACGGATCTGAGGTTTTCCATCCGGGGAATCGGAGTGATTCCCTGCGTCGGTGAACGGAATATCCCGGATGGGGAAGTGTTCACCGCCCCGGTCCGCAAGAGCGTGGAGGGGCAAGTCACATTCAACGCTCCCGCGATTTACCGCGGAATCCCGTTTGACCAGGTTTGCCTCCGTTTTTCCAAGGGGAAGATCATCGAAGCCACTGCCGGGCAAAAAACCCGCGAGTTGGAGGAGATTTTTTCGAGTGATGAGGGGGCTCGGTACATTGGCGAATTTGCACTGGGGCTGAATCCCCACCTCAAGCATCCCATGCGCGACATTCTGTTTGATGAAAAAATTGCTGGATCCTTCCATTTCACTCCCGGACAGGCCTACGCCGTGGCAGACAACGGGAACCGTTCGCAGATTCACTGGGATCTGGTCAATCTGCAGGCGCGGGCTCAAGGGGGAGGACGGATCTTCTTTGATGGAAAGCTGGTTCGGGAGGACGGAAGATTTGTGCGGAAGGATCTGGCCGGACTCAATCCCGAGCGGTTGGCGAAGGTTTTATCCCTATGAGTGTCACGAGAACCTTGGTCGAACTGGCGGAGCAGTCGGGGGCAAAAGATCTCCCTGTTTGCGAGAAAGCGGTTGTGGAGGCTTCCGGAGAACAAAAATCGATGGTGAATGCCCTGCTGGAAACCGGGCAGGTGGATGAAAAGGTTTTTGCGCAGAAGCTGGGTGAATCCCTCGGGTTGCCTGTTTGGGAGGGGGAGATTCCGCCGATTCCGGCACCCCTGCGTGAAAAGTTCCCCGCCCGGATCGCCCTGCGGCATCGGCTCCTCCCTGTGACGCCGGCGGAAGGAGAGCCCCTGCCAGTTCTTTGTTTTGATCCATTTGATCACTTG
>CANEUY010000037.1 GCA_947442065.1 Verrucomicrobia subdivision 6 bacterium | reverse complement strand
GCGGCACCTCCGTCGAACAAAAGCTGACTGACTCGTACCCCGGCATTCCAGTTCATTTCGTCGGCGGAAACAAATCCCGCATTGACCAGCAACCCGTTCAACTCTTTCGACTGATATTCGAACGTTCCCTGGGTCGTCACCTTGGGCAACAGCGCGCTCCGCACCTCGATGGCCACCCCTTCCTGCCGGCGCACCTGATCCTGGGCTTGTCGGATTTCCGTGTTCTGCCTTAGCGCCAGGGCCACGCACTCCGCCAGATCCAGTTTCCGGGTGGCAAATTCGGGCGCATGGTTTTGGGGCAAGGGCAGGGTGACCTGCATGTCATCCTTCTTTTCCTCGCCCCTCGTTCCCGTCGGAATCAAGGAGCCGAAAAGAAAAAGCAGGGCCAGATTTTTAATCGCGCGGTAATTCACGACAATAGTTCTCCATCACCCGGTAAATCCGGACCCATGCGTCCTGATCCCCCGGTTCGAGTTGTCCCAAAATTTCACTCAAATGGCGGCGGAGTTCTCCTTGCAGTCTTTCCATCAACTCCTTCCCCTTCGCGGTAATTCCCACCAATTTCTGCCGCCGATCCCCCTCTTGGGCATGACGCTTGACCAATCCAACCCCTTCCAAACGATCGACCAGCCCGGTTGTTGCGGAAGTGGCGTGCCCCATCCGCTTGGCCAACACCCCCATGGGCACCCCCGATTCCGCCGCTAAAAACCCCAATAGGGTAAATTGCGGAATGGAAAGTTGCTTGGCCGAGGTTTGACGAAAAAGATCCAGAAGAAAACGCCTCTGAAGGAGAGTCGCGATCCTCTCAAGCTCTGGAACACGAGGATCCATCAATCCCGTGGTTCCATTTTGCGGATATTTAGTCATGTGAAATATATACTCAATGAAATGTCCAATGCGCACAAGTACTGAAAATTGCGTGAAAACACCCCGAAAAACGTTGCTCCAATACGACTAACACCTACTTTTCATCAACTTACTATGACAAACCTTCTTCTCAACCAAGCTCTCCCATTCAGCCTCATTGCCGGAGCCATCGGTCTCGCCGCCGCCTGGGGACTCATTGTGTGGATCAAACGCCAACCCGACGGTGACGAACGGATGAGGGAAGTCGCCTCGGCCATTCAGGAAGGCGCGGCCGCCTATCTGAACCGCCAACTCCAAGCCGTCTCTGGCATCGCCCTCCTTCTTTTTGCCGCCATTTGCTACTTTAAAAACCTGCCCACCGGAGTCGGCTTCCTGGTCGGAGCCGCATGCAGCCTTCTGGCCGGATTTTGCGGAATGCGGATCGCCGTCATGGCGAATGTCCGGACGGCCCAAGCCGCCACCGTTAGCCGCACCGCCGCCCTTCGGAACGCCTTCAACGGAGGAGCCGTCACCGGCCTTCTGGTGGTGGCTCTCGCCCTGCTTTCGATCGGTGGATTCTATATGATCGCTTCCCAACACCTCGGCCTGCGTGCCGCGATCGATAGCCTGACCGGCCTCGCACTCGGCGCCTCCCTCGTCAGCGTTTTCGCCCGGCTGGGTGGAGGCATCTACACCAAGGCAGCGGATGTCGGAGCCGACCTCGTCGGAAAAATTGAATCCAAACTCGAAGAGGACGACCCCCGCAACCCCGCGACCATCGCCGACAATGTCGGAGACAACGTCGGGGACTGCGCAGGGATGGCCGCTGACGTCTTTGAAACCTACGCCGTCAGTCTGATCGGTTGCGTCCTCGTCGCCTTCCTCACGGTCTTTGGCGGAGACGGAAAACCCGATCCGGCCGCCCTCAGCTATCCCTTTGTCGTCGGCGGGGTCTCGATTCTTTCCGCCATCCTCGGGATCGCCACCGTCAATTTCGGCAAAGGAAACCCCACCCGCCTCCTCAGTCTGGGTGTTCTCATCAGCGCCCTGGCCTCCGCCGTCGCCCTCTGGCCCTTGGCCCACATCTTTTTTCCCAATGGCCTCCGCCATGACGGGCAAATCGCTTCCACCCACGGAATCTATTTCGCCTCCCTCGTGGGTCTCCTGATGACCTTTGTGGTTCTCCTGATCACAAACTACTACACCTCCACCCACCACTCTCCGGTCCGGGATGTCGCCAAAGCCTCCGAAACCGGCCACGCCACGAACATCATTGCTGGCTTGGCAATTGGTCAGCACGCCACCGCCCTGCCGGTCGGCTTCATCGGAATTGCGATTCTCCTCAGCTACCATTTTGCCGGACTCTACGGAATCGCCATCGCCGTCATGGCCATGCTTTCCATGGCGGGCATCGTTATCTCCCTCGACGCCTTCGGCCCCATCACCGACAACGCCGGCGGGATCGCCGTCATGGCCGGCATGCCCAAATCCATCCGCACCCGCACGGACGAACTGGATGCCGTCGGCAACACAATGAAAGCCGTCACGAAGGGATACGCCATCGCCTCCGCCGGACTCGCCTCCCTGGTTCTCTTTGGTTCCTACGTGCAGGAACTAAAAGTCCACTTCTCCTCCTTGGGCGTCGCCATGCCGAGCTTGGAATTTTCCCTCACGGAACCCAAGGTCATCATCGGGCTCTTCATCGGCGGTCTCCTGCCGTTCGTCTTCACCGCCCGCTCTATGGATGCGGTCGGCGTGGCCGCCGGCGCCGTTGTCCGGGAAGTCCGTCGCCAACTCAAAGCCAAACCAGGAATCCTCTTGGGCAAGGATAAGCCGGATTACGGCACTTGCGTGGATATCGTCACCCAAGCCGCCCTCCGGCAAATGATCATCCCCGCCCTGCTGCCCGTCCTTTTTGTCGTCGGAGTCGCGGCCATCCCCGGACTTGGTCCGGTCGTTCTCGGAGGCGTCCTCGTGGGCACAATTGTCACCGGCCTTTTTGTCGCCATCGCCATGACGTCCTCCGGCGGAGCTTGGGACAATGCGAAAAAATATATCGAGGAAGGTAATTTTGGCGGAAAAGGATCTCTGGCCCACGCTGCAGCCGTCACGGGCGATACGGTCGGCGATCCCTATAAGGACACCGCCGGCCCGGCGATCAATCCGATGATCAAGGTCGTCAACATCGTCGCCATTCTTGTCATCCCGATCTTTTTTTAAATTGTTCCGCCTCCAGATCCGTCTGGTTGGCCTTCGGCTCCGGACATAATCTGACTGTGTGAACCTCTTTCGGGTCGAACAAAAGCTCGTTTCCGCCCCTCTACCCAACGTGGCCGCTGAGGTTCACCGAGCCCTCGACCAAATGAATCTTCCCCCTCCCCAAGGCGAGGTGGCCATCACCGCTGGAAGCCGGGGCATCTCCAATCTCGTCGCGATCACCAAGGCGGCAGGCGACTGGCTCCGCCAACACGGCGCAAAACCTTTTTTGGTCCCCTCCATGGGATCCCACAACGGGGCCACAGCCGAGGGCCAGCAGAAGATGATCGAATCCCTTGGCCTCACCCCGAAAGCCACCGGAATGGAAATCCGTTCCAGCATGGAATGCGTCAAGATTGGTACCGTTGAATCTGGCGATGTCTGGATGGACCGTCACTGCCACGAATCGGCCGGGGTCCTGATATTGAACCGCATCAAACTTCACACCTGCTTTGCAGGCCCCGTCCAAAGTGGCCTGACCAAGATGATGGTTGTCGGAATGGGCAAGATCCAGTCAGCCGAAACGTTCCACTCTGCCCCTCCCGAAAACAGACCCCGCATTCTTCAGGAAATGGGATCCCTGCTTGTTCAATCGGGCAAGATTTTCGCCGGTTTGGGCATTCTGGAAGACGGCCTGGATCAAACCGCGGAGATTCATGCTATCCCCGGGCCAAAGATTCTTGAGCAAGAGCCCAGTCTTCTCGAACGCCACCGTCACTATTTCCCCACCCTACCCTGCGACGATGTGGGGGTTTTGGTCGTCGGCGAAATCGGAAAGACCTACAGCGGGACCGGCATGGACACAAATGTCATTGGACGCCGTGGCATCCACGGCTTTGAAGATTTTACCCGCCCCCGGATCCACGTCATTGCCGCTCTTGGTCTTTCTCCGTATGCCCAGGGCAATGCCTTGGGAGTCGGCTTGGCAGATTTCATCACCCGGCGACTCCGCCAAGCCGTGGATGAACACAAAACCTTCACCAACGCGTACACCACGGGCGACATGCAGCGCATGGCTCTTCCCTGCACTCTGGCGGATGACGAAGAGGTGCTAAACAAAATCCGGGAGCGTTACGGAAGCCGTCGCTGGATGTTGATTCCCAACACGCTTCACCTTGAAAAACTGTACGTGAGCGAAGATCTCGCTGAAGAGCTCCGTCGTCACCCCCGTTGCCGGATCGACCCCACCCCTGTTCCCCTCCGCTTCGAATCCGGTCGCCTCCAGCTCTTCTAGGCCCAGCTCTCCTCGGTCAACGGAGGCACAGATTTTCCTCTCCACTTCCGCAACCAGATCCTACCGCAGGCGGCCAAAATCAAAATCACCAGTAGGAGAAAAAATGCCGTGATCCCGGCATTCATGGCCTGAGTTGCCGCTAAATCCGTTTTCCCGGCAGCCGAGAGCTCCCTCATCGCGGTCAAAAATCCCAGTCTTGCATCCGGACTGAAGATTTTGATCCATCCGGCCGAAAAGGTCACCACCACCAACCATCCCAGCGGAATCAAGGTGACCCAAACCAGCGAACCGCGCCCCATTTTCATCAGGACCGTTGTGGCCAAACTCAATGCCATCACCGCCAACAGCTGATTCGCCACCCCGAAAATCGGCCAAAGACTGTTGATCCCCCCGTGCGGATCCACCACACCCTGATATAGAAACCAGCCCCACCCCCCGACAAACAAGAGGCTCCCCAGCACACTGCCGGACACGGAATGAACCCTGCCGAGGGGTCTCCACATCCATCCCAACACTTCTTGCACCAGAAACCTCCCGATCCGCGTGCCCGCATCGATCGTCGTCAGAATGAAAAGCGCCTCAAACATGATGGCAAAGTGATACCACAGCGCCATGGTGGCTCCGCCCGCCTGCCCTAACGACTGGGTAAATATCTGCGCCATCCCGACTGCGAAGGTCGGGGCACCACCCGTTCGTCCAATCATCGAACTCTCGCCGACGGAACGGGCCAATTCCGTCATCTGTTGCTCCGTAACCGGAAATCCAAGGGCGGTGATTTGCTGCACCACCGCAGCCGGCTCACCGCGCAGATTGATCGCAAAATACTCCCCGGGCGGCATGGCGCAGGCCGCCACCAGGGCCAATACCCCGACGCACATCTCCGTGACCATCGCCCCGTACCCGATGACCCGGATGTCCGCCTCGCTGGCCAAAAGTTTCGGCGTGGTTCCCGAAGAAACCAGACAGTGAAAACCACTCACCGCTCCGCAGGCAATCGTGATGAAGCAAAAAGGGAAAACCGGGCCGGCAAAAACCGGGCCGGTCCCATCAATAAAGCGTGTGAGCGCCGGCATCTGCAATTGCGGCGAGAGAATGGCGACCACGACTCCCAGAGCCGCCACCGTTCCGATTTTTAAAAAGGAACTGAGGTAATCCCTCGGAGCCAAAAGAAGCCAAACCGGCAACACACTCGCCGCCAACCCATATCCCATGATCGACCACGCCAATGTCTTCGCATCCCAGGTAAACATTTGGGCCAAAGCCGGCATCTCCGAAGCCCACTTTCCGGCCCAAACACAGCCGACCAAGGCCAGCACCCCAAAAACCGTGACCCAGGCAGTCCTCACCCCACCCGCCCCGCGCATGCCCACCCCCATCGCCAAAGCCAAAGGCATGGTCAGCACAATGGTAAAGAGCCCCCATGGACTCTCCGCCAAAGCCCGCACAACGACCAATGCCAATACCGCCATCAACATGGTCAGAATTCCCAACAACCCGATCACCGCCAGAGTTCCTGCTGCTGGCCCCACCTCTTCCCTCAACATCTGACCGACCGACTTTCCCCCTCGGCGCACACTCAGCCACAGAATAATACTGTCATGAACCGCTCCGCCCAGCACCGCTCCGATCAGAATCCACAACAGTCCGGGAAGATATCCAAACTGCGCCGCCAAAACCGGCCCCACCAACGGCCCCGGCCCCGCGATGGCCGCAAAATGGTGCCCAAAGACGACCCATCGGTTCGTCTTCACAAAATCCCGGCCATCCGCATGACGCACAGCTGGGGTGGCTCTAACTGGATCAATCGTGAGCACGGTGGCCATCAGCCAGGCGCTGTGGAATCGATAACCCAAGGCGTACACACAGCCCGTGGCCACAATTAACCAGAGAGCATTGACCGGTTCTCCCCGGCAGAATGCCACCACTCCTAGGGAGATTGCCCCCAGAATGGCCACAAGCCCCCACCCCATTCGGGCCGTTAGACTCAGTCCTTTTTGCATTTTGATATATTCTTAGCGGATGGATGGATCACGGCGAGCCCTTCATCTCCGGCTTGCCATGAACAGGCTTACGTTTAATTAAGAAAGCATGAAAACTTTTACCCCTCTTCGCGTCTCCCTCGTGTGGCTCTGTATTGCTTTTTTTGTGCTACCCGACGTCCAGGCTCAGGTTGACGAAAAGCGGAATTCCACCCGCAAATCCAAAACGGCCAGTGACGAAAAGCGGCCTTGGAAGGAAGTCACCATTCTGCTGGACCGTCCCGAAAAGCCTTACGAAGTCATCGGTCTGGTCAGCGCCCCCGAGATCTTTCTTTGGGATGACGAAGAATCCATGAAGGAATCGCTTCAGAAACAGGCGTGGAAGATGAAAGCCGATGCCCTCATCCTCGACCGGGTCGAAACCAGCTTTCGCTTCACCGGCCCGGCGGGCGGAGCCAACGGCCGCGCGATCCGTTACAAATAAGCCACTAATCCGAGACTAAGCCGGGCCTGCTCTGGGCCTCTTTCAGGCTGTCAGCACGGGCTCCGGCCGATCCACCAGTTCATAGCTGTTCGTCCTTTGCTGCGGATCGTACCCGGCTTCCCGGATCAACCGCCGCATTTCCTCCAAACTTAGTCGAAAACTTGTCCCCGCACTCGACACCACATTCTCCTCCATCATCAAACTTCCGAAATCGTTCGCGCCAAATTTGAGCGCCACCTGCCCCATCGCCGGACCCTGCGTCACCCAGCTCGACTGCACGTTCGGAATGTTATCGAGAAAAATACGGGACAGCGCCTGCATCCTCAAATACTCGTGGGAACCCGTCCGCTCCGCCTTCAACACCGTGTTTTCCGGCTGAAACGTCCAACAGATGAAGGCGGTGAATCCCCCCGTCCGATCCTGAAGATCCCGCAACCGCTGAAGATGCTCGATCCTTTCCTCCGGTGTCTCCACATGGCCGAACATCATCGTTGCGCTCGACTTCATCCCCATTCCATGGGCGATTTCCATCACTCTCAACCAGGCATCCGTCCCGCACTTTCTCGGAGCAATCTTTTGCCTCACCCGATCCACGAGAATTTCCGCTCCGCCTCCGGGAATGCTTCCCAATCCCGCTTCCCGAAACTGTCCGATCACCTGCTCGAGACTCATTCCAAAGACCTCGGCAAAATGATTGAACTCCGGCGGGGAAAACCCGTGCACATTCACCTGAGGATATTTTCCGCGGAGATGCCGCAAAAGATCCAGATACCACTCCAACCCAAGCTTCGGATGATGCCCCCCTTGAAGAAGGATCTGATTCCCCCCAACCGCCACCAGTTCATCAATCTTTCGATCAATCTGCTCCTGTGTCAGAACATAATGATCCCCGTCTTTCTCCGTCCGGTAGAACGCACAGAACTTGCAATAAACATCACAAACATTCGTGTAGTTGATGTTCCTGTCGACGATGTAAGTCACCACCTCACGCCCCCGCCCTTCATAATCCTTCGCCTTGGCCAGATTTCTCCGGGCGTTCGCCGCTTCCCCCAGCTTCGCTAAAGGCCACCGATAAATGACTGCGGCCTCCGCCGCCGTGATTCTCCCCCCACCCGAAACCTTGGCCTCCAATCCACTCATTCCGGGCTGAACTATCTCGAGATATCCCCTTGCCCCAGCAGCTTGAATCCACCCCGTCCCAACACCTGCGCCCCCAGCTCATTGTCATCCAAATTCAGGCAAAGAGCGGGACGGGCCTCCGGTCGAACCAGGAATGCATAAGCTGTCATGATGTTGATCTCCGCCTCCAAAAGGGAAGAAAGCACCTTGGGTAGTTCCGTCGCCGCACCCAGCTCGACCGCCACGACGGTGGATTCGGTGTGCGCCACCGCCTGCTCGTGAAAAATCGCGCGCGCCTGATCCGGGTCGTCCACCACCATCCGCACGATTGCACTATCCGTCGTGTCGAGGATGGTCAGGGCAACCACATGGACATGCCGGCTCTGCAAAATGCGAATCAGTTCCAACAAGCGCCCCGCTTTGTTGGCCAGAAAAATAGAAAACTGCCGGACGGGATCCGACTGGGATTTTTGGGTGGCGACGGCCATGTGAAAATCCTACTCCTTCTCCTCAGCCCCGCCAACCCAGGATCACCTTTGCCGTATTTCTCCCGCTCGCCCCAAAAACCCCTCCTCCGGGATGAGTGCTGGCTCCGGTCAGATACAGTCCCGGCATCGGCGCGCGGTAACACGAGATCTCGGGCAACGGCCGGAACATGAACATCTGATCCAAGCTCATTTCAAAATGCATGACGTTTCCGCGTAACAGCCCCAGGTCCCTTTCGAGATCCAGCGGGGTTTGGATATATCGTCCAATCATCTTGCCCTTCATATTGGGCGCATACTCGCAGACCAGGTTGTAGAGCTTGTCGGCTTCCCGCTCGCGTATGGCATCCCAGTTTTCCCCGTTTCGCAGTTCATAGCTGTGGTATTGCGCCCAGGTGAAAAGCGTGTGCTTTCCTTTTGGCGCCAATGTCGGATCGATCGCAGAAAAGGTCATCGCCACCACGCTCGGTTTGGCCGGGGGCTGATATCCCAGATAATCCCGGTAACTGCTCTCCAGCATCGCCTGATCCCGGCAAAGCAGTTGCATCCCTGAATGATATTCCTGCGGCTTTTGCCCGCTTCCGACCTCGCTCCCGTAAACAGGCAACTCCTCCACTGCATGCCTCACCACCATCCCAAATCCGTTTCCAATCCGTGCTTTTCCCATCCGCCCCGACAGTTCCTTGGGCCCATCTTTCAGGAGATCACAAAAAAATGTCTTCAGATGACAGGCCGCCACCACTTTCTCCGCTTCGAAAACCATTCCTCCCGCCTCCACCTCCCAGTCTTTCCCCACCTTCCGCACTTCCTGTACCGCTTTCCCCAAATAAAGTTCTCCCCCATGCCTCTCCAGACACTTCACCAACGCAGTGGCGAGCGATCCGCTCCCACCCTTGGCGCGCTTCGCCCCACATTTGTGAATCATCGCGTTCCACCCGAACATATCCCCGCTGGCGACCTCTCCTGGAGCCGGCCCGCTTTGGGCGGACAGCCACAACATGGCCGTCCGTAAATGCTCATTCTCAAAGGTCTCCCGGATCACTTCTCCGTACGGCGCCATCAACTGCCGGGCGGTATCGAGGCTCGACCACAGCCGCCTCGACTTGGGTCGGAAAAGGTTCCTTTTGACGATGGTGCCGAAAAGTCTTCCCGGCGAAGGCGGCGCGAGAAAGGTTTCAAAAACTCCCTCGTTCAGTTCGGTCCAACGCTCCACATACCGGCGATACGCTTCCGCATCCTTGGGACTGAACTGGGCGATGCTGGCACAGGTCTTTTCGACATCCCGATAAAATGAGATCCCCCGTCCGGTTCCTTCGACCGGGTAGTAGGCCCACGGATCCATCTCGATGTACTCCAGTCCCTCCCTGGCCAAATTGAGCTCCGCCAGGACCGGTGTGAGGTGGATCATGATATGAACCGACGAGCCCACATCGAAACGAAACCCCGGTACTAAATCTTCCCGGGTACACACCGCTCCTCCGGGCAAATCCCGCCTTTCCACCACCGCCACCTTCAACCCCGCTTTCGCCAGATAACAGGCGCAGATCAGTCCATTGTGCCCGGCCCCGACGATGACAGCGTCGTAACGCAAAATTCGGCTACCTCGCCGCAACCAACCGCGGTTCGACGCCTCGAAGTTTTCCAACAAACCGAACGATCCGGTCTGCCGCCACTTCGATCCGATCCAGAGCTGTCGCGTAACTGCACCGAATAAACCCTTCCCCGCCCGGACCAAACGCTTCGCCCGGTACCACCGCCACTTTTTCCTCCTCCAGCAACCGGAGCGCGAACTCGCGGGAAGTCAGTCCCGTGCTTCGAACATCGACAAAAAGATAAAAAGCCCCCGCTGGGTTCGTCGGCTTTAAGCCCGCTTCCTCCAGCCGCCTCCGGAGAAAATCCCGCCGAATTCGGTAGCTCTCCCGCGCTTCGGTTGTCGTCGTTTCTGCGCCTCGCAAAGCCTCCACGCCCGCTTCCTGACTCAGGGTCGAAGCACAGAGAATCGCATATTGGTGGATTTTCATCATCGCATCGATGAGGGGGGCGGGAGCACAGGCATACCCAATCCTGAATCCGGTCATTGCAAAGGCCTTGCTCAGACCGTGAAGAAGAATCGTCCGTTCCCGCATCCCCGGCCGGGTCACGATGGACTCATGCGCACCCTCATAACTCAATTCGGCGTAAATCTCATCGCTAATCACCAGAAGATCCTTTTCCACACAAACCTTGGCCAAGGCATCCAGATCCTTCCCGGAAAGAACCGCCCCGGTTGGATTCGTGGGAAAATTCAGCAACAAAACCTTTGCGCCGGAAGCCGCTGCGGCCACGGCCTTCGGATCCAGGCGAAAACCGTCCTCCGCCCGGGTTCGGATCGCCCGGCCTTTCGCGTGCGCCAGACTGATGGAAGGCGCATAGGAAACGTAGCAGGGTTCGTGATAAAGCACCGTCTCGCCTGGATTCAATACCGCCCGCAAGGCCAGATCGATCGCTTCGCTCACTCCCACGGTGACAAGAATCTCAGTCTCCGCACTGTACCGCTGCCCACAAAGCTTCTCCACATAGGCCGCGATTTCATTTCTGAACTTCAGGCTCCCCAAATTGGACGTATACCCGGTGCGTCCGTGCTCCAGGGAATAGATGGCCGCCTCCCGAACCGCCCAAGGAGCGGAAACGTCGGGTTCCCCGATTCCCAGGGAGATCACATCCCCCCGCTTTTGCACCAATTCAAAAAAATCACGGATTCCGGAACGGGGAATCCCTTTTACATGCTCTGCCAAAAAATCTACGGCCTGTTTCATGGGGAAACCGACAAGCGCTCCGTCTTCTCATCCTGCAGGAAAAGAACGCCTGCTTCCTTGTAGGTTTTCAGCTGGAAATGGGTCGCCGTGGAAATCACTCCTTGAATCGTCGAAAGTTTTTCCGCCACAAAACTGGCCACCTGCTTGAGATCCGGTCCTTCCACCACAATCAAGAGGTCATAGCCGCCGCTCATCAGCTGGCAGGAAACGACCTCCGGATACCGCGCCACGCGGGCCGCAATCCGGTCGAACCCGCCATCCCTCTCGGGTGTGATCCTCACCTCGATGACCGCACGCACGGCTCCATTCCCGGTTTTGTCGGGATCGAGGATCGCTTGGTATCCGAGGACAACCCGGTCCGCCTCATATTTGCGGAGCGCCGCCTCAATGGCCTTTTCCGGCTGGCCGGTCAGTTTGGCCAATTCCGGAACAGAGAGCCGGGCCCGCTGCTTGAGAATTTGAAGAAGAGGGTCCATGGATGGACTCAGTTATGCGGAACGCAGAGGAAGTTCAGGGAACCAGGAAGATTTTACCCGTGTATGGGCATTTCACTTCCGTGCCAGGGGCAAAACCTTTCACATCCACCAGCCCGGCATACGGCGCATAGGGACTACGCACCATCCCTGTTTTTCCAGAGACTTTTTCTCCTTTGGGATAGCTCGCCTTGGTCGG
>CANEUY010000036.1 GCA_947442065.1 Verrucomicrobia subdivision 6 bacterium | reverse complement strand
TGGAGTTGAAACCCTTGTCGGCAGGGGGATCGAAAGCGGAGGTGAAGATGACCCTGACGGCGCCGGGGTGCGGAATGGGACCGACGATTCAGGCGGACGCGAAGAACAAAATTTTAACGGTACCGGGGGTAAAAGAGGCTGAGGTGGAGTTGGTTTGGGAACCCGCTTGGACGCAGTCGATGATCAGTGAGGCGGGAAAGATGAAACTGGGCTGGGTTTGAGATTTCGGATGTCTGACGGTTTCTATTTGGGCTGATTCGTGCTGGGGAGGGGCGTTGGGCGAGGGGAGGTGGGGACCTGGGGTGGGGTTAGAGTGTTGGTGCTTCCGGAGGCAGATTCGGATGGGGGTGTGTGTGAACCAGCCGCACGGGTTGCGGCGGCTTGGTCCGCAGAGGAAACTTCCGGATGGACATTCGCGGGGGGCTGAGCAGCGGCTTTGGCAACGGCTGCGGCAATCTGGGCGGCTTCGACCTCTTCTTTGTAAGCGGCAAGGGAAGGAGGTAGGTCGTCCACGCCTTCCCCTGAAGCAAAAGCAAGGGCCCGATCTCCCAAGCCCACGGCTTTGGCCGATTCGGGAAATTCCTTCATGACTTTTTCGTAGGTTGCGAGGGCCTGTTTGGATTTGTCGTCCCTACGATAAATCTCCGCCAGCTTCATGAGTAGGCGAAGACGGTCCACGGTATCCTTGCCCTCCAGATGATCGAGAGTCTCTTCATAGAGACGAGTGGCGTCTTTCTTTTCATTCAGATCACGATAGATGTCGGCACTGCCTTCCAGGATGACGATGTTCTTTGGAAAATCGTCCAAGAGTTGGTTGACGGCCCCCCGCGTTTCCGTGATGGATCCTGCATTGGCGAGAAGCCTGGCCTTCCGAAGGCGAAGCCACGGGAGATCGGGAGATTTCGAGGTTTGGGCGGCATCGAGATTCTCATAAAAGTTCCTTGGGAAGGGGCGATAGAGTGGATCTCCGACAAATGTGGTGGTCCAAGAGAGTGTGATCTGGGATTGATAGGCGGCTTCGGCAAAGGAAAGGCCAGAGAGAAGTCCGCTCACAAAAAGGCTGATATCCGGAGTAAAACGCAGATAGGGTTCGTAGACCGAGCCCATGGTGGCCGTCACCCCCCGGGAGAGAAGGGGGCCGACCCAGTTTTTTGTGGTTGAACGAACCGTATCCGCACTGAAGGAATGAATATGATAGGCGATAGCGCCCTTGCGAAAATGGGTGGAGGACAAAGTGAAGGGGCCCTCCATATCCCCGGTATACCATCCGGCATAAAAAGCGATTTGGTCCCAAGGGATGAACTTGGAAGCCACTTCGGGGCGACGATCGATTTCGATATCGAATCCACGGGCCTGAAAAAGAACTGCGGCCTGTTCGATCCAGTCGTCCCCCATCCGGTAGGGGTCATCTTTTTTCTCGATGGAACGGATGTCGAAGAAGGCCCTGCCTGTGAGTTCGGTTTTTTCCGTGTCGACTGCATCCCGGATCATGCGACGGACGATATCGGGAGTCGGTCCGTCTAGGCGTGTAACCAGAATGAGATAATTGGCGAAAAACTGTCCGAAAGGCCGGATGCGTTTGTCGGCGAAGTAGGGATTTGAAATCATTCCGTAAAGGGGGAGACCCTGGATCGGAAGGAGGGCTAGTTCGGAGTCAACGGATGCGTAATTCGGCCGAAGCTGGGCCATCAGGGCTTCCGGGGCAAGAACGGCTGGATCTTCGGAAATCTTGAGCGGGACTCCACGCATCAGAACCATGATCCAGATTGGGTTATCTTGGGCCTGCTGAACCGGAACATTGCCGGAAAGTCCCAAAACCGGATTGGGAAGAAAATTATCCGTACGCTTTAACCACCCCCGAGAGGTGAAAATATCCTCCAAGGGCTTTCGGATTTTGTTGTCAAAATCCGCCCGGGAGATCTCCTCGGTCACCGGGCACTCGAGACCGATCATCCGGTCGGACGGAATGGAGCGGGCCTTTGCGTAGGTTTCCGCAAGGGGCTGGGAATCCGGGTCTGACCGGTTAAAAACAATGACGGTATGGGCGGTGAGATCCGAATTCAAGGGTTCGGCCGAGAGCCCGGATTCGGACGCGGAAGTCCGGAGGGGCGGCATCATTAAGGTGCCCAGAAGAAAAAGAAAAATGATGTTTTGCGACATCCGGTAGAACCCTAGCGGGGAAACATCGTGCGGAGAAGGTTACAGGTCGAGCTGCAGTCCATCGTACGCGAGCCGGACCTTGGGGGGCAGGGTGGCGTCCCGCTCGGCATGCAGGGTCAGGTGGGTCAGATGGGTCAGCCAAGTCTGGCGTGCCCCTACGTCCTGGGAGATTTCAATGGCTTCGGCAATCGTGAGATGGGTGGGGTGAGGGTCATCCCGGAGACCATCGATGATGAGAATGGGGATATCACGTATCAAATCGCGAATCGCTGGAGGGACGGCAGCGCAATCCGGAAGGTAAACGGCACGGGGACGCCCCCCCGAATCGAGGCGGAATCCCGTGGTGGTGATCGTTCCATGCGGAACGGGAAGGGGAGTGAAGGTTATGTTCCCCAACTGAAACGGGCCGGTGATCTGGTGGGGCTCGGGACAAACATAGGCGGAGTTTCGATGCTGGACATCGAAGGCGTAATCAAAGGCCTTGTGAAGGCGGGAAAGGGTGTAGGGGTCGGCATAAAGAGGAATCCGATTGCCGTTCTTGATCGAATAGGTTCGGAGGTCATCAAAACCGGCGATGTGATCGGCATGGCTGTGGGTGTAGAGGACCGCATCCAGTCGGGGAATTCCTGCCCGAAGCGCTTGGGAGCGAAAATCGGGGGAGGTATCGATCACGAGGCTAAGGTCTTTGTCCTCCAACCAGACAGAGGATCGGAAGCGTCGATCCCGCGGATCAGAGGAGCTACATACGCGGCAATGACAAGCAAGCATGGGGACGCCCTGGGAGGTTCCGGTTCCGAGAAAGGTAAGGCGCATGGGGAAGGTTGGCTTCTTGGAGAAAAGGGGTCGAGCGGGATCCCCCTCATCCTTGGGATGGCATGAAAGCGGTGAGGTGGCACAATCCGGGGGTCATGTTAAAGAGGCTACGGATCAAAAATCTGGCGGTAATTGAGGAGCTCGAATGGGAGTTGGGGCAGGGGTTTAATGTTCTTACAGGGGAGACCGGAGCCGGAAAATCGATTCTCGTGGATGCTTTTCTGCTTTTGCTTGGGGAAAGGGCGGACCGAGGGTTGATCAGAACCGGAGCGGAGGGCTGTTGGGTTGAAGGGGAATTGGGCGGAGCTGGAAAATTCAAAGACTGGCTGGAAGAAAAAGGGGTTGAGGCGGATCCCGAAGGAGTCTTGGTGATCAAAAGGCAGATTAGCGGAACTGGTGCCGGCCGGCAGTTTCTGAATGGTTCCTCAGTGACCTTGGCTGTTTTGAAGGAGTTAGGGGATCGGTTGGTGGATCTGCATGGACCGCATGACCATCAGACACTGCTGTCTCCCGCCACCCAGAGAGGAGCTTTGGATGGGTTTGGTGGGCTGGAGGAAATTGTAGAGGAGGTCCGTGAGGCCTGGCGGGGGAAAAAGGTGGCTGAAGAAAAAAGGGAGGCGTTTCAGCGGAGTCTTGCGGGGGTGGATGGTGCAACCCGGGAACTGATTGACCATCAAGTCAAAGAATTGGAATCGGCGCAATTACGATTGGGGGAGGACGAAGAATTGGAACGGAATCATGCGGCGGCTGGTCATGGGCGGAGAATCATTGAATTGGCAGCCGAGGTCGGCGGCCAGTTGGAGAGTGGGGAGGAGAATGCCCTGCAAATTTTGGGCAAGGTCCAGAAAGCATTGGTGGAATGGGAGCGAATGGATGGAGCGGCCTCTTCTTTAAGGGAAAAGAATGAAGCCGCCGTGGAATTATTGCGGGAGATCGTCCGGGAAGGGGAGCACAGGGCGGGACAAGTTGGGTTGGATGGAGAGAGGCTTGCCGAGCTGGAGGCCCGGCTCAATTTGATTCTTGGACTGCGGAAGAAATATGGGGGCACGATTGAGGCCGCCCTAAGAAAACTTGGTGAACTGAAGAAAAGGCAGGCGGAACTGGCGGATTCCGAAGGAACAGAAAGGGAGCTGATGAAAGAGGTGGAGCGGGCCAATGAAAAACATCTCCAGCTTTGCACCCGTCTTGGGAAGGAGAGGAAGAAAATTGCGCCAAAATTCTCGAGCGAGGTTACGGAGCAGCTCCGGGGTTTAGGATTCAAGCAAAGTCGGCTGGAGGTGAGCCTTGAAAAGCTGGAAATTCCAGGGGCAGAAGGGGGGGAGACTCTGGAGTTGATGTTCGCCCCCAATCCGGGTGAACCGCCCCGCCCCCTCAGGGCAATTGCTTCAAGCGGAGAATTGGCCCGGGTGATGTTGGGAATCAAGACCGTGCTGGCGGAAAGGGACGAGGTCCCCATCCTTATTTTTGACGAAGTGGATGCCAATGTGGGGGGTGAAACGGCATTGGCGGTTGCATCCCGTTTGGCGAAATTGGGCCGGACACATCAAGTGTTGTGTCTGACCCATCTGCCTGCAGTAGCAGGGGTGGCGGATGCACACTTTTGTGTGACCAAAACGGTCGAAAAAGGAAGAACCTTTGCGAGACTCGAAAAGGTAGAGGGGGAAAACCGGGAAAAAGAATTGAGCCGAATGTTGGGGGGAGAGGGGGAGGCGGCCCGGGCTATGGCCCGGGAATTTATGGGAAAGAAGGGTAAATCCAGAACTTAAAGAGGTTCTATGGAAGGCCGCCATCCCACCGGGAGATTTTTTCCCTGAATGAGGATACGGTGGGATTTGCCAAAAAAGGCGGGGTGGGTCAGATGCTTGAAATTCCGGATCCATTTTTCCGGCATAGGTTGGTGATCGTGAAGCAGGGGGGTGGCGAGGCGGATCAGGGCAGCGGAAAAATCCAAAAGACCGAGGGTGGTGAGACCCGATTTTTCGCCTTCTTCGATCAGTTCGGTGAAGTTCACATGGGCTGTCAAATCTTGATGCCCGGGATTGATCAGGGGATCAGGGGAAGGGGTGTGCCGGGAAATCGACATCAGGGTGCCTGAGAAACGGGAAGGATGGTAAAGTTCCTGGGCCGACATTCCGTAGTCGAGGGTAAGAATCATCCCCTGTTGAATTTTCTGGGAAAGAGTTTGAATCCATTTCGCGGCGCTCGGGCGAACCTCTGCCGTGAATCCTTCGGTTCGGGGAATTTTCCAGATATCCATCTGCGCAAGGAGGTCTTTGTCGGCGGGGCGATCCACCCAGTCCAACCGACCTTCTTTTTCCGTAACGAACCGTTCCATCCATTGTCCGGAAAAAAATCGAGCCACCCGAACCGGAAAACTGTCGATCAGTTCGGAGGAGTAGAAGAAAACAGGGGTAGAGTTGGGCTTAAAAAATGAGAGATCCGGGTGCCAGTAGATTGGGATATTGTTCTGGAGTTTCGCGAGATGGGATTTCTGCTGTTGGACCAGAGTAGGGCAAGGCTCGAGGATATGGAGTTGAACAACGGAAGACAGGTCGGGATGGAACTTGCAGATCGAATCCAAAAGGTCATGCGCCAAGAATCCTCGGTCGGCACCCTGTTCACAGAGGAACAAAGAGGGAGGACCTTCCAATGTCGCGTAAAACTCCTGTAGCTGAAGGGCAAGCAACTGGCCGAGGACGGGACCGGTGCTGACGGGGGTCAGGAAATCGCCTTTGCATCCCGTGCGGATTTGGCCGGAGGAATAAAACCCCAGAGCGGGGTGGTAGAGTGCCTTTTCCATGAAATGATCAAATCGCATCGGACCATGTTCCTGGATTTCTTTTTGGAGAATTTCAAAAAGGGAGGCGGCCACGAGGAAATCCTATCCGAAGCATCGAGGGGGGGCGAGATTGACGACCGCTCTTTCAGATTTAAATTAAAGAATCATGACCAGAAGCTTGAAATACTTGGTCCTTGTGGCCGCGATTCTCCCGATGAGGGGTTTAGGGCAGACCCAAGGAATCGGGGCGGAATCGAAAGTCTTGGATCTCCCCTCGGTCGAAACACCCACAAAAATCCCGGGAATGGACAAGGCGGATCCAAAGCCCGATCTTTCCGGAGTCATCGCCCCAAGTTCCGGGACCAGTTCCATTCCTCAACCCAGGTCTCCTTCGACGGATTCTGCGCTTTTAAAAAACAAAGATTCTGACTGGGCCGCCCAAGCCATGCTGGCGAAGCAGGACGCGTTGAAAAAGAAGCAGGCGGAGGATACGGAAGCGGAAGAAAAAAAAGCCAAAGAGACCGAAGTGATGCGAGCGAAGGAGGAAAAAGATAAGAAGGCCAAGGACATGGAAAACTCCGAGAAGTCGACCGTCACGAAAAACTCTCTTCCTGGGTGGAAGGAACCGGAATCGGGCAAGCTTCCTTCCGTCACGGGGAT
This sequence comes from Verrucomicrobia subdivision 6 bacterium, assembly GCA_947442065.1. Classification (GTDB taxonomy): domain Bacteria; phylum Verrucomicrobiota; class Verrucomicrobiia; order Methylacidiphilales; family Verrucolacustridaceae; genus Verrucolacustris. Next base: position 5,591 of record CANEUY010000036.1, on the reverse strand, counting down.
GGATGGGGTCAAGCCACGGGCCGTGGATTCGGGGGACGGTAGGGTACAGCAGGGGTTTGATTCCTTTACCGGGCCTTCTTCCTCAAGCCCATTAGGGAAAGATTATCAATCCGGAGCCAAGCCGATTATGCCCCCCAGTAGCACCTATGACTCACGCATGGCCGTCGGAGCTCCCAAACTTCCGGAGGTCCCGTCGGGAAGTTATCAAAGGATTTCGCAAGATCCGTATTCCATGCCCCCGGGTAGTGAAGCCAAGAAAGTGGTTCCGACGCAGCCCAAAAAGAGTCTGCCCGCCAACAATCCCCCGCCAAAAAATCCTCTCGGGGCAGCCAATGCGGCCGGTTATAGCCCCTATGATAATCTTAAGAATGTGTCTGATCCCCGCTCCACGCGCAGATTTTAATCCGAGGATGGGATATTTTGCCCGATGGCGGCAAGCGGGATAAGGTTTCCAAATGCTTGCTTCCATTATTCTTTTCCCTTTTCAGCAGTATCTCTCGTTGTATGTCGGTTTTGTATTTTTTATTTTACTGATTCTTGCCCTTGATTTGGGGGTCTTTCACCGGCATGCCCACGAAGTCAGCCTGAGGGAGGCAGCCGGATGGAGTGTCGTTTGGGTCACGCTCGCAATCCTCTTTAATATTGGTTTTTATTTCTTCGCACTCCACGCACTGGGTACGGATCCCCGTTTGCAGGGATTGGCAGGGTTCGACCCCGCCCACGCGGCCCGGCAGTCCGCCTTGGAATTCTTCACGGGCTTCGTTGTGGAAAAATCCTTGGCGGTCGACAATATATTCATTTTTGTGGTGGTTTTTCAGTTCTTTGCCATTCCGGCGAAGTATCAGCATCGGATCCTCTTTTATGGAATTCTTGGGGCCCTCGTTTTTCGCATCCTCTTCATTGCGCTGGGGTCGGTTCTTCTAAAGATTGGATGGGTCTCACTATTCTTTGGGGGTTTGCTGATCCTGACCGGGCTGAAGATTCTCCTCTCTCCCGACAAGCCGATCGATCCTTCCAAAAACCCACTTGTGAGGCTTTTGCAACGCATTCTTCCGGTTACACCCCATCTGGAGGGGGGGCGATTTCTCGTCCGGACGGGGAATCGCTGGCATGTCACCCCCCTGATGGTGGCGCTCATTTTTATTGAGCTTTGTGACATTGTTTTTGCCGTGGATTCCGTCCCGGCGATCTTTGCCCTAACCCGGGAGCCGCTGATTGTATTTACTTCGAACGTGTTTGCGATTTTGGGGCTGCGCTCCCTTTATTTTCTCCTGGCGGGAGTCATCGACCAGTTTCACTACCTGAAGTATGGGCTTGGCCTGGTGTTGATGTTTGTCGGCTTGAAGCTTTCGTGGCTCAATGAGGCTTTCGGTGGAAAGTTTCCCATTACTTGGTCCTTGGGGATCATTATTGGGCTGGTAGGCGGTTCGGTCGCCTGTTCTTTGCTCTGGCCTTCTTCCGGCGCGAACCGCAAATAAAAAACCCCCGGCAGGGTTAGCCCGCCGGGGGTTTGATGAACCAAGTTTTAGTAGCGGTAGTGCTCGGGCTTGTAGGGCCCTTCGACCGGAATGCCGAGGTATTCGGACTGCTCCTTGGTCAATTGGGTCAGTTTGACACCGATTTTCTCCAAGTGTAGGCGGGCCACTTCCTCGTCGAGCTTCTTGGGAAGAACATAAACGGCGGGTTTGTAGATCGTCCGATTTTTCCAGAGATCGAGCGCCGCCAAGGTCTGGTTGGAGAAGCTGTTGCTCATGACGAAGCTGGGGTGACCGGTGGCACAACCCAGGTTGACCAAGCGCCCCTCGGCGAGAAGGAAGAGTTCCCGTCCGTCGGGGAAGACGTACTTGTCGAGCTGGGGCTTGATATTGACCTTTTTGATTCCCGGGAAGTTGTTCAATTTGTCGACTTGGATTTCGTTATCGAAGTGTCCGATGTTGGCGACAACGGCTTGGTCCTTCATTTTGGAAAGGTGCTGGATGCCGATCACGTCCTTGTTCCCGGTGGTGGTGATGTAAATGTCAGCCCGGCCAAGGGTGTCCTCGATGGTGGTGACCTCATATCCCTCCATGGCGGCCTGAAGGGCGTTGATGGGATCGATTTCCGTCACGATCACGCGGGCGCCTTGGCCACGTAACGACTGGGCGGAGCCTTTGCCGACATCACCGTAACCGCAGACTACGGCGACTTTGCCGGAGATCATGACGTCGAGTGCGCGGTTCAAGCCGTCCACAAGGGAGTGCCGACAGCCGTAGAGATTGTCGAATTTGGACTTGGTGACGGAGTCGTTGACGTTGAAGGCGGGAACGAGGAGCTTGCTCAGTTCCTGCAGCTTGTAGAGACGGTGAACACCGGTGGTTGTCTCTTCAGCCACACCTTTCCATTCCTTGACCAGTTCGTGAAAAATGTAGGGGCTTTCGGCGTGGACCTTTTTGAGGAGATCCTTGATGACTTTCTCCTCATGGCTGGAGCTGGCCGAGTTGACCCAGTCATCCCCCTCCTCGAGTTCGTATCCCTTATGAAGGAAGAGGGTAACATCCCCGCCGTCATCGATGACCAACTGCGGGCCTTTGCCGTCCTTGTTGAGGATGGCCTTCCACGTGCAGTCCCAATATTCCTCCAGAGTTTCGCCTTTCCAGGCAAAGACCGGAATGCCGGCGGCGGCAATGGCCGCGGCGGCCTGATCTTGGGTGGAGAAAATGTTGCAGCTTGCCCAACGGACATCCGCTCCGAGATCGACGAAGGTTTCGATCAGAACGGCCGTCTGGATCGTCATGTGAAGGGAACCGGTGACGCGAACGCCGGAAAGGGGTTTGCTTTTGGAATACTTTTCGCGGATCGCCATCAGTCCGGGCATTTCTTTCTCGGCAATTTCAATCTCCTTGCGTCCCCAGTCGGCGAGGGACATGTCCTTGACCTTGTAGTCGGTAAAATTCTTCGTGGATTTGCTTTTCGGGGTGAGGGTGGCGGTGCTCATGGTGGGTCCTCCTGGTTGGGTGATTTATTTTAGACCGGCGTGGCGACGGAGTTCACGGACACGGTCCGTGTGCTCCCACGGGGCATAAGCCGGGTTGCCCCGATGGCCGAAGTGGCCGTAGTTGGTGGTTTTCGAGTAGATCGGACGGCGCAGTCGGAGTTGCCGGATAATTTCCGCAGGGCGGAAATCAAAGGTTTTATGGACCGCTTTCTCGATCCGCCCAAAGTGGACCTTTTCCGTGCCAAAGGTGTCCAGGCAGACCGATACGGGGTGAGGGTAGCCGATGGCGTAGGCGAACTGGATTTCCACCCGGTCCGCCAGTCCGGCGGCGACAATGTTTTTGGCGACGTAGCGTCCCATGTAGGCGGCACTCCGATCGACTTTGGTCGGGTCCTTGCCGCTGAAGGCGCCCCCGCCGTGACGACCGGCACCCCCGTAGGTATCGACAATGATCTTCCGGCCGGTCAGGCCGCTGTCCCCCTCGGGGCCACCGATGACGAACCGGCCGGTGGGGTTGACGAGAAACTCAGTCCGGCGATCGAGCATGGTTTTTGGAAGAACCTTGCGGATGAGTTTTTCGATGATGAATTTCTCAATCTGGCGGTGGGAAACGTCTTCCGAATGCTGGGTGGAAATAACGACCGCCGTGATCCGGACAGGTTTTCCGTGGCGGTATTCAACCGATACCTGGGATTTGGCATCCGGGCGAAGCCATGGGGCTTTTCCGGATTTGCGGATCCGGCTGAGTTCCCGGCCGAGCCGGTGGGAGAACATGATAGGGGCGGGCATGAGTTCAGGGGTTTCGCGGCACGCAAAGCCAAACATCAGGCCCTGGTCCCCAGCGCCCTGTTCCGAGCTTTTTTTGCCGGAAACGCGCCGGGCATCCACGCCTTGGGCGATATCCGGGCTCTGTCCCGTGACGGCGTTCATGATGTGGACGCGGTCGGCATGGAAGACGTCATCATCGTGGGTATATCCGATTTCCCGGATGGTGGAGCGGACGATCTTGTCGTAATCAAGCTTGGTGCGGGTGGTGATCTCCCCGGCAATGACAACGAGGTTGGATTTGACCAGGGTTTCACATGCCACCCGGCTCATCGGGTCCTTGGCCAGGCAGGCGTCCAGCACGGCATCAGAAATGGCGTCGCAAACCTTGTCCGGATGGCCTTCGCCGACAGACTCGGAAGAAAAAATGAAGTTTCCTCTCATAGGGTTGAGAATCGCAGGGACCCAAAAATAGGCAAGAATAAATATTGATATATCATGATAAGATGATGAATCTTTGTGGTTATGAGTAGCCAAGTCCGACTTCTGGCCGCATTAGCGGATCCGACTCGTCTTCGGATCCTGGCGGCTTTGCGTGAGCATGAGCTTTCCGTGGCCGAACTTCAGGAGGTCCTGGGGGTGGGGCAGTCGAGAATTTCAAACCACCTCTCCCAGTTGAAGTCGGTCGGCCTTTTACGTGATCGGAGGGAGGGACAAAAAGCCTACTACCGGAGAACAGACCCGGCGGGGGGAGTGGGGCGCGAAGTCTGGTTTCTGGCCGAGGGGGCTGCGGCTGAACTGACCACGCAGACCAGGGATGAAGAGTCTCTTCAGCGGGTTTTGGGGCAACGGCAGGAGAAATCGAAAAGGTATTTTGATGCGGTCGCCGGACGGTTAGGCAAAAAATATTGCCCGGGGAGGTCTTGGGAGGCGGTGGGACGCTTGCTTTTGGCGATGGCTCCCCGCCAAGTGTATGCGGATCTGGGGGCGGGGGAGGGATTGATCTCCCAGCTTTTGGCCGCTCGTGCGAAGAAGGTGATCGCAGTGGATCATTCTCCCCGGATGGTTGAAGTGGGCAGGGAACTGGCCAAGCGGAGCGGCTTGAAAAATCTCGAATACCGGCAAGGGGATATGGAGCAGCCGCCCATTCGGCCCGGCTCGGTGGATGTGGCGATTCTTAGCCAGGCTTTGCACCACGCCATACAACCTTCCCGGGCCCTCGAAGCGGCCTCAAAAATCTTGCGCCCAAGGGGGACATTGCTCGTTCTCGACTTGGTGGAGCATGGTTTTGAGGCGGCCCGGGAATTATATGCGGATGTGTGGTTGGGCTTTGCTCCGGCCGAAATGACCCGATTAATGCGGGAAGCTGGATTTGAGGGGGTTTCGGTCGAGATTGTCGCCAAAGAAAAGGAAGGTCCGGGATTCCAAACGCTTCTGGCGGTGGGACATAAGCCGGGTTAGTGGATGACGGTTTAGGTTGAGGTTGAAGTTTAGGTTGGATCCGGCGGGTCGAAATGTTGAACAGGGGTCTGTTTTCAGTTATGATTTTGGTATTGCGCTCGTGGCGAAATGGCAGACGCGCTAGATTCAGGTTCTAGTGGGGCAACCCGTGGAGGTTCAAATCCTCTCGAGCGCAGCGAAGCAAGTGAGAGAATCTCATCCGCTGGAGCGGAAAAACGATTGGTGCAGGGTGGGTGGAATCTGCGAACAAGTTGGAGCGGTCCCGCTTGACGATTTTCGACGAATCGGTGAAGTAGTGATCTTGAAAGCCACGAGTTCCATCTCTTCCAAGGAGACCGCTGAGCGGGTTCTGATCCTTGATTTCGGTTCCCAATACACTCAGGTCATCGCC
>CANEUY010000035.1 GCA_947442065.1 Verrucomicrobia subdivision 6 bacterium | reverse complement strand
CCGAAGGGGCAGGGCCAAAGCCCCAAAGAGAGAAGTCCAAGTCGTTCTCCCTTCGTGTCTGAAACTCAGGCGGCTGGCCTTCCATCCAAAGATTTCGGATCTTAGTCATTCGAGGGGACTGAATCAGTAGGGCAGGCGAGTACTTGCCTTTGCCCATCAACATCTCCTCCCCGTCGGGGCCGTCAAAGATCAAAAGATTCTCCTCTTCCTTTTTTTTGTTGAGTAGACCTCCAAACTGTTCCCGCCAGACAGCTTGGGCCCTGGCCTCGGTCCAGGGACTCTTGCCGCTGAAATAACGGATCTGAACGCACTCTCCAGACAGAAACAGGTACTGTGCCTGACGCCCCGCCGTTGCTTTGTCCTCCGCCACGGCCAAAACAAAAGTTCGATTGTACAGCAGGGTTTCCCGGACTACCGCGAGGTTCCTTAAAATTTTAAGATCGGTCAGGGACTTGCCCAACTCGGCCAAGGCTAACCCTGTCCCCAACATCCAGATGCCTGAAAGTAACAAGCCTCTTCGCATCTTTCTTTTATAATCTGTTCGATCCGCTTCGTCGAATCGCGCATTAAGGTGAATCCATCCGATGCATGGGTTCGTATGGGGTACATAACTCACGGATCTTGTGTAGAAACGGAAACCTATCAGGATGTGGGAATGAAAAGGGCCGAGTACCCGGATCTGTCGAGGTTCACCCATGAACAGAGAGAGCAGTTCGAAAGAGTGCCGATCAATCTCACGCGTATGTTGCTGCATTGTCCGGTCTCGATGGTTCAGTCATTCCTCGACTTCGCTTTGTCGTTCCGCACGGGAAATCTTGACCCAAAACTCAGGGAGCTGGTGATTCTTAGGATGGCCACCTTGCGTGGCAGTTCCTACGAACATTTACATCATCTCACGGCTGCCAAGATGGCCGGGTTGAGCGATCAGGAAATATCCGGCGTCACCTCGGCACAACCCTCAGGTCTCGATCATAAACTCTCTGTCATGATTCAGATGGTGGATGACTGTTCTCAGCAAGGGAAGGTGTCTGACTCCACTTTTGAGAAGGCGGGAAAGCTCTTTTCCATAGCAGAGATTGCAGAGGCAACGCTTCTTGCGGGACTGTACGAAATGTTGGCCTGTTTTCTGAAAAGCATGGGCGTGGAGATGGATCAACATGGGCTAAACTGGAGTGAGGTAGACCGCAAAGGTCTCAATTGAGGCGGGTAGTACCCGAATGACATTATTTCGTCTCAAATCATTAAAAACGGACGTGATCTCGCCAATCTGAGCCACTCCATGAGACAGTCTGGGTCCCAAAGAAAGGATCCAGAACATGAAAAAAAACGATACGCCACGGAGGATAAGATACGGATTCTGCGGGAAGTGAAGGGCGGGCAGAACATTGCGGTCGTGTGCTGAGAGATAAACATCTCCGAGGTTGCCCTCCGTGGATGGAAGAGGGAATTAGGTCAGATGCTAGTAACCGAGCCGAAAAGGCTTAAGGGGTTGGAGCGGGAAAACAGTGAACTGAAGAAGATGCTGGCCGAAGCATTCTTGGCGAAAAGGGTGTTGGAGTACGTCGTCCGAAAAACTATAACCCCGGTGCATAAGCGGCGAATGGTCGAGAGGGTAGTGGCTGAGGTTTTATGCCCTGGCCGGGCTAGTTGTCTGATCACGTGCTTGGGACAAGCCACGTGGTGGTATGAGGCTAGGAAAGCCCAAGAGCGGCAGGAGCCGTAGCGGGTGCGGATTCATGAGTTATCGTTGAAGGATCTCCGCTATGGTTTCAGGGGAATTACGGCTTTGCTTCGCAGGGAGGGATGGCAGGTGGGCAAACGACATGTGCAACGGGTGAAGCGATTGGAGGCGCTGCGGGTGTTCCCGACAATCGCCGAGAGGTAGGGGAAGGAAGTTCCACGGGGTTACCGAAGGGGCCGACCCATTGTGGGAATGTATGGACGTGGGATTTTATTGCCGATGCTACTCAACGTGGGGGTTCGTTGCGGATTTTGACCGTTGTGGATAAATTGACCCGAGAGTGCCATGTGTTACGTCCGGATCGGGTATCGGAGTCCGGCAGACTACATGGCCCAGCTCACACGATCTCCGGTTCCTGTCGGCCTAGGCCTCCCTACACAGGAGATCGACAAACCAAGACTTATGCTACAGCCACAAACTAACGCCCAGACCAAGTCTCTGGGTGGCTCGAAATGGTGAGTCCTGTTACATTCCAGGGTCGAACTTTTCGGGTGTGAGGTGAAAGTGCGGAGTCGAGTCCGGGGCAGTGAAAACCGCTAAATCGATTAGGAACTACTTATTGATGTGGTGGAGTGGCTTACCGTTGGCATCTGAAAGCATTCCAAACGTACCGAGGCAGTACCCCTTGGTTTCTGCGCCTTCGATTCCGCACCGGGTACAGGTAAAGAACTTGCCCGTACCAGAAGCGAATTTGGATGGGGAGCCGTCCTCTGCCTTCATGGGTTCCGAACCGGAGGGGGATGTGGCAGCGTTGCCGGAACTCGTTGAGGAGCCTCCAGCGGCAGAGGAGGTTCCCGAAGCTGTTGCTCCAGAGGAAGGGGAAGTCGCCGAAACCTGGGTTGTTGAAGTAGGACTGCTCAGGCCCTGCACGCCGGACTGGTAGTTATTCGCTGAAACGCCGCTAACTCCGGATCCGGATGAGTTCTTGGAAATACCACCAACATTTGATTGGTAAGAACTGCCTCCGATTCCCTGGACTTGGGCTGAAGTCAGTGAGGTGAAAATGAAGAAGAGGGCCGTGCCGAGAAGGGAGCTCGTTGCTGATCTGTGCATAGGGTATATTTGGCCCTATTCCCGAGCTGAAACAATCAAATATGAGGGTTGTGGAAGATCCAGTTCGGACTTGTCGGTGGACGGGGTGATGCCTCAAATTGATTCGCATGAAGAAAACCATCCTCCTGCTTGCCAGCTTGGTCGCGGTCAATGTGTGGGCCCAGAATCCCCCTCCTCCGCCTCCCCTTGATAACGGAAGCGATTACGACGGTTATCCATATGACGGGTATTATTATGCCGGAGGGTATTACGGATATGGTGGGTACGCTGGAAGAGGTCGGGATTGGAACAATTATTCCGATGGTCGCTACCAGGACCGAGGGAATCATCGTGGGGCTGACCGGGCCCGCGGGGGTGGGGGTCGACGCTAGACCAGATTCGTTTCCGGTTTTACCCGGAACTCGTTTTCCAGGAAAAGGGCCAGTTTTTTCATCGCTGTTTCCAGTTCGGCGTGACGGGGGGTCTTTACATCCGTCTGAAGGGCTTGAGCACATCGTTGGGTCAGGCCTCTTTTTTGATTCGTTTCGGATAAATGGTCGATGAGATGATTCACGTGGTCGACCTGACGGCGGGCTTCCTGAATTTTGGAGAGGGCTTGGGCTTCTGTTGCCTCGCCTGCAAATAGGCGAAGGAGCTGTTGGCAGTTGAAAATACGGCAACGAACAGGACGATCCTCGTAAATCCGGCAGCGATTCCCTTCGTGGGCGGGGCAGGGTTGTAAAAAGTAGGATCGCCCTTTCTTGATTTTGATCTTCAGCCCGAGGGAGGCAAGTTTCCGTGAGGGATCACCGGATTGTAGGAGGACAGAATGAAAAAGGGTTCCGTCACAGCACATGCCGCAGGCTGCGCACAACCGCGAGGCTGCGGAGGAATCTTTTTCGGAAGGGGTAGGGCTGTTTATTTGGCCTTGCAGGCTTCTTTGCACTTATCCGAGCCTTCGGGATTCCCGCACTTTCCGCATTTCTTGGAGGAAGAGTTGTGGCTGGTGTTATCGGAACCACAGTTTCCACAGTGGGCGTACGTTGGTGCGAGGGTCAGGATAAGGGAGGCAAGGATGGATAGAGTGAATTTCATGGGAGATACCTACGGCCAAGGCGAAAGATGTCAAATCCGAGTTTACCGTCCGTCTTTCTTCAGCTGATCGCCGATGAAGTTTAAAAGGAGAAGTGAGCTGGCGAGTGCAAAGGAAGGAAATACGATGCACCACCAAGGAGTGTGAATGGGATTTAGGAGAGACGCTCCATCCGCCAAAAGCGTTCCCCAACTGGCGAGGGGAGCCTGCACACCAAGCCCCAGAAAGCTTAAAAACGACTCCTCAAGAATCACTGCAGGCAGAGCCAGGGTCAAATAGGTCAACACAATCGGGAAAACCTGAGGAAGGATCTGCCGGATGAGAATGGTGGGAGTGGTCTGCCCGATGAGGCGGGAGGAGAGAACAAAGGGGCGTTCCTTGATGCTCAGGACCTGGGCCCGCACGATCCGGGCCAGTGTCAGCCATTCCACCAACCCCAAGGCAACGAACAGGAGGAGAAGCCGGGCATGGGGTGCGAGGAAGGCAAAGGGGGTTGTATCGAGAAAGCCTTTCAATTTTAGATCAAAAAGACTGATCAGCACGATCACGAGGACAATCCGGGGAAGTGCGTAAAGTGTGTCCACCAAGCGCATCATGGCATTGTCGATGCGACCCCCCAGATAGCCGGCCGTCAGACCATAGGCAACGCCGACAAGGAGGCTGACGGAGGCACCGACGAGGCCCACCAGAAGTGAAATTCGCCCCCCATAAAGCAGCCGGGTAAGCAGATCACGACCATGAAGGTCCGTTCCGAGCCAGTGGGTCAAACTGGGGGAGGCGAGGCGCATGGAAGAAACCTCACTCACCCCATAGGGACTGAGCCATGGGCCGATGACAGCGGCACCGACGATCAGAATAAAAGCTATCAGAAAAATGCGGATCTTCATGAGTGTAAGCGGATTCGGGGATCCAAAAGAGCCGTCAACCAGTCGGCCACCAAATTAAAAAAGAGAAGAAAAGCGCAGTAGACGAGGACAACCCCGGATACCAAAAAGACATCCCGGTTGATCACCCCGCTGACAAAAAACTGCCCAACTCCCGGAATGGCGAAAGTCTCCTCAATGAGGAGGCTGCCCGTCAGGATGCCCGCAGCGAGGGGGCCGGCATACGAAATCAGAGGTAGGATTGCGGGTCGAAGAGCATGGAGAAGAACGAGCTTGGGTTCAGAAAGGCCCTTGGAACGACCTGTCCGAATGAAATCAGATCCGAGAGTTTCCAGGAGACCGGACCGGACTAGGCGGGCGCAGACGCCGACAAAGGGAAGAGCCAGGGCAAAAGCGGGTAGAACCAATTGACTGGGTTCGCCCCATCCGGCAGGCGGAAAAAGGTGAAAGTAAAAGGAAAACAAAAGAACGGTGGTGGGAGCTAAAATAAACGTGGGGACAGAAAGGCTGAGGATGGCCAGTCCATTGAGGATGGATCCAACCTGATCGCGATTCCGGGCGGCCGCCCAGGCTCCCAGGGGAATGCCAAGGCCAAGGGAAATAAGGAAGGAAATTGAGCCCAGCAGAATGGAGCGGGGAAGAGATTGCCCGATAATTTCTACGACACTTCTACCTCGGTATTTCAGGGACTCTCCGAGATCCCCTTTTGCAACTTGTGACAGATAACAAAAAAGCTGGGTGGGAATGGATCCTGTCAGACGATACTTCGCCTCCAGCATCTGCTTTGTGACCGGATCCAGTGCCCGTTCCGATGAAAAGGGGGAACCTGGGGCAAGACGAACCAGGGTAAAGCAGATCACTACCACCGCTACACCGACCGGTATCGAGGATAGGAGACGACGGATGATGAAAGTGATCATGCTTCAGCGGGTCTGTTTGGTGATTTCCGATAATGGATGTTCATCAAGAAGATTGGGGTAAAGACCACCCCACTTGTTGGGATCAAACATAAGGCATCCGATAAAGTGATAAATGGGAATGATGGGCAAGGCATCCGTTAGAAGGAGAGTTTCCGCTTTTTGAAGAAGCTCCAGTCGTCGGGCCGGGTTGGGTTCCGACCGGGCATGGGTGAGCAGTGAATCGTATTCGGGGTTGCTCCATCCGGTCCGGTTATTGCCACGGTCCGTGACAAAGCAGTCGAGGAATGTGTTGGGGTCATCGTAATCGCCCACCCAACTGGAACGGGCGATATCAAAATCCAGTGTATCCAAGGATCTGAGGTAGGTGGCCCATTCCTGATTGCGAAGTTCGACTTCGACACCAAGAACTCGTTTCCACTGGGCTTGAATCTCCACGGCGATCTGCTCATTGAGTTCCGATTTATTGTAAAGGAGGGAAACGCGCGGAAAACCACGGCCCTCGGGAAATCCGGCCCCTTTCAGTAAGGCTCTGGCAGTTTCCGGGTCCGGCGGGAGTCCTTCGGGTGGAAGATAGTCCGCGATGCCCCGTGGGGTGAGGGATTGGGCCACAGGTTCATTCCCCCTCGTGATTTTCTCGGTGATGATCTCTTTGTCGATGGCGAGGGCAAAGGCCCGGCGCACCCTCACATCGTTGAAGGGGGGGCGGGTGACGTTGAAGCGGTAAAAATATGTGGCGAGGAGGGGCCCTGGATGAAAATCCGATCTTCCGCGGAGTTCGGGGAGGATCAGGGATGGGATCATCCCTTTATCGAGAAGGACATCGGCCTGATCTGAAGAGTAGAGGTTGAATGCCGTGCTCGCGCGGTTGACTGCAAGAGCATCAATCCGTTCGATTTGGACGCGGCCCGGAGTGTGATACAGGGGGTTCTTTTTCAGGGAAACCCGGTCATTGATTTCCCAATCCAGCAACCGGTATGGACCGTTCCCGACCCAGTTTTCCGGCCGGATCCACCCGTCTTTGAATTTTTCCACTGTGGCCTGATGGACGGGGAGGTAGGTGGTAAAAGCGGTCAGGGCGGGGAAAAATGGAGTCGGGTGTTCAAGATGGACCACCAAGGTGCGTTCATCCGGTGTTTCGATTCCCACCGATTCAGAGGGGCTTTTGCCCGAGTGGTAGGCTTCCGCGCCACGAATAAAGTAGAAGATTTCCGAATACGGGGAGGCGGTCGCGGGATGAAGAGCCCGGAGCCAGCTCCATCGATAATCGGAAGAGGTGAGAGGATCTCCATTTGACCAGCGGAGATTGGGGCGGAGGGTAAAGGTGTAAACTTTTCCGTCCGGGCTGGTCGTCCATTTTTCCGCTGTTCCGGGAACCGCTTTGCCTCGGGCGTCCCTGCGAAGCAAGCCTTCCAAAAGGGCAGAGCAAAGGCGGCCTTCGAGCTGCCCTGAAACAAGCGCGGGATCGAGGGTTTGTGGCTCGGCGCCATTACAAATGATTAGATCCGCCCTTGGGCGAGTGGTGCACCCCCCAAGAAAGAGGGAGAAAAGAAAAAGGCCGGTGAGGCCGGGGATGCCCCGGCAGAAATTCATCAGGGGTTAGCGGGGACCGGCGCAGCAGGAGTGGTCGCAGGGGTGTTGGTCGATGTGGTGGAAGAAGGCACGGGAGGGGGTAAGGAATTGGTGGAAACTGTCGAGACAGGCTTTTTCAGTTCTTCCTGCAGTTTGTTGCTTCCGACCTGGCGATGGCTGTAGAGGAGTCCAAGGAGGAGGGTCAGGGACATGAAGATGACTCCAAGCCAGATTGTTCCCTTGGTCAAAACATCGGAAGTTTGCGCTCCGAAAATAGAATCGGTGAAGCTACCCCCAAAAGCGGCGCCCAAACCTTCGGAACGGGGCTTCTGCATGAGGACAAGCAGGGTCAAAAGGATACAGACGAGGATGTTGACCCCCAAAAGGATGTAGATGGCTAGGTTAATCATGTTCGGATGCCCGGGTAGGCCGGGCAGCTTCGATAATATCGAAAAAGGCCCGCGCGTCGAGACTTGCGCCACCGACCAAGGCGCCATCAATATCGGGTTCAGCCATCAGGGCGGCGGCGTTCTCAGGCTTCACGCTTCCGCCATATAGAATGCGGATCCCCGATCCCTTGGGGCCAAAAATCTTGATCAGGAGTTTGCGTATTTTGGTATGTACCTCGCCCGCCTGCCGGGGAGTCGCGACTTTGCCGGTGCCGATTGCCCAGACGGGTTCGTAGGCGACGACGAGTTCGTCGATTTGTTCCGAAGGGAATCCGCTCAGGGAAGAGCGGATTTGAGATTCCACCACGGCGGTCGTTTCGTCCGCTTCACGTTGGGTCAAAGTTTCCCCCACACAAACAATCGGACGCAAATGATAGCCGACAGCGGAGATGGCTTTGGCGGCGACTTTTTCGCTGGTTTCGTTGTCGAATTGGCGACGTTCGGAATGCCCTAGAATCACGTAACGGACTCCGAACTCCCGGAGCATAGGGCCGGAAATCTCTCCGGTGAAGGCGCCCTCCTTGGCCGCGTGCATGTTTTGGGCCCCGAGTGCGATAACGCTGTGACGGCCAAGAGTTTCATGGGCAGCTGGCAGGGAGGTGAAGGGGGGGCAAATGACCATGTCGATGTTGGCGACACGCTCCACCCTTTTGACGATATCTTGGGTCAGATCCCGTGTGTCGGATGCCGTCTTGTGCATCTTCCAATTTCCGACCACGAGGGGGCGGGGGGTAATGACTTTTTTGGATGGGGTCATTTCTTGTCCTGCAAGGCCGCCACTCCAGGGAGGGTTTTCCCTTCAAGGAACTCAAGCGAAGCGCCACCTCCGGTCGAAATGAATGTAACTTTTTGACCCACCCCGGCTTTTTTCACGGCCTTCACGGAATCCCCGCCTCCGATGATGGAGACCGCCTTCGAATTTGCGGCGACAGCCTTGGCCATGGCAAAGGTTCCTTCGGCACAGGCAGGTATTTCGAAAACCCCCATCGGTCCGTTCCAAAGAATCGTCGATGAGGCGGCAATCTCCTTGGCGTAGGTCTCCCGTGCTATGGGGCCGATATCGACACCTTCCCAGCCGTCGGGAATTTCCTCGCCGGGTTGTGTGAATTTTCCTGGGGAAACTTTGCGTCCGGCAAAGTCCAGCTCCTGGACGATGAGAGTGTCTTCAGGCAGGAGAAGTTTGACTCCCCGTTGTTGGGCTTCGGCAAGAATGGCCTTGGCCAGGTCCACTTTATCGGGCTCGCAAAGGGATTTCCCAATTTTGCGTCCTTGGGCGAGCCGGAAAGTGTAGCTCATTCCGCCACCGATGAGGATGGTGTTGGCTTTCTGGAGGAGAGCCTTAAGGACACCAATTTTGTCCCCCACCTTGGCGCCGCCGAGAATCACGAGAAAGGGTCGTTTGGGATCGGACAATTCACTCCCAAGATAACGCAGTTCCTTTGCCATCAGCAGGCCTGCGGCGGCTTGGGTGGCGAGTCGGGCACAAGCTTCCGTCGATGCGTGGGCACGGTGAGCGGAACCGAAGGCATCGTTGACGTAGATTTTGGCTGTCCCGAGGAGCTTTTTGGCGAAATCAGGATCATTCTTCTCTTCCTCGGCGTGGAAGCGGACATTTTCCAGGAGAAGAATTTCTCCGGCTTTGAGATTGGCCCGTGCCTGATCGGCTTGGGGCCCCACGCAATCCGAGGCAAAGTGAACTGAGCAATTCAGCAATTTTGCGAGATAGGTCGCCACGGGCCGGAGGGAGTATTTTTCTTCCGGTTTTCCCTTGGGGCGGCCCAGATGGCTGGCCAGAACAAGCGAAGCGCCCTTTTCGAGGAGCAGCTTCAGCGTGGGGAGTGTTTCCTGAATCCGGGTGTCGTCGGAGATGCGGGGCCCTTCGGGGGAGGGTTCCAGGGGGACATTGAAGTCCACCCGGACAAAAACCTGCTGATCCTTGGGTTGGAGATCCTGAACGGTGAGTTTGGCCACGGAATCAGCCTGCAATGTGCCGAAGGAGGTCGACGCAGCGATTGCTATAACCCCATTCGTTGTCGTACCAGCTAACGAGTTTGAAGAATCGCTTGTTCAAACCGATTCCGGAACTGGCATCAAAGATACTGGAATATTGGCTGTGGATGAAATCGGTGGATACGACTTCGTCCGATGTGTATTCGAGGATTCCTTTGAGATAGGTCTCCGAGGCCTTTTTCATGGCCTGGCAGATTTCCTCGTAGGAGGTGTCCTTGGTGGTCCGGACGGTGAGGTCGACCACGCTGACGGTCGGGGTGGGGACGCGGAAGGACATTCCGGTTAGTTTTCCCTGAACTTCCGGACAGACCAGTCCGACGGCTTTGGCTGCACCGGTGGTCGATGGGATGATGTTGATCGCGGCGGAACGCCCGCCTTTCCAGTCCTTGCGGGAAGGTCCGTCGACGGTTTTTTGGGTCGCAGTGTAGCTGTGGACGGTGGTCATCAGGCCTTCCTCAACTCCAAAGCCTTCCTTGAGGAGGACATGGACGAGGGGGGCCAGACAGTTGGTGGTGCAGGAGGCGTTCGAGATGATGTGGTGCTTTGCGTTGTCGTACTTGGTGTGGTTGACGCCCATCACCACGGTGATGTCCTCGCCTTTGGCGGGGGCGGAGATGATGACTTTCTTGCAGCCTGCGGTCAGGTGCCCTTTGGCTTTTTCCGCTTCGGTGAAGAGGCCCGTGGATTCGATCACATAGTCGATGCCGAGATCTTTCCACGGCAGGGCGGTGGGACCTTCCTTGACGGCGAGGCATTTGATTTTGTGGCCATCCACCACAAGGACATCGTCTTCGGCGACGGAGGGGGAGGATTTCGCGCTCGAGACATCCAGATGGAAACGTCCCTGGGTGGAGTCGTATTTGACGAGATAGGCCAAGTTATCCGCCGGAACGAGATCGTTGATTGCCACCACATCGAATTTTTTTCCCAGAAGACCCTGTTGGCAGAGAGCCCGGAAAACCAGTCGGCCGATTCGGCCGAACCCATTGATTGCGATCTTTTTATTTGCCATAGAATGTCTGAACGTAGCGAAGGAGAAAGAGAGCGTCAACGTGTGACTGGATGTGCCAAGAAAGAGACGGAGCTTCTGCCGTATTCACGATGCCAGATCTCAGAAAGAGGGGTCTGGGGGCTCCATTTCGACGAAGAGTGATGTTCCCAGATGATGCGACCGCCGGGTGCGAGAAGTCGCTCGAGGCCCTGGGTCACCTTCCATCGGGAAAGTTCAGCGCCCGTTTGGTCGTAAGGGGGGTCGAGAAAGATGAGATCGAAGGATGATTCCGTTGCCTGCGGCAACCAGGACTCGACCGGGGTTTGGAGGATGGGGGAATCATAGTCCAGAGCGGAAAGGTTCTGGCGGAGGGCTTCGGCAGTGCGGGAGTCCTGCTCAATAAAGAGTGCAGATTTTGCGCCGCGGCTGAGAGCTTCGATTCCGTAGGATCCCGTGCCGGCAAAGAGATCAAGAACGCGGGCTTCAGGAACAAGGGCCCCGAGGGCGGAGAAAACGGCGGCGCGGACGCGGTCCTGGGCGGGGCGAAGACCCGGGAGATTGGGGACGAGGAGTCGACGGCTTCGGTGGACGCCTGCGGTGATCCGGAGGAAGCCCCCCCCTCGGCGAGAATGACACGGGGCCTTTTCTTCCCTATCACCTAAAGATGGCTTCTTCCTCACAGAACAAGTTATGCATCATTCTGAACCCCGCCGCCAAGGGGGATCAGGCAAGAAAAACACTTCACCAGATGGTCAAACTGGTGCCCGAAGCGAAAGTCTTTCTCACGGAGAGGCCGGGGCATGGGGAAAAATTGGCGCGGGAGGCGGTGGATAAGGGGTACCGAACCATTGTCGCGGCAGGCGGAGATGGAACGGTGAACGAGGTTTTAAACGGCATTGATCCGAAGCTCTGCACGTTGGGAGTTTTGCCGGTGGGCACGATGAATGTGTTGGCCCTCGAGTTGGGGATCCCTCCGGGCCTTGAGAAGGCGCTGGAAGTGATTCGGGCGGGGAAAAGAAAAAAATTGGATCTAGGTTTGGCCAACCGCCGGCGCTTCATCCAGTTGGCAGGGGTGGGTCTGGATGCCGAGACCGTCCGCCGGACCCACCCGGATGCGAAGCGGGCCTGGGGTCCTTGGAGTTATCTTCTGACGGCGGCGCAGCTGATGGTCGCTCCGGCTCCGGTTCTGCGGGTGAAAGTTCCCGGGAAAAAAGAAATCCGTGGCGCGATGGTTTTGATCGGGAATGGAAAGCACTACGGGGGGCCTTTTCAGTTTTTCCCCAAGGCGGAAATGGCGGATGGGAAGCTCGATGTCTGTGTCTTTCCCAAATCGGGTCCGTTGGACCTTCTTTGGTATCTCCAGGCGGTTTTATTGGGGGGACCGAATTCTCT
>CANEUY010000034.1 GCA_947442065.1 Verrucomicrobia subdivision 6 bacterium | reverse complement strand
CTCGTAAGGCCGCAGATTTTTGCCAACCATGCCCGGTCAGGTCCGGGGCCCGGCAGGAGACTTGTCCCCCGACCCTCATCCATCCGGAGCCACCATTCAACCTGGGTCAAAAAGCCCAAACCTCGCATCAAAGTTCCCGCCTCTTCGGGATACTCTTTCTCCATCGCCAGCAAAACTCTTTCCGTTCTGGGCTCGATGAATCTTTTTTTCATCTGCCAAGCCTGTGCTGCAAATTCGATATCCATCAACCCGCCCCGCCCCGTTTTATAGGCCTGCCCCTCCATTCCTTGCGGCACCCTCTCCGTGGCAATTCGTTCCCGCATCTCCCGTAACTCTCCGAGAAATTTTTTTTCCTGTCCGGTTTTTTGCCAAACGGGATCCAATGCCGGCCAGAACCTTGCACCGGGTTCCTTTGCCCCAGATAAGATGCGGGCCCGGGAAAGTGCCAGCACCTCCCATCCTTCCGCCTCCCGGTTAAAGTACTCCACATACCGATCCACCGGGACTGCCAAAGCCCCTTCGGCATAAGGCCGAAGACGAAAATCCACACGAAAGAGGGATCCCGACGAAAGATCTGCCGTCAGAAACCTGACCGCCTTTTGTGCCGACTCCTCCCCCTCGCCGACAATCAACAGATCCAGATCCGAACCAAAACTCAAGGCCTCACCGCCCACTTTGCCCAATCCCACCCAACTCCATTCGGGTTTTCCTGCAAATTCCCAGGCCCACTCCAGACTGATTTCCGCCAAGGCCGTCAATTCCGCCTGCAAAGTTGGAATATCCGCCAGTCCAAGCAAAGCACGCAGGGCGATCCGCAATTCTTGCCCTCTCACATAAAGCCGCGTGCCCTCCAATGCGGAATCCTCATCTTTCGGCAACGGGAACGCCTTACGGTGAAAGACTACTCCTCTGGACTCATCCAACTCCCCTTGGGTGACCTCCTCAAAAAGCTCGGGATGTGCCACCAGATGAGGTCCCCATGCCCGGTTGCCTTCAAAAAAACGGATCAGTAACTCCAAGGCCCTCGGATTCACACAAAGGCTTTCATAAAGCAACGACCGGGCTCCATAGGCCTTGGTGAAATGAGCCAATCCCATCAACGCAAGATCCGGACGTGTGCACACCCCCAATCGCATCCTCAAGAGTGGGAGTAACCTCTGAAAATTCTCACTGGTCCTCGCGGTGGCATGAAGTTCCTCTGAGGGGGCCAGGCTGTTCCAGGCCGCCCGGGCTTCTTGTTCGCGATCCCATTGGATGGTCTCGGGAAACTTCACTCCTTCCATCGAAACTGTCTTTGGACGGATCCCGCTGAAGATGGAGTCGTAAACCTTCCTCACCCGGTTTCGCCATTCCTCAACTGACTTTTCAAGGTCCGAAGCGGAAGAAAGGTCCATACTCTCCGCCAAGGATTCCCACTCCTTCCGCTCCACCGGCAAGAGATGGGTCTGACGGATGTTTCTCATCTGCAACCTGTCCTCCAGCCGCCGCCAGAAATCGTAACCCCCGCTCAGAACTTCCGCCTCTTCCGCCTTGAGAAGACCAAGACTTTTCAGATTCCGGATGGCCTTCCGCAGATCATGGGTCTGCAGGGTGGGTTGGGCGGCTCCGTGGAGAAGCTGAAGCCCCAAGACGGGAAATTCGACTTCCCGTAAGCCTCCCCGGCCCCTCTTGATCTCCCGATCCCGGTCCTCCTCAGGCACTAACTCATCTTCCGCCCGGGATTTTTGCTGAAAAAGCTCTCCCAGACTTGAAGGGGCCAATCCGCGTGGATAAATGAACGGCTGGAGCGATTGCAGCAGCTCGTACGAGGCCTCCTCCTCACCGGCAACCTGACGCGCACGAATCCACGCACACCGCTCCCAGACTTCTCCATAGGCTGCATAGTAATCCTCCAAACCTTCCTGGGTCGGCACAAGGGCCCCCCGATCCCCTTCCGGGCGAAGACGCAGATCAATGCGATAAATCGAACTTCCCCCTCGGGAATCCAATCCTGCCACCAGACTTCGGACAAGGCGCTGGCTCGCCTCGATCTCTTCCTCTTTCTGGCAGAAGAAAATAAGGTCGAGATCGGAAAAGAAGTTCAGATCAGCCGCCCCCAACTTGCCGAGCGCCAAAACCGAAAGGGAATCCGAATTACCACGATCCATCGGGGGAGCCCCTTCCTGGGCCAACTGCAGGGCTGTCTGAAGAGTAAATCCCGCCAAACCCGTCAAACGGCTTGGGGATACTTCAGCCTCCGGAAACTTGGCGAATTCAAAAAAACCCAACCGAACAAGCTCCGCCCTTTGCCATTCGCGCAGAATCTCCCACTTTTTGGAAAGCGACTCACTTGCTTGCTCCAGCTTTTCCCATTCGATCCGATATTTTCCCAATCCCTTTTCAAGAAGCAGGCCAGCCGGATTCTTCACCCCCTCGCTCAGGATTCCGTTTACGGCAAGGACCTCCAGGCTTCCCGGAGAAAACTCAAGAAAGCTTTGCCAAGCATGCTCCGCATTTTTAAATCGCTTGCGGAGTTTCATCCCTTTTTGTTTTTTAAACCAGTAAGTGCGCCCGCCGCAGGAGAGCCCGTTCGCGGGGGCTGAGGGGGCGCCAGCTCCCCTTCCCAAGTTCACCCAAAAGAGTTTTTACTTCCCGGCGGAAATCCGCATCAGACAGATTCGCCACCGCCAAGGTAGCCGCCATCTCATCCATCGTTTTCTGTGCCGGCCTGGCCAGAACGGGTGGCGCGGGAATCTCCCTGAGCCAGGCCCGGGCCAAGACATATCCGGCCAAGAGCCCTCCGATATGGGCACTATGCCCGATAAAGGAAAGAGCCGGCACAAACATCATGATCAGACTCAAGACGATGAAAAACCCCACCGCCTTGCTTGCCCGGATGGGAAAAGGAAACGGAAAGATAAAAAGACGCGCATCGGGAAAATACACGGCAAAAGCTGCGACCACCGCCAAAACCGCCCCACTGGCCCCCACAATCTCCTGGGTCACCGAATGAAAACCCTCCCAAGTATGTCCCGCCGCCCACCAGGTTTGTCCCAGGAAGAAACCGGCCGCCGCTAGCCCCCCCAGAAAATAAATCATGAGAAACCGGCGGGAACCCAATCGCGATTCCACCGGTCGACCAAAAATCGAAAGGGTCATCATATTAAACAAAATATGCGTAACCCAAAGACCCACCGGCGGCGCGTGAAGCCACATGTAGGTGAAGGGCTCCCACCAGGCTCCATCCAAAAGGTTCGCCGGGGAAAGGGCCAGAAGTTGCCGGACGATCGAATCCGTCCGGGGCTGCCCCAACGTCAAAAGAACATCCAGCACCGCAACGGCGACATTTCCAAGGATGATAAGCCGGGTAACCGGTGCCGGATTTTTCACGAAATCGATCGGGGATGTTTCGGTTTTCCCCGTAAGCGGAACACATTGCTCCAGGTTTTTCGCAGCGCCTGGGTCCTGCTCATATAGCGTTGTTCCAACCCTATGGGGCCCCGCCGAATCGAAGCCAACGCCCCTTTCACGCTGAAATCTTCCATTTCCAGAACGGTGCAGGCCGTGCCGATGGCTTCCACGTGGTGCGCATCACTTCCAGCCGTCATCGCAAGCTTATGTTTACAGGCATAATCGTACGACCGTTGGTTGGCTCGTTTAAAGGTGACCGCCGCATTAAAAACCTCAATCGCCTCCAGCGGCAGTTCCCGGAGAATCGACTCCCGGATTCCCGCCCGAAAGTTGTCATACGGATGGGGAGGCACGGCCAACCCTCCGGCAGCCTGAACCAGGCTCATCGCTTCATCGGGTGCAATTCCCTTCAGATCCGGCAACCGCACCCCCAAAGCCAGTAAATGTCCGGCCGAAGTGGTGATCTCCTGCCCCGGGAGAATGAGAAATCCGTCGACCGGCTGCCCATCCTCCCGCATCAATCCCGTAGAAAGAAAATAATCCACGCAGGCGGAGGTGTTGTGATCGGTGATGGCAAAGCCGTGGAGTCCCCGTTCCTTGGCGGCATGAACCATCTCCTCCGGCTCACTCACCCCGTCGGAAGAAAATCGGGAATGACAATGCAGGTCGATGCGATACTTCACGGAAACTTCCCTCAGAGTCCGGAGCCTTTTTCCACCGTCTCGATCTGTACAAAGGTCCGGGAGAATGAAACATCCGTACCGGGAGTCAGTTTCGCCACCTTCATCTCCCCGATCACCACCGTGTCCTCCGCTTCGATCACGCTGTTGAAAGTAAACCTTTTGATGGGCTCCCCTTTGGCGTTGAGACCATCCGCCCGGATCATCGATCGGTAGCTTTTGCTGATCCAATAACGAACTTTGGCGTAATTGCTCTCCACCGGCGGGTTCACCTCATACACCCAACAGTCTAGCATCATCACGTTGTCCTCCCCTTTGGGTTGAGGATCGGGCCAGCGCAGAAAATCAATTCCCAGATCCTCGTAGGCCAGATCCGTTCCTGCCACGGCCTGGGTTTTTTCAGAACCGGTGACCACCTGCCACTCCCCTCCCGATTTGGTCCGGCGTTGAATCAAACTCCCCTCCGGAGCAAAACGCACACGGATCTGCAGGGGCCGATCCTGAAATTCAAATTGAAGCAGTCGCTCCTTCGTTCGGACAAGGAGCGGTATTTTTCTTTCCCCACTCTGAACCTGCCCCTTCAGCTTCAAATCCTTCATCACAAGCGTCCGCCATAGAAAATTCTGCATTTGGCGGGGGGTGGGGGTGATTTCCTCGCCGGAATCAGAAACCGAACTTCCCGGCGCCTTTGCTGTGTTTCGATTTTGCGTCCATCCCACAGATAGGAAGGAGGCAAAAAGAGCCAAGCAAGCGACTTGTCGTACCATTTTTCCTAATTTAGCCTCGGAAACTTGATCTCCCAAGTTTATTCGTTGGACCTCAGAATTTTCCGTTGGATCAACCGGGGCTTCAACCACCCGTTTCTTGACCAATTCTTCAACCTTTTGGCCGATGGCCGTTTTTGGATCCCAATTCTTGCGGTCACGGCCCTCATCCTTCTTTTTCGCGGTTCGGATCGCCTAAAGGCTTGGATCATTCTCACCGTCTTGAGCGTCGCGATCGGAGATCCCTTGATCGTCAACCCCTTGAAACACTTTTTTGATCGTCCCCGACCGTTTGAATCCGCCGAAGGGGTCCGAGACGTAAGCCCGGGACCGGCAAACAATCGCTGGGAGCCGAGCGTCCGGATTTCAGGAATCCCGGAGAGGGATGTCCTGCATGGTCGCTCCTTCCCCTCCTCCCATGTGGCCAACGCCACAGCAGCTGCCATGGCCTCCCGCTTGGTCTGGGGACCTTCCCTTCGCTGGCCCTGGATCTTCGTTGCCCTCGCCGGCCTCGGCCGCATCTACACCGGAGACCACTATCCCACGGACATTCTGGCCTCGATCCCTTTGTCTATCTTCTACACTTGGCTGATTGCCCGAACGGCCGATCACATCTGGAAAATTGTCGGCCCCAGACTCTTTTCCAAATTATTTACCCGCCTCCCCACACTCTTGAAGGTCAAATAAACCATGGCATCCGACCTTTCTCTCATCATCCCGTTCTATAACGAGGAGGAAAACATTTCGGCCGTGATTGCAGAGGCCCGGCGGGCCGTTCCCGGAGCAGAAATCATCGCCGTGAACGACGGCAGCCACGACAGGACCCCGTCCCTTCTGGATCTGGAAAAAGACATCCGTGTCATTCACTTTCCAAAAAATCTTGGCCAAGGACCCGCTCTCTATGCAGGACTTCTGGCCGCCACCCGACCCTACGCCGCCATGATGGATGGGGACGGTCAAAACGATCCTGCCGATCTGCCCTCTCTTCTGGAATTACTCCGCTCGAACCAGGCCGATTTTGCCTGTGGCATCCGCACCCCCAGAATGGATTCCTGGCAGAAGCGGATCGCCTCCAGAATCGCCAACTCCATCCGTCGCGCCGTTCTGATGGATGGCGCCCATGACACCGGATGCTCCCTCAAAGTTATCCGCCGGGAAGACGCCCGTTTCCTTGTCCCTTTCAAGGGCATGCATCGCTATCTGCCTGCCCTGTTGGGGGCCGCCGGACTTCGCCTCGGCGAATTGCCCGTCCGGCATCGCCCAAGGCGTGCCGGAACCTCGAAATATACGATTGCCGGCCGCGCCTGGGTGGGAATTCAGGATCTGATCGGTGTGGGTTGGCTGAATCGCCGTCGCGTCGCCTGGCCCCCCGGCCTCCCCCGAAACTAAACTCCATTTTGCTCGCGAAATTGGGATTTGGGTTCCACTCCAAATCCCATAATCTTCCCCAGTATGCTTCGGGCTTTCCCTTTCGTTTTTCTGCCATGGATTCTGGCTGCCTGCTCTCCCCAAGAAAAGGTGGCGAGGGAAATTACCCCGTTGCCTGAAGGAATCGACACAGCCCGCAATGAGGTCGGACAGCGGGGCGGTGTCTTCATCGATTCCACTCCGGGCGAACCCTCCACTTTCAACCCTTTGGTTTCGGAAGATGCAACTTCGGGAGGATTCATCAGCCTCTTTCTCGATTCCCTCGTACGAAACAACGCCGTCACACAGGAAGTCGAACCCGGCCTTGCCTCCCGGTGGGACATCGCTCCCGACAACCGCACCTTCACCTTCCATATCCGTCCGGGTGTCCGTTGGTCCGATGGACAGCCCTTTACCGCCGATGACGTGGTCTTCACGTTTCAGGCCATCTACGATCCCCGTTTTCCCAACCGCTCGGCCTTTGACCTCTCCGTCGACGGAAAGAAGTTCCAGGTCGAGAAAATGGACGATCTCACCGTCCGCCTGACCAGCCCGGAGATCTTTGCCCCTTTCCTCGAATACGTCGGTGGAGTCGGCATCCTTCCGAAACACCAACTCGAACCCGCCTTTCGGGACGGCACCCTCCTCAAGGCCTGGAATGTCAGCGTGGCCCAGAAAGAGCCGCACCGCCTTGTGGGAACCGGTGCCTTCCGCCTCCGCTCCTACCAACCCGCTGAACGCATTATCTTTGAGGCCAACCCGCATTACTGGCGTGCTGATGCCAAGGGAGTTCGCCTTCCATATGTCGACTTCCTCGTCACAAAACTCGTCAAAGACGCCAATGCCAGCACCCTCGCCTTTGCCACCGGCCAGACGGATGCCGAAGGCCTCTCTCCCGACAATGTGGCTTGGATCGGGCGGTATGCCTCCCGCTATGGATTTACCGTTCACAACCGCGGTCCATCCCCCAACACTGGCTTCATCTGGTTGAATCAAAATCCCGGCAAGGATGCGTCAGGCAAACCCTTTGTTTCTCCTTATAAACTCGCCTGGTTCACCGACCGCCGCTTCCGCCAAGCCGTTTCCCACGGCATCGATCGGGAAGGTCTCGTCCGTGGTGTCCTCTTTGGACGCGGTCAACCCCTCTGGGGACCGGAAACCCCCGCCAACAAAAAATGGTACAACCCGAACGTAACCCAGTACCCCTACGACCCCGCCCGGGCCCGCGCCCTCCTTGCCGAGGCGGGTTTCAAGGTGGGCCC
This sequence comes from Verrucomicrobia subdivision 6 bacterium, assembly GCA_947442065.1. Lineage (GTDB taxonomy): Bacteria > Verrucomicrobiota > Verrucomicrobiia > Methylacidiphilales > Verrucolacustridaceae > Verrucolacustris. The sequence goes on along the minus strand of CANEUY010000034.1, from coordinate 5,027 downwards.
CGATCAGAGACTTCGCGATCGCGATGGAAACTTGGTGGAGTTCACGCTCAACACGAATCAGGAAAACCAACTCCGCGCCAACATGGCCACCGCCTTTAAGGAGAACATGCGGGACCTCGGGATCACCGTGAACCTCTCCTTTCTCGATTTCGGGACGTTTGTCGGAAAGATTCAGGATTCTTATGACTACGAGGCCGGTATGCTCGGCCTGACGGGCGGCGGGGATCCCGCAGGAGGCATCTCGGTCTTTTCCTCCAAAGGCCGCTTGCACCAGTGGTATCCCAACCAAAAAACACCCGCCACCCCGTGGGAGGCCAGAATCGACGAACTGATGTCCCTCCAACTGCGCACGCTCGACTACCCCACCCGTCGAAAATATTTCGATGAGGTTCAGAAAATCATGAGCGATGAAACCCCTTATATTTATCTGGTGACGGCCAATGCCTACGTCGGCCTGAAGGAACGGTGGAAAAACATTCGTATCCCGCCCCTGGGTTCCTTGGTCTGGAACCTGGACGAACTCTGGACCCCCGGGATCACCCCATGACCGCTTTTATTTTTCGCCGCTTGGCGGCTCTCCTCCCCATGCTTCTTGCCGTCACCCTCCTCGTGTTTGCCCTCATGAGTCTGGCCCCGGGCGATTTTCTCACGCCGGTCAAAGCCCAACGGGACATCAATCCCGCTCTCATTGCCGAACTCCAAAAATCATTCGGACTCGACCGCCCTTGGTACGAACAGTACATCCGTTGGCTCGGCAATGTTCTCCATCTCGATTTCGGTTACTCTTGGACTTACAAGGTCCCCGTTGCCCAACTCATCGCTCAAAGAGCCCCGGCCACCATCCTGCTGTCCCTGACCTCCCTCCTTCTGGCCTGGGTCTTGGCCATTCCTCTCGCCGTTCTTGCCGCCGCCCGACCTGGCGGATGGATCGACCGGCTGACTTCCGCTGCTGCCTACTTTGCCTTGGCCATTCCCGAATTCTTTCTCGCCCTGCTCGCCGTCTGGATGGCCGCACGCACCGGTTGGTTTCCCATCGGAGGCCTTTCCTCCCTCGATCATGATTTTCTCTCGCCCTTCGGTCAGTTTCTGGACATCGCCCACCACCTTGTCCTTCCCACTCTGGTTCTCGGCCTGGGTGGCGTGGCGGGAACTCTCCGCGTTCTCCGGGCCAACGTTCTCGATGTTCTTCGCGCCGAATACGTCACTGCCGCCCGGGCCAAGGGTCTGCCCGAACGGGTCATTCTCTTCCGCCACGTTCTACGAAATGCCCTCAACCCGCTCTTAAGCACCGTGGGCTATGCCTTTGCCGGACTTTTGAGCGGCTCTCTTCTTGTCGAGAATGTCATGAACTATCCAGGACTCGGTCGTTTGGTTTACGAAGCCTTCATCCGGGAAGATCAGTTTGTTGTCCTCGGTTCCGTGGTCGTCGGTTGCACTTTGCTCATTGTGGGCAACCTCATTTCCGATCTGGCCCTGGCCTGGTCCGATCCAAGGGTGCGTTATGGCCGCTGATCTCATCCGCACCCTTCTCCGCCGGCCGGCAGGAATGATTTCCGCCGTGCTTCTGTTTTTTCTGTATGGAGCGGCCCTCCTGGCTCCCTTCCTGTCTCCGACAATCCCCTCAGCCCAGGATTTGAAACGCACCTACCATCCTCCCACCGGAGTGGTTTGGCAGAACGGGAGAATTAGCGTCCGCTTATATAAACTGGTTGACCCCTCCACCGCTACGTACGAACCCCTTCCCGGACAATCCGCCCCCCTTCAGTGGTTGTCCAAGGGAGCGTCCTACAAACTCTGGGGCATGATCCCGTCGGACCGGCATCTTTTCACCGTCGCCGCCCCGGCCTGCATTTATCTGCTCGGAAGCGATGCCACAGGGCGGGATGTCTTCACCCGTCTTCTCTACGGATCGGGCATCTCCCTCGGGATCGGCCTGGTCGGAGTTGCCCTGACAAGCATTCTGGGCCTGACGATTGGAGGTCTGGCCGGATATTGGGGGGGTTGGGCTGACTCCCTTGCCATGCGCCTGACAGAATTCCTTATGGCGGTTCCCGGTCTCTACCTTCTGCTCGCTCTTCGGGCGGCTCTATCCTCCCGTCTTCCTTCCGATGCCACCTTCCTGATGATCGTCGTGATTCTCTCCGCCCTCGGTTGGGCCGGCACTGCCCGTGTCGTCCGTGGCCTGGTCTTATCCCTCCGGGAACGACCTTTCATCCTCGCCGCCAATATTCTGGGCCAACGCCCCTGGACGATTCTTTTCCGCCATCTGCTTCCCAACACCTTCAGCTATCTGATCGTCGCTGCCACTCTCAGCGTTCCCGGCTATATCTTGGGCGAGGCAGCCCTCAGCTTCTTGGGGTTGGGCATTCAGGAACCGGCCTCCTCCTGGGGTTTGATGCTGGGACAGGCTCAGGACATCAAAATCTTTATGCTGAACTTCTGGTGGCTCCTCACGCCGGGAGCCGCCATTATCCTCACTGTGATCGCCTTCAATCTCCTCGGTGATGCCTTGCGCGACGCGGTCGACCCCCGCTTCCGCCTCCCCGGCAAATGAACCCTCTTCTTGATGTCCGCCACCTCCGTGTGGAATTTTCGTCCGGCACAAAAACGGTTACCGCCGTCGAAGACCTTTCTTTTTCCGTTGCCCCCGGGGAAACCGTTGCCGTCGTCGGGGAAAGCGGCTCGGGAAAAACAACAGCCGCACTGGCGCTGACCCGTCTCACTCCCCCGGCCCCTGCCTGCCGCCTCTCCGGCCAAGTTCTCTGGCAGGACGGCACTGACCTGCTTTCCTGTCCTGATTCCACCCTTCGCCAAGCCCGGGGAGGGAAACTCGCCTACATTTTTCAGGAGCCCTCCACCTCTCTGAATCCCGTCTTCTCGATCGGCTTTCAAATCTCGGAAGCCCTTCGGCTCCATCAACCCAATCTTTCGGATGTGCCGGCCGAAGTCGCCCGTTTGCTTGGACTCGTCGGAATTCGCGATCCGGAACTTCGCGCCCACGATTACCCCCACCAACTCTCCGGGGGAATGCAACAACGGGCCATGATTGCCATGGCCCTGGCCTGTCAGCCCAAACTGCTTGTCGCCGACGAACCCACCACCGCGCTGGATGTCACCATTCAGGCCCAAATCCTAGACCTCCTCCGTGAGCTCCGCCAAAAGCTCGGCATGTCCGTCCTCTTGATCACCCATAACTTCGGCATCGTGGCCAACTTTGCCGACCGCGTCCTGGTCATGTTCGAGGGGCGCCTGGTGGAGCAAGGACCGGTGAAGGAAATTCTCAAATCCCCCAAACACCCTTACACCAAGGCCCTGTTGGACTGCATTCCCCGGCTTGGCCAAAAAACCAGGCGGCTGGCCTCGATCGACCGCACCACCCTGATTGCAAAATGAGCACCCCCCTCGTCCAGGTTTCCAACCTCAGCGTCCACTTTCCCGTCCGCTCAGGTCTGCTCCAACGCCAAACCGGATGGGTCCGGGCTCTTGATCAAGTATCCCTTTCGATCGAAAAGGGCACGACCCTAGGCCTCGTTGGGGAAAGCGGCTCAGGGAAAACCACCCTGGGGCGGGTTATCGTGCGCCTGCTCGATCCAACCTCGGGTTCCGTGTCTTATGACGGAGCAGAAATCAGCTCCCTCCGCGGCCCCCAACTCCGTCCTTACCGTAAAAAGATCCAGATGGTCTTTCAGGATCCCTACAACTCGCTCAATCCCCGCCTTCGTATCGGCACCATTCTTGCGGAACCCCTCGAAATCCATTTCCCGAAAATGTCTGCGTCCGATCGGGAAGCACGGGTGGCCGAACTCCTCCGACTCGTCGGCCTCGACCCCACACATACTCGCCGCTTTCCGCACGAGTTCAGTGGGGGCCAGCGCCAGCGGATCGGAATCGCCCGCGCCTTGGCCGTCGAACCGGAATTCATCATCTGCGACGAACCGGTCAGCGCCCTGGATGTCTCGGTGCAGGCCCAGATCGTCAACCTCCTGATGGATCTACAGGAGAAACTCAACCTCACTTACCTCTTCATCGCACATGACCTCGCCGTGGTCGAACACGTCAGCGATCAAATTGCCGTTCTCGAACACGGCAAATTGGTCGAAGAAGGTCCCGCCGAAACGATCACAACACACCCCAATCATCCCTACACCCAGCGCCTTCTCGCCTCCATCCCCTCCATCGACACATAACGGATGCACGTCCTCGAACTGGATCTTTCGGAAAAGCCTTCCACCTCCCTGCCATCCGCCGTGGTCGAAATCCCGGGGCGGGCTCCAAAACTCCAGGTTTACTCCCCCCTTCTTTCCCCCCTTCGCAGTTTGCAAAAGAGTCATGGCGGACGGATCCGCAAACTCCACCTGCGCCCCTCCATTCCCTACCAGCTTCGCATCGGGCGCAAACTGATTATCACGAGTGGAAACCAAAAACTCCCGAAGAGGGATCGTTCGGTTCCGAGACTCAGGATCCGCGCCGGCCCCGCCTTCGGCACAGGGGAACACGGCACCACCCGCCTCTGCTTGCGTTATCTAACTCAATTTCATGACCGATGTCGCAAATCCAATCCCCAAATCCTCGATCTGGGCTGTGGCTCCGGCATTTTGGCTCTGGCTTGCGCCAAACTCGGAAGTTTTGCCAAGGGCTGGGACAACGACAAATCGGCTGTGAAAGAGGCACTCCGAAATGCCCGATTGAACCGCTTGAACCATCGGGCCCATTTTCAGCAGGCCGATGTCCTGCGCAAAGCCCTACCCCCGGCAGATCTGATTCTGGCCAACCTCTACGATACCCTTCTACTTCAGCTCCTGCCCCGTCTTCGGGCTCATCGAAAAGCGGGCACCCAACTCATCTTCTCTGGAATTCTGGTTGGGCAGGAACGTCCGATTCTTCGGGACGCTAAAAAACTAGGATGGAAGTTGGAGCGTCGGGGCCGAATCGGCCGGTGGTTGTGTCTACAGTTCCGCTAAGCCTTCGTCAGGCCAGCGTCTTCTTGGCCGCTTCCGTGACCCGCTCCGCGCTGGGCATCACGGCCT
>CANEUY010000033.1 GCA_947442065.1 Verrucomicrobia subdivision 6 bacterium | reverse complement strand
GCTGAGGATTTACAGAGGGAAATTTGGGGTTTTGCCCAGGCAGTGATTGATGCGGAAAGCCAGGTCTGTGCCGATAACCGGATGAATTACTGGAAAAGCCGTCTCACCCTTTCGATGGAACATGCGAAAGCTCGGGGGATGGATCCCGGTGAAATCGCTCACCAGTGTGAATTATCCCTCTGTACCCCGCATGGTTCGAAGCCTGTGCCTTCCAGTTCCTTATCTCGGATCGAAAATTACCTCCATCAACAAGGGGTTCCTGCGAAACTTCAGAGTCCGGCCCGGCTCGATCTCGGATCGAAGCCTCCCCGGTAGTTATTTTCATTTTTGGAGGTCCAAGGGGGGCAACGCTTGACCCTTGGAATAATTTCCCTCAATTTAACCGCTCATGGCGGATTCCTCTTTATTTGCGGTCAAGGCCGACGGGGTCGGGTATTCCTACGGACGCAAACGGGTTTTGGACAATATCAGCTTCGAACTCGAAGAGGGAAAGATGTTCTGTATTTTGGGCCCGAACGGGAGCGGTAAAACCACCCTTTTTAAGATCATTTCCACCATCTTTGCCCTTCAAGATGGGGAGATTTCCGTGGCTGGTCGCAGCCTGCGCCAATTTCCAACACCGGTTCGTCGAAAACTCGGGGTTCTTTTCCAGAACCCAGCCGTCGACATGAAGCTGACCGTTCGGGAAAATCTCCGGCATCACGGCAATCTCTATGGTTTGGATGCCCACGATCTCGAAAACCGGATCAACAAAAATCTGGAAGCGCTGGGAGTGGAGGATCGTGGCGGGGAAATGGTGGAAAGTCTTTCGGGGGGCCTTCGGCGTCGCGTGGAAATCGCCAAAGTCCTTCTGACCCGGCCGAGCATTCTGTTGATGGATGAACCAACCACCGGATTGGATCCCGCCATCCGGAGCGAGCTTTGGAGCATTCTTTCGGGAATCCGCAATTCCCGTAAACTCAGCGTTCTTTTTACGACCCATCTTTTGGAGGAGGCCGAGCCGGCAGATGAAATTCTTCTCCTCGATCAGGGGAGATCCGTGGCTTCAGGAAAAGTTGCCGAACTACGATCCGGCTTGGGCAAAGAGTATGTCCGCTTGGGGACCTACCAACCGAAAAAATTGGCTGCTCGCATCCGCAAGGAAGGGGAGATTGAGGTCACTGCAGAACCCGCTTCCGTCAAGGTGGTTCCCACCCGGGGACTGGCCGCTCCTTTGGCCATCAAGCTCTGGCGCGAGTACAACAAGGAAGTGACCTCCGTGACCCTTTGTCGGCCCACTCTCGAAGACCTCTTCCTCCAGAAGACGGGTCGTCATTGGTCGTCCACTCCAGGAGAAATTTAAACCATGTTCATGCAAGCCTCCACCAGTCTCGCCCTTCGTGAAATCGTCCGGTTCATTCGGCAGAAAAACCGGGTGATTGGGGCGATGGCCACTCCCGTGCTCTTCTGGTTTCTTCTTGGCTCCGGAGTGGGTCGGTCTCTCGTGGCTCCCGGATTTCGTGAAAGGACCGACTACCTGACCTACTTTTTCCCTGGAATTGTGCTTTTGATCATCCTCTTTACCGCAATTTTTTCGACGGTTTCCGTGATTGAGGACCGGCGGGAGGGTTTCCTGCAGGGAGTTCTGGTGGCCCCGGACGGACGCTCTGCGATTCTTTTCGGTAAATTGATCGGGGGAACGTTGCTGGCGGTTTTTCAGGCTCTCGTCGTTGTTCTGCTGGCGCCCTATTCGGATTATCATCCGGATGCCCGGGTTCTTTTTTATCTTATCGCGATCATTTCTATTTTGGCTGTTGGATTGACCGCCTTGGGTTTTCTCATTGCTTGGCCCATGGACTCAACCCAAGGATTCCACGCCTTGATCAATCTTTTCTTCGTTCCCCTTTGGTTCCTTAGCGGGGCACTGTTCCCGAGTGCTGGTGCGGCAGAATGGATCCGGACTCTCATGCGTTTGAATCCCCTTAGCTACGGTCATGAAGCCTTGCAGGGGCTTTTGGCGACCCGCCCCGGCATGCCTCTCCCGGCGGATTTATCGCATGATTTCTCGATTGTTTGTGCCAGCACCCTGCTTCTCGTGATGGCTTGTGCTTTTCAAGTTAGTCGGCGTTCGTGACACTTCCGGCACCGGTCGCTCCGGGTCCGCGTCCCGCCAACCGAAATCTTACCGCAGCAGTCTGGGCACTTTTGGTGGCTGGGTTGATTGTTGTGATCGCTGCTGGCGTTCGAGAGTTGTGGATTTCCTCGGAACGGCAGGAATACCAGGATCTTCCGGTCTATGGGCAGATTCCGCCCTTTCGTTTTCTTGAAAGGGATGGCCAATTTCGGACCTTGCAGGATCTCCAAGGGCAGATTTGGTTAGCCGGCTTTTTCTTTACGACCTGCACGGGGCCCTGTCCGGTATTGAGTAGTCGTATGGCCGACCTGGCACAGTCTGTAGGAAGAACGAAGGGGCGGGTAAAAATCGTCTCCATCACGGTAGACCCTGAAACGGATACTCCGGAAAGGTTGCAGGCCTATGCGAAAAAATATGGGGCTGGGACGAACTGGTGGTTTCTTTCAGGGCCGTTGCCGGAGGTTTTTCGGATTGCCCGGGAAGGCTTCAAACTGGCCGTTGAACCAAATCCACCCGAAGCGGTGGCCCTGAACGGGAAGATGTTGCACAGCACCAAAATCGCTCTGGTCGATGGACGGGGGCAAGTGAGGGCGTATTACAATGGAACCGAGGAGGATCTCCTCGCACGGGTTTTGCCCGATGTGGGGAATCTCCTGCGTGAGGCGGGGGAAAAAAGATGACATATCAGGATCTGCCGCTTCTCAACGCGTGTCTGAACGCCTCCACGGCAGTGCTGCTTTTGGCAGGCTGGATTCAGATTAAACGGGGGAACAAGGAGGCTCATAAGAAAATCATGGTGACGGCGTTTTGCGTCTCCACCGTTTTTCTTGCCTCCTATCTTCTGCATAAATTCACCGTTGGACCGAAACTCTTTCCGATGCAGGGTTGGGTCCGAACCCTTTATTTTTTCATCTTAATTCCCCACACCGTCCTCGCGGTTCTCAATCTTCCGTTCATTTTGGCGGTGGTCTGGTTTGCGGGTACGGGTCAGTTTGAAAAACACAAAAGGTTGACCCCCTGGGTTTGGCCGGTGTGGATGTATGTATCGGTCACAGGGGTTCTTGTTTACCTGATGCTGTATCGATGGTGCGTCTAGCCTGAACAATTTCGAGGGCGGCGTGGGTTTTGGGCGCGGGATTACTTGCAACAGAGTCTCAAAAAGAGCAGATTGGTGTTGTGGCTAGCCATGTACATCGATTCGAAGGAGGTGCTCTCAACCTGACGCAGGTGGGACCGGGAACGGAGGTCCGGGTGAGTCGTTTGGAATGCGCTCCGAACACCTGTCAACGGCTCCGGGAGATGGGTTTTTGTGAGAATGCCGTCGTGAAAAAAATCCGGGGTGGAGCCGATCTGGTTTGTTGGGTTTGTGGAACCCGCGTCGCCTTGAGCGCCCGTTTGGCCAAGCAGATTTTGGTCGAACACGTGGACGGAAGGTCCTGAGGCCAGCCGTTTGCGGGGGAGTGCCCCGGTTCTTTCGATGAATCAGGAGACCTCCAAACGCTGGGTCGCCGTGGTCGGGAATCCCAATGCGGGGAAGAGCACCCTTTTCAATGCCCTGACTGGCCTTCGGCAAAGGGTGGGGAATTATCCCGGAGTCACCGTCGAAAAACGGACAGGAACGGCCTACACCCTTCATGGGGAACCGATGGAGTTGATTGATCTTCCTGGAATGTACAGCCTTTCGGTCCGATCTCCCGATGAGGAGATTGCGTTAAAGGTTTTGCGGGGAGAGTCGGCTGATCTTCCCAAGCCCGATGCGGTTCTCTGTGTGGTGGATGCCAGCAATTTGGAAAGAAATCTTTTTCTCGTCACGCAGGTGATGGAATTAGGGCTGCCGGTGTTGGTGGCCTTGAACATGGTGGACATGGCGGAGGCCCAAGGCGTACGGCTTCACCCGGATGAACTCAGCCAAAGGCTCGGAATCCAATTCATTCCCACCCAGGCCCATCGTGGAAAAGGGCTGGTCGAGTTGCGTGCCGCGCTGGGGCAGAAACTGACCGGTCCCGGACCTCGGCGATGGACGATGCCTCCCCCACTGGCCGTGGCGGTGGGGCAGATTGCAGCCGCTTGGCGGGAATCCCTGCCCGCAGAGTTGCGGGCCGAGGGGAAGGCCTTGGAATTATTGGCCGGATCGAATGAGGGGCCAGAGGGCGCGAGGAAATTGGCGATGGCCTGGAGGGAAAGATTCCGGAAGGAGGCGTACGATTGGTCTGCCGCCGTGGTGAATGCACGGTATGCCTATCTCCAGAATGTATTAAAGGAGGCGGGAGTGGGAGTTGGAATGAGCGGCGGAAATTGGACGGATTGGATTGATGCCGCCGTGCTACATCCGGTGGCAGGCTGGGGGATTCTGGCAGGGATGATGATGGCTCTTTTTGTTTCGATCTTCTCGATCGCCTCCTATCCCATGAGCTGGATCGATGGTGGGTTCATGTATGTCGGAGGTTGGCTGCAGGAGGTAATGCCCGGCGGACTCCTCCGCGATCTTTTGATCGACGGTGTTTTGGCCGGTGTGGGGGGAGTGGTGATTTTTCTTCCGCAAATTCTGATTCTCTTCTTTTTTCTCGGGTTGTTGGAAGACTCGGGATATCTGGCCCGGGCCGCTTTTCTGCTGGATCGGGTGATGCACCGGGTGGGACTGAGTGGAAAATCGTTTATTCCTCTCCTCAGCTCCTATGCCTGCGCCATTCCCGGCATCATGGCCACGAGAACTGTGGAAGATCCAAAAGATCGTCTCACAACCATTCTGATTGCTCCTCTGATGAGCTGTTCGGCGAGGATTCCGGTTTATACGACACTTCTGGCAGCTGCGGTGCCCGTCGCGCTTGTTCCCGTATGGCAAAAAGCCGGGGCCATGTTGGGACTTTATATTTTAGGAACTGGAACCGCGTTTCTTTTGGCCTGGGTTTTCCGGAAAAAAATGTTGGGAGGAGGTTCTCCGCCATTAATTCTGGAGCTTCCTCCTTACCGGCGTCCGGCGCTGCGCACGATTTTCCTTCGGATGTGGGAGCGAGCGGTGGTATTTCTCCGGCGGGCGGGAACAGTGATTCTGGCTCTTTCGATTTTGCTTTGGTTTGTTTCCAACTTTCCGCGCACTTCGGAAGAGCCATCGGCCAAGTTGGCGGGAAGTTATGCGGGGCAGCTAGGGCATTGGCTGGAACCGGTCATTCGCCCGCTGGGGTTTGATTGGCGGATCGGTATCGGGCTGGTGGCTTCCTTTGCTGCCCGGGAGGTTTTTGTCAGCACCATGTCGATCGTTTACCACGTCGGGGGTGAGGAGGAAGGGCTTATCGAAGCCATGCGGAAAGCAACCTGGCCGGATGGCAGCTCCATTTACACCCCGTTGACCTGTCTGGCTTTGCTGGTTTTCTATGTCTACGCGTTGCAGTGCTTGAGCACCGTGGCCGTGGCCAAAAGAGAAACCGGTGGGTGGAAGTGGCCCGCTTTCATGCTCCTGTATATGAGCGGGCTGGCATACTTGGGGGCCTGGTTGGTCCAGGTTATTGGTCGTGCCTTGGGATTTTGAATCATGAAGGATTACTGGCAGAACATCATGGTGGGCGTGGTGGTTCTTGCCGCGTTGGTTTATCTGGGGATCAAGTTCTTTGGCGGGGGAGGCGGCAAGGGGACGGGGTGTGGAAAATGTTCCTCCTAGCAAAATTGTTGGATTGGACGCTACTGGGATTGAACCAGTGACCTCCTGCGTGTGAAGCAGGCGCTCTACCACTAAGCTAAGCGTCCGAAAGAATAAAAACAGTAATCCAGAACCGTGGAAATGGCGAGTCTAGGAATTGCATGCTGGCCAGTCGCCCCGCTTGGGGGAATCATCTCGATATGAATCTCGTGCGGTTGTGGGTCTTTGTTGGAGTAATGCTCGGGGTGGGGGGATGTAGCCGCCCTCTTCAGGTGCAAGCCCCAGCAGGAACCGGCCCTGCCGGAATGGTCTGGATTCCCGGCGGCAAGTTTCTCATGGGGGGACCCACGGACGAGGTGTGTCAAAAAATTCTTCAGTCTGCCGATCCCGGGAAGCCCTGTTGTAGTCTCCTGCAGTCCGGTTTCACCGATGCCCAACCCGCGCACGAAGTGGGGGTGGATGGATTTTGGATGGATGAGACGGAGGTCACGAACGCCCAGTTCCGGGAATTTATTGAGTCCACCCATTATGTCACCGTGGCGGAAAGAAAACCCCGGCGGGAAGATTTTCCGGGAGCTGCAGATGAACTATTGGTCCCAGGATCGGTTTGTTTTCAGGCTCCAGGTCATCCTGTGCCCTTAAGTGATTTTACCGCTTGGTGGAGATATCTGCCCGGAGCTTCGTGGAAGCATCCTTTGGGATCGCAAAGCGATCTGAACGGGAAGGAGGACTTCCCCGTCGTGCATGTCGCCTATGAAGATGCGGTGGCTTATGCCAAGTGGGCGGGGAAACGGTTGCCGACCGAAGCTGAATGGGAGCGGGCGGCAAGGGGAGGGCAGGAGGGAGAGACCTACCCATGGGGGAATGAATTCCGCCCCGGCGGGAAATGGATGGCCAATACCTGGCAGGGAAGATTTCCGAATACGGACACGGGTGAAGATGGTTGGAAGGGGATTGCCCCCGTCCGGAAGTATCCGGCCAACCGGTATGGGTTATATGATTTGTCGGGCAATGTATGGGAGTGGTGTTCCGATTGGTACCGACCGGATACGTACGTGGAAGATGCCAAACACGGATTATTGAAAAACCCTCAAGGCCCGAAGGACAGTTTCGATCCGGAGGAACCGGGGGCAACAAAACGGGTTCACCGAGGGGGGTCTTTTCTGTGTTCCGATCAATTTTGTTCGCGTTACATTCTGGGCACCCGGAGCAAGGGAGAGGTGAGCACGGGGACGTCCCACCTGGGTTTCCGGTGCGTGAAGGCCCCCTGATTCAGGGCACGATTTCGGAAGTCTTTTCGATTTTATTCCCGGGTCCGAGAAGAACGGATTTGGCCCGGTGGGTTTTGACTTGTTCAGGGGTGAGTTGGGCAAAGGCCATGATGGTCAAAAGATCTCCTTTTTTGCCCAGATGGGCGGTGGCCCCATTGAGGACGATCGCACCTTGGCCGGCAGGGGCAGGGATCAAATACGTTTCGAAACGTGCACCTGTATTGATGACACCCACGAGGATTTTTTCCCCCGGTCGGAGGCCGGCCGCTTCCATCAGGTCCGTGGATACCCCCAAGCTTCCCTCATAATCAACCGAGCCATCGGTCACCGTGGCGCGATGAATCTTTCCATAAAGAAAAGTTCGTAACATGGTCATAGAATGCCAGAAATCGGCAGGGCGTGGGAGGATGGATTATTTCAGGGTCAAGGAGATGTGTGAGGTTGATTCCGTTCCGGTGCGGGCAAAAATTTCAAAGGATCCGGGTTCGACCAAAAACTTTCCGTCATTATCGAAAAATCCAAGCTCTTGATCCGTCAGCAGGAAGGTAAGGGTTTGGGACTTTCCGGGGGGAAGATCGACCCGGGCAAAGCCGACCAGTTTTTCGACCTGAGGGGTGAGTGAGGCCGCAAGGTCGTGCAGATAAAGTTGAACAACCTCAGCGGCGGGTACCTTCCCCTCATTTTTTATGGTCAGAGTGACTTGGGCCGGTTTTCCGACCGAAAGATTCTTGGGGGAGACCGTCGGGTCGGAAAGGGTAAACCGACTGTACGAGAGCCCGTACCCAAACCGATACAAGGGGTCGTTTGGGCAGTCGGTATAGCGGGACACAAAAAGGGCATCCTCTCCGTTCGCCGGGCGTCCTGTGTTTTTCCGGTTATGATAAATAGGGATCTGGCCCAGACTTCTTGGAAAAGAGACCGGAAGACGACCGGACGGTGAAACCTTTCCTAGGAGCAGGTCAGCCAAGGCATGGCCGGCTTCCGACCCCAAGTGCCATCCCAGAAGAATGGCAGGAAACTTGGCATCCAAATCAGTAAGAATCAGGGGTCGCCCGGTCATCACGACGACGACTGTTCTAGGGTTGGCTTGAAGGACGGCTTCCGCCAGGGCGTTTTGGGCTCCGGGAAGGCCAAGGGAGGTTCGACTGCGGCCCTCGCCCGTCATGAATCCGTGTTCCCCGATACATAGCACGACCGCATCCGCTTTTTGCGCGGCAGCGATGGCTTCGGGGAAGTCCGTGCGGACGTCTCCTGCGAGTTTCAGATTCTGCAGGGGGTTGGCCTCGCCGATGATGAGAGGACATCCTTTGGCATAAAGAATCTCGGTTTTGGGAAGGGCGGTGCGCAAGCCCTCGAGTAGGGAGACAGCTGAATTTGGAATGGCCTCAGCCCGCCAGTTTCCAAGGGGACTGTTGTGGTCGTCTGCCAAGGGTCCGATGACGGCCAAGGATTTGAGATCAGTGGGGAAAGGTAGAACTCCGCTGTTTTTGAGTAGGACAGCGGATTTTAGGGCGATGATTCGGGAGCTTTGTCGGGCCTCAGAAGTCCCGATCTTTGTTTTTTCCCTTTCAGGGGAGATTCCACGATAAGGGTCACGGAACAGGCCCAGATCCTGTTTCAGAAGGAGGACCCGCCGGACTTTCTCATCGAGTTCCTTTTCCGAAATCTTTTTGTTTTCCAGAAGGGGTTCCAGTTCTTCGGAAAACAACCGCGAACACATGTCCATATCTGCTCCCCCGGTGAAAGCGAGTTGAGCCGCTTCTGTTGGGGTGAAGGCGAAGCCGTGGGCCATCAGTTCCCGGATGGCGTTCCAGTCCGTCACCATCATCCCGCGCCATCCCCACGTTTCCCTAAGAATGGTCTGTTGAAGGTCCCGGTTCGCCACAGCCGGAACTCCATTGAAATCATTAAAGGAACTCATGAAAGTGGCTACCCCTGCGTCGGCGGCTGCGTGAAAGGGAGGGAGAATTACGTTGTGGAGAGTGGCCCCACTGACATCCACCGTGTTGTAATCCCGTCCGGCCTCCGCAAAGCCGTAACCGGCGTAATGCTTGGCACAGGCAGCGAGGGATTCGGAGTCCTGCAGAGATTTTCCCTGAAAGCCGCGGACTCGGGCCGCAGCAACTTTGGCCCCCAGATAAGGATCTTCCCCGGCCCCTTCCATGATCCGTCCCCACCGGGGATCCCGGCAGATGTCCACCATGGGGGCATAAGTCCAGTGTACTCCTGCGGCAGTGGCTTCGACTGCTGCCAGACGGGCCGAACGTTCGATGGCCTTCAAATCCCAAGAAGCTGCTTCGGCCAAGGGGATGGGAAACATCGTCCGATAGCCGTGAATGACATCGAGTCCGAAAAGCAGGGGAATTTTAAGACGACTCTCTTCAACGGCTATTTTCTGCAGTTCACGGATGCGGGTGATACCCCCAGCATTCAACATGGCGCCGATTTCCCCGTTTCGAAGATTGGTGAGGGCAGGGTTGGCTTTTCCTTGGGCCTGAGGACCTGTCAATTTCAGATCGTTGCTGAAGTCGTTGACCAGATTGAGTTGTCCGATTTTTTCCGAAACCGTCATCTGGCGGATAAGGTTTTCGACAAATTCAGGACTTTGAGTGTTCTCCGTGGCACTCCATGCCGTGCCCATGAGGATGGGGAGGAGAAGAAACACCGTTTTCATGAAGAGAAGGGGGAATGCGATTTCCCCGGGATCGGATTTTTCCTATGCCTTGGCGGTTGCGGTGGCAACCGGCGCCAAATTCGGAGGCAGGGTGGAGACGGGGGGATGGGGGATCACCTTCCAGAACTTTGGTGAGAACTGGTCCCATTTCGCGAGGATCTCCTTTGCCTTCCGGCTCTCGGTGGCCTCTAGGTGTTGATAGATGATTGCCTGGAGGTTTTTGGAGTCTTCGTCGCCGGAAAGTCGTTCCAGACCGACCATGCCTGAGTTGTAGCGTTTTTCGAACGCCCCATCCTCGTCCAGAACATAGGCGATTCCGCCGGACATTCCGGCCCCGAAATTCTTTCCGGTCGGCCCCAGAACGACGACCGTGCCCCGAGTCATGTATTCACAGGCATGGTCGCCCACCCCCTCAATCACGGCCGTGGCGCCGCTATTGCGTACGGCAAACCGTTCCCCAGCCTGCCCATAAACAAAAAGTTTTCCACCGGTGGCCCCATACAGGCAGGTGTTGCCGCAGATGGAATTCAGGGAGGGATCGAAAGAGGTGCCCTTGGCGGGGATCAAAATAATCTCCCCGCCGGACATGGACTTGCCGACATAGTCGTTGGCTTCACCCTGCAGGGTGATTTTTACCCCGCACACCAGGAAGGCGCCGAACGATTGCCCGCTGGAGCCGTCGAATTTGATGGTGATGCTCCCATCGGGCAGTCCCTCGTCCCCGTAGCGGTAGGCAATTTCCCCGCTGAGTTGGGCCCCGACCGAACGGTGGGCATTGTTGATTTTATAGGAAAGTTTGGCTTTCCGCTTTTTCGAGAGTGCATCCTTCGCGTCCTGAAGAATGCGGGCGTCCATCGGTTGGTCTTCCAGTTTGTCGTTCCGTTCCCAGGTATGGTGACGGGGGGCCAAGGGATCGATATCGGGAACGGTGAGAAGAGGATGCAGGTCGACCATGGCGGCTTTGGGATGGTTCTCCGGGACAAAGGTCTCGAGGAGTTCAGGGTGGCCGATGATTTCGTCCAGCTTGCGAACGCCCAGGGATGCGAGGATTTCGCGCACGTCCTGAGCCACAGCGTTAAAGAAGTCGACCACGGCCTCCGGAGTGCCACGGAATTTGGCGCGGAACTTGTCATCCTGGGTGGCGACGCCGGTGGGGCAGTTATTCAGGTGGCATTGACGGACAAAAACGCAGCCCAAGGCGATCAGGGCGGTGGTGCCGAAATTGAATTCCTCGGCCCCGAGCAGGGCAGCGATGATGATATCCAGCCCGGTACGGATGCCGCCGTCGGTCCGAAGAGTGATGCGGTTGCGAAGTCCATTGAGGAGAAGAACCTGTTGAGTCTCGGCTACGCCGAGTTCCCAAGGACTGCCTGCATATTTGATCGAGGAGAGGGGAGAGGCTCCGGTGCCGCCGTCATGTCCGGCGATGAGGACCACATCGGCGTGGGCTTTGGCCACGCCCGCAGCAATGGTGCCGACGCCGGCTTCGGCCACGAGTTTGACGCAGATCTTGGCCCGGGGATTGACCTGTTTGAGGTCGTAAATCAGCTGGGCGAGATCCTCAATGCTGTAGATGTCGTGATGGGGAGGGGGCGAAATGAGCATGACCCCCGGAGTGGAACGGCGGAGGGTGGCGATAAGCGGAGAGACCTTGTGACCGGGGAGTTGGCCGCCTTCGCCGGGCTTGGCTCCCTGGGCAATCTTGATTTCCAATTCCGTGGCGCTGGCCAGATATTCGGCGGTGACACCAAACCGGCCGGAAGCGACCTGTTTGATCCGGCTGTTTTTCGAGTCCCCGTTTTCCATGGTGGCAAAACGGGCGCGATCTTCCCCGCCTTCCCCGGAATTCGATTTTCCGCCGATCCGGTTCATCGCAATCGCCAAGGCCTCGTGCGCTTCCGGGGAGAGTGCCCCCATCGACATGCCGGCCGTGGTGAACCGACGGCGGATATCCTCGATTGGCTCCACTTCCTCGATGGGAATCGCAGTTCGGCCCTGTTTTAAGCGGAGGAGATGCCGGATGGTGATCGGGGTGTTTTTATTCAGGGCATCGACATAGGCATGATACTGGGCGGGCTGGTTTTTTTGGTCGGCACCTTTGAGTCCCACGAAAGCCTGAAGGGCCTGGATCGCCGGAGGGGTGATGGCATGCATTTCGCCGTCGCGCCTCCAGCGGTAAAGGCCGGCATCGGGCAGACGTTCAGCGCCGGCAGCGGCCAACCCTTCGGCGTGGCGCCGGATGGTTTCATGGGCAAGTTCCTTCAGGTCGATGCCTCCAATCTGAGAGGGAGTATCGGTGAAGTGGTCGCGGATTAGTTCATGACCAAGTCCGACCGCTTCGAACAACTGGCTGCCGTGGTAACTGGTCAGCATGCAAATTCCCATCTTCGACATGATTTTCAACAGGCCCTTATCGATGGCCTGCCGGTAGGAGTTGATGATTTTGGCTGCATCGAAATCGGGGAGGGACCCATCCGTCTGCCAGCGAGCGGCGAGTTCCCAGATGAGATAAGGAGAGACAGCGGATGCCCCGAAGCCGAGCAAGCAGGCAAAATGGTGGACGTCGCGGCAATCGGCGGTGTCTGCAATCAGGGAGGCGCGCATGCGCAGGCCGGCGCGAATCAGGCTGTGGTGGACGGACGAGACGGCCAAGAGCATGGGCAGGGCCGAGTGAGTTGGATTGGTTCCCCGGTCGGAAAGGTTAAGGATGGAAACACCTTCCTGGATGGCCTGAATGGCCTCCTGGCTGATTTCCCGGAGGCGCTTCTCAAATGCTTCGGGACCACCGGCCACGGGAAAAAGAACGGAAATCGTTTTGGATCGGAGGAAAGGCTCCGGGTGGTTCAGGATATGCGAAAGCTCTGAGGGGGCGATCACAGGGGAATCGAGTCGAAGAAGACGGACATGGTCAGGCCCATCCGTGAGCCAGTTGGGCCGGGTACCGAGGTAAACGGTGGTGGACATGACGAGCTTTTCCCGGATCGGGTCGATCGGCGGATTGGTGACCTGAGC
>CANEUY010000032.1 GCA_947442065.1 Verrucomicrobia subdivision 6 bacterium | reverse complement strand
TTTCCATTGTATTTATGTTTCCTTGCTGGCTACTGGCTGACGGCGTTGCTCGGCGTGAGCCCGAACAACGGGCCACAAGGTGGGTTGGAACCTACCGGACTGTATCTGTTTCCTCGCCTGAACTCGTATCATCTAACCTTGACCAAGGGAATAGGCTACTCCCTCTTGAGGGGTATGCCAACTTCTTATTTTCATCCCTTTTTCTTGTGGAAATAGCTGATACAAAGGGGAAATGAACGAATGGCTGATGACAATTTTATTGGGGGTGGTCGAGGGGGTGACGGAATTTCTACCCATTTCCTCCACGGGGCATCTTTTGCTGGTGGAACACTGGTTTGGGGTGAAGCGAACCGAACTTTTTAATGTGGGGATTCAATCCGGGGCTCTTTTGGCAGTTCTTTTGATCTATGTGCCGAGGTTGAGGGCAATGGTTATGGGGGAGATGGGGGGAGTGGGGAAAAGTTATCTGATGAAATTGGGGGGAGCCTTTTGTTTAACTGCCGGACTGGGACTGGTGGGGGCCAAGATGGGGCTAAAGCTTCCGGAGGATCCGAGGGTGATTGCCTGGACCTTGATAGTGGGTGGAGGATTGATCCTTGGGGCGGAAGCCTGGCTGAAGCGTCATCAGGGGGATGAAAATCCCGGATGGGGAACGGCGTTGCTCATCGGAGCTTCCCAGATGCTTGCGGCGGTCTTTCCGGGGACTTCCCGTTCCGGGGTGACGATTTTGGCTGGAATGTTCGGGGGGTTGTCGAGGTCGTCCGCGGCGGACTTTTCTTTTCTGCTGGGAGTTCCCACTTTGCTGGCGGCATGCGGGCTGAGTTTTTACCGGCAGCTCAAGGCAGACGGGGTTCCGCCTCAGGGAGAATGGACCCATCTGGGGTTGGGTTTTGCGGTTTCGGCCGTGACGGCCTATTTCGTCGTTCGTTGGTTGCTGGGATATGTGAGGTCGAAAACCTTCAGTCCGTTTGGATGGTACCGGATTGGTCTGGGGCTGGTTTGGTTGGTCCTGGTGTAGAGGGCGCTAGCTGGCGCATTTTGCGCACAGTCCGGTCAACTGGAGGGAGTGGCGGATGTCGTGGAAGCCGTGCTGACGGGCTTTTTTTTCCAACGGGGAAATCAGGCACTGGTCGAGGCAGACGGTGGAGTGGCATTCGCGGCAGACGATGTGGTGGTGATGGTGGTCAGACTGTTCCGGTAGATAGAAAGTTTTGCCCCGAAGGGAGACCCGCTGAAGGAGGCCGGCTTCATCAAGGGACTCGAGGATCCGATAGACGGTGGCGCGATCGCAGGTGGCGGAACCCACCTTGGCATAAATCTGGTCCGGCGAGAGAGGGGTATTGGTTTTTTCGATGAGGCTAAGGACAGCCCGGCGACCGGGAGTGGACTTTAGACCTGCTTGGCGAAGGGGATTGGCTTTTTTCCGTGCGGAGCGTGTGTGTGGCATAAGGGGGTACGATGTGGGTGATGGCTGTTTCTTTCGAGAAAAATAGGGTTGTTTTGGGTCAATATAAATGCGAAAGATCGCATTGACGAATATTCGCTTACGATTCTATGCTTGTTCAATGAGAAGGGCTCTAAGTCGTTGCCATGGATATGGACGAGCGTTTTCCCTTCTGGAGCTTTTGGTGGTGATGGTGATTGGAGGGATGGTGATGGGGTTAGCAGTCCCTGCGGTGCAGGGAGCTATCGTCCGGGGGAGGCAATCGCTCTGCGCCTCGAACCTTAGGCAAATCGGGCAAGGCATCACCCTGTATGCCCAAGAACAAAATGGTGCTCTTCCATCCACCACCTGTTTGGGGAGTGAGAGTTGGATTGTCTCTTTGCAGCCTTACTTGGGGGAAAACTTTGATCGGGTGCGAATTTGTCCGGTCGATCCAAAAGGCAAAGAGAGGCTTGGATACAAAGGCACGAGTTACCTGATTAACGATCAGGTGGATGTTGCGTATAATTCAAAAGGGGTGGCGGTTCCAGGGTCTCTCTCGAGTCTTTTGCGAATGGATCAAGGGTCAAAAAGAATTTTGCTCTTTATTGCAGCGGACAATAAATCCACGGGCCCCACCGAGGACCATGTTCACTCATTCAGTTTGGGAAAATGGACCTCTCTTCTAAGCGAGATTAAACCCGATGCGTATGGGGGTGGGGGGAGAGATCGGACGAGAGGAAGCGCGAACTACCTTTTTGCCGACACCCATGTGCAGAGTATTTCTGCGCTAGAGATCAAAAAGATTGTCGACGGAAAAACAAACATCGCAACACAACCTTTGTAGAAACCAACTGAGAAAGACTATGACTATGAAAAAACAAACTCTCCCATGGATTCTTAACCCCTTGCTCTTATTTTGTTTTGTACTTAACAGCCATGCCGTGGTGACCTTGTCCAATGGGCATGTGGACGGGTTTGAAGTCCACTACGATCCGGCCGGAACCGGTCCTGAGTCACCTTTTGGTCTTCATATCCATGATGAGAGCACCAATACCCATTATGAGCCTGCGGAAGTAATTCTGCAGGTGAATGAGGCGGCCTACGGCTTGCAAGGAGATGTCTTTGCCAGTGCGACACGGTTGGGCTGGACGGGCGAATTTGGGTGGGTTCTGCCGGCGACTCAAAGTGAGACGGTAGATGGGAATGGAGATCCCGCGATGTTGTTTCTTGGAGTAGCCTCGGATGGTGGTGGGGTTGTGTGGACCGGAAATCAGTTCAAAATCTCGGTGATCTCTGTGGGGGCGAGGAACCCTGGTGACTTTGCCATGTACCGTTTTAGTGGATCCGGTTCTTTTTCGAATCCAATCAACACGAAAAACGGAGTGAACAGTTCGGACTATTTGACGATTTCGAGCATCGGAGGTCATGAGCATTGGAACTGGGCCTTTTCTGCAGCGGGAGAATACACGATTGATCTACAGGCTTCAGGAATCTTGGAGGGGCAAACTTACTTAAGTGCGATCGAGACGTTTACGTTTCATGTCATTCCCGAGCCATCGAGCGGCACCTTGTTGCTGATCGGGTTGTCGGCTTGGGTGGCGGCTCGCAAGCGGGTTTTTAATAAGGAATAAGCTACTCCTTCATTCCCTGACCGATGGGGGAGGCGTAGCCGGTGAGCTCGGTGTACCCACGGCCGGAGAGAGGTTTGCCCTGGCGGGTTCCGGCGAAGCGGCAGGCCCCTTCCCAGTAGCGGATGTTGCCGGTTCGTTGGAGTCTCAATTCCTGATCGAGAAGGAGGGGTTGGACCTCTCCCGAAAGCTGGAGGGAGGGAACCGAGATTTTCCAGCCGGAAGGGTAGGTGGCTCCGCTGGATGTTTTCCATTCATCGAGGGGGACAATCGTGAAGTCGGATGACTTGAGGGGGAGGGAAGAGCCATGGGCAGGGATCCAGGTTCCGGAGGAAGCGGGATCGGTTCGATCCCCTGGGTTGCGCATCCGATAGAGCATCAGCTCGTCGCCCGAATCGAATTGGAGGCAGAACCAGTCCCAACCCTCCTGATTCTCGCCGAGGGCGGATGTGGAAAACTCGTGATCGAACCAAGAGAGTCCCTTGACCGGGGTTTTTTTTCCGGCGATCTCGAGTTGTCCCGTGGTTTGGAGGCGGGTGAATGAGTAGTAGTGGCTGGCGTTCCCGGGAGTGGCGGATTTGCGGCTGAGCCCTCTCTCCCCTTGAAGAATGAGAGGTTTGAGGGGGGTGGCCGAAAGATCGAGTCCGATCCCCGTGGTGGGATCCGAGGCGGACATGGCGAGAGTCGAGTCAGGTTTTCTTTGAAGGGTCCAACCGGCGAGTTGGACCTGCATGTCTTTCTGGGAAATCACAACTTCCCCCAAGGCCCCCCGGGTGATTTTTTCGGAAAAAAGGAATTTCCCGGAACGGACATCGGTGACAGCGAGATGGCCAAAAAAGATATCGCGCACCGCCCAACCGGAATTCGTTTGGGTGGCGACGGGTTGGAGGCCATGCCGGAAAAAGGTGAGTTCGTAGCCGTAGGGGTTCCCTTTTTCGTCGTCGAGGTTTCCGGTGAGGTACCACCATTCGGTTTTGAATTCGGGGTGAGAGCCGTGGTCCCGGGGAAAGGACCAGGACCAGGGGGTGATGGCCCGGGCCCAGGGCTCCGTTGCATGGAGTCCTGAGGCTGCGAGAAAAAAATAGAGAAAGGAGATAAGTGTTTTCATTCTGAGCGGAGGGCTTCGGCGGGAGAGAGACGGGAAGCGCGCCATGCGGGGGGAAGGGAGGCAAGCAGACAGGCAATCATCATCCCGAGAATGATTCCAAGCAAAGAGGGGTAGGGTGTATGCCAGTCGATCGTCCAACCGAAAAAAGCGCGGTTGATGACCTGCATCAAGATGAGGGCAACGGCAAAGCCGGTGACGAGTCCGATTGAAATTCCCGTGGCACCGAGATAGGCCGCTTCGATCATGATGGTTCGAAGGATCTGATTCCGCGAAGCCCCCGTCGCCCGCAGGATTCCGATCTCACGTGTGCGTTCCACCCCGAGGGCTGTGAGGGAGAGGGTCACACCGAGGGCGGCGACCGCAATGGCGAGGGTGCGAAGGAGGGCAGTGACGGCAAAGGACCGGTCAAAAATACGGAGGGCTTCGTCCCGGAGGCCAGCCTGCGAGTAGACAAGGAATTCGCCTCGGGGACGGAGTTGTTCCCGTAAGGAATCTCCAACGGTTTTCGGCGAGATACCGGGCTCGAGATGGATGGCTAGGCTGGTCAGGCCTTGGTCTTGGGTGAGTCGGCGATAGGTCGAGCGGTCGAGAAGAAGGAGGCCGGATTCGGAAGTGTAGTCCCGGAAGATGGCGGCGACTTGGAGCGGGTGAGTTCCTGTTGGGGTGGGAAGGAAGACGGTATCCCCGGGTTTGATTTGGCGCCGGCGGGCGAAGTTTTCCGAGATGATCGCGAAATCTCCCTTTTGGCAGAGTTCATAGGGATCGCCGGGCAGGGTGGAGAGAAACGTCAAGGGGTTGTAGGCCCGAAGAATTTCGAGTCGGCAGGCGGCAAGTTTGGCCGGGGTTCCATTGAGGAAGAGGCGGATTTCCCGGTAGGTGCCGACGGCGCGCACCCCGGGAGTGGCTAGGGCGAGGGTTTCGGCCTGCGGATCGAGAGGTTCGAGTGCGCCGGCGATCAGGTTGGTCGAGGGGGCGATAAAGAGGTCGGCCTTGATGCTTTCCCCAATCCACTGGTCGACGGTGGCACGAAAGCTGTGGACCATGATCGTGACGCCGATCGCCATCGCAACGGCGACGGAGAGGGCAGCGGCCGCCAGGCCGTGGCGGTGCAGACCGCGGAGGAAAGCGGAGTGTGCGAGTTTGCCCGAGGCGATGGGGGGGGAGGGAAGACCTCCGAGGAGTCGGCCGAAAACCGGAGCAAGAAAGGCGGCGGCGAGAAGAATGCCGAGGGCCGCAAGAAAACCGGTCCGTGGAATGCGGGCGTAAAGGGCGGTGGCGGAAAAGAGAAGGGTGAAGAACAGGCAGAGGAGGGAGGCGCGAAGAAAGGGGGATTGTGGGGAGGAGGCCCGATCGGCGGAGTTGCCGGGTTGAAGGGCATCCATCGGCGAAACGAGGGAGGCTTCCCGGGCCGGCCACCAAGCGGCCAGTCCGGCGGCAAGTAGGCCGGCCAGTCCGGCGCCCAGGAGACTCCATGGATTGACGATGATGTCCTTCATGGAGAGGAGAACATAGTGGGAGGTGACGGTGGAAGAGACGGATTGCAGAAGGATGCGTGCGACTTGAAGACCCAGAAAAATTCCCAAGCCGGCGCCTAGTAGGGCGAGGAGGAGGGATTCGCCGACGATGAGAATGATGACGGAACGTCGGTCCAGCCCGAGAGAGCGGAGGAGGCCGAGTTCGGCACGTCGGCGGGCGACATTCGCGGCCACGGTATTGGTGACGAGAAACATGCCGACGACCAAGGCGATCAGGGAAAGGGCGGTGAGGTTGAGTTGAAAGGCACCGAGCATTTTTTCCACTTCCTGTCCCCTGCGTTCGGGGGAACCGGCCCGGGCGTGAGCGGGGAGGTTGGGGGCGAGGCGTTCGAGGAGGGAGGAGCGAACCGCGGTTATTTTCCCCGATGCATCGGGTCGTAGGAGGGCTTCGATGCGGTCGATCTGGCCCCCCAAACCGAAGGAGGACTGAACGGTGGCGATATCGGCGATGGCCAAGTGATCGTCAGCACCCAGCAGATCGGAAGAGGGTTCGAGCATGAAGCGGACGCGAAGGTTGGCCTGATGGCCGGCGGAAACGGCCCGGAGAGTGTCTCCCGGGCGAAGGTGAAGACGGTCGGCGAGAGGTCGCGTTAGGGCGATCGTGTCCGATTCCGAGACAAAGGCGATGGCGTCGGTAGGGGAGCGGAGGGCGTCCTCGAGGTGGTAGGTTACGAGTTCCTGGTTGGAAAATGGGTCAACGCCCACGAGGTGGAGGAATTCCCCGGGATGATCCGGCAGGGAGGCGACGAGTTGGATCGTTGGGGTGACTTCCCGCACAGCGGGGTCGTTCCGGAGAAGGAGGATGAGTTTTTCGGGGAGGCGGAAGCCCTGGCCTTCAATGGTGAAATCGGGGCGGCCGGCCACGAGGTCGAGGGAGGCGCGGAACGAGCGGAGGGCGGTTTCGTTCACGGTTTGAATTGCGACGATGGCGGCGACACCGACGGTGAGCGCGAGGAGGTTGAGAAGAGAAAGGGTTTTATGCCGGAAAAAATCACGGCCCCCGTGAGAAAGGAAGACGCGGAGGGTGGGGAACCAGTTCAAGATCAGGACTGGATGCGCCCGTCGACCAGAGCAATCCGGCGATCTGCGGTCCGGGCAATTTCTTCGCTGTGGGTTACGAGGACAACGGTGGTTTTTTCCTGGCGGGCGAGGCGGGTGATCAGATCGATCACCATGGAGCTCGAGGTGGAATCCAAGTTGCCGGTGGGTTCGTCGGCGAGAAGGATCGAGGGTTGGTGGATGAGGGCTCGAGCCAAGGCGGCTCGTTGGAGTTGGCCTCCTGAAAGTTGATGGGGCCGGTGGTGAGAGCGATCGCTCAGGCCGACGGTGGCGAGGAGTTCACGGGCACGGGTCCGGGCCGGGGAGTTGACCCGGCCGGATAAGAGGAGGGGAAGGAGAATGTTTTCTTCAACCGTGAGGGTGGGGAGAAGGTGGAAGAATTGAAAAACGAAGCCGATTTTGAGGCGTCGGAGTGCGGTGAGTTTGTCGTCGCTGAGAGAGTGGAGTGGGTGGCCTTCGAGGTAGGCTTGGCCTGAGGTGGGGGTGTCGAGGGCGCCGAGGATATGGAGGAGAGTGCTTTTCCCGCAACCGCTAGGTCCCGTGATGGAAACGATTTCGCCGGGGAGAATTTTCAGGGTGATGCCACGCAAGGCATCTACACGGGCTTCGCCAGCTTCATACGATTTATGGAGATCACGAGTTTCGAGCATGGATGGGGGTAAATCCTACATGTGGATAAGTTGTAAGAAAACCAATATTCCAAGTAATTTAATGAACACTATCTATCTAACGAACAGAGATTTCGGCATTCCTATGTGATATGTGAATAAGTTGGGGAAAACCCCCTATCTTTGGAAGTGTTGTAGGTCGGGAAGATTGCCCAACTGGGGGGCAATAGTCGGATTAAAATGCCCAGGTGACCGAGAGAGTGGGCCCGATGGAGTCGAGTCCGACATTTTCTTGATCCGGTTCGGAGAGGCCGCCGTTGGAGATGTGTTGGTAAAGGATGCCGAGGTTGACGGAGAGTTGATCCATGACCGGGATTCTCACTCCTGTTCCGACCGTGAAACTGAAGCAGAAGTCCTGTCCTTGGGAATTGGGGGCACCGGTGGCATCCGTGAAAATAAAACCGACCCTGGATTCGAGGTAAGGGACAACGGGCCAGCCTTCCTGGATGAAGTTGTAGCGCGGGCCAAAGAGGCCACCGGTGAACCAAGGATTGGGTCCGTGAATGACCGGGGCGTACATGCCACTGAAGAGGAATTCGGTATTGCCGCGGTTCCAGCCTTCATTTCCGATTTGATCCAACTGCCAGCCCACGGTGATGAGTTGGGGGAGATACCGATAATTGTTCGAGTTGTTGATGGAAAAGAGACCGGCTGTTTCGGCCGATAGACTGACCACATCCTCGCCAAAGAGGCGGGAAGAATCGGAAACCGGGGCTTGGGCGCCGGAGTCGTTCATCGTTGTGCCCGACCTACCTGTGCTCACCCAAGGGAAAATCAGGACCAAACCAAGGAGGCCCGCCAGGAGACGATTTGTCTCTTGCGGCTTTCTTAAGTTGATCATGTGTAGCGTCATGGGGGAGAGTATTTTCGTTTGGCGGCAGATATGTAAACACGAATTTTCTGTTTGGGAATACTTTTTATCTATATAACATTAAAAACTATGAAACATATCTGGATCACGGGAGGGGGTGGTTTTATCGGATCGAATCTGGTTTTACGTCTCCAAGAGGAGTTTCCGGAAGCCTCGCTTACGGTTTTGGATGATTTCCGGAGCGGATCCTTTCCCAACCTGGAGGGGTATCGGGGCGATTTTGTGGCGGCGGACATTTCCCGGTTGGATTGGGATGCGGAGTTTCGTGGGAGAAGGCCGGATGCGATGTTTCATCTGGCTTCGATCACGGACACCACCCTGCAGGATCAAAAAATTCAGACGCATGACAATGTCGAGGGATTCCGTCGGTTGCTCGACTATCTCCGCCCGGAAAAGACTCCGGTTGTGTATGCCTCCAGCGCCGCGACTTATGGGATCCGGGCGGGGGTAAACCGGATCGGGGATCCTTTGGCACCGGCGAACGCCTACGCTTTTTCCAAAGTTCAGTTGGAGAATCTGGCCCGGAAGATTCGGGA
The DNA here is from genome assembly GCA_947442065.1 of Verrucomicrobia subdivision 6 bacterium. Lineage (GTDB taxonomy): Bacteria > Verrucomicrobiota > Verrucomicrobiia > Methylacidiphilales > Verrucolacustridaceae > Verrucolacustris. The sequence goes on along the minus strand of CANEUY010000032.1, from coordinate 3,934 downwards.
AGAAGAACCCTCATGGAAGATTGCCGGGCTCCGGTATTTCAATGTGTACGGACCCCGCGAGGGGCACAAAGGGGTGCCCGCGAGCATGGCTTGGCATCTGGCCGGGCAGATGCTTCTCGGAAAACGGCCGAGAATTTTCAAGAACGGCGAGCAGAAGCGGGATTTTGTTTACGTGAAAGACATCGTTTCCATGACCGTGGCGGCGATGAAATCGGGAAAAACGGGGGTGTGGAATGCGGGGTCGGGCGAACCGCGAAGTTTTAATGAAATGGTGGAGGGATTGAATGGGGTGCTAGGGACGAAATTCAAGCCGGAGTATTTCCCGTGTCCCTATCCCTTTTATCAGCCCCATACGGAGGCGGACATGTCGGCAACCCAGCGGGATTTGGGAATCCGGCCCAAGTACAGTCTGGAGGACGGTTTACGGGATTATTTTGAATCCGGATGGCTCACGCGGGGTCGGGCCAGGGCCAAGACCCGGAAGAAATAACCTTTAGGCCGGCGGAGTCGTCGTCGGCCGGATGGACACATCCGAACCGGGAACTGCCCCCTCCAAATCCCCGCGGATGGCATCGATCCGTCTTTGCACCTCCCCCATCAAAAGAAGGGGGTCAAACTCGAGAAAGATTTCCACGTAGACATGGGGTCCGGAGCGACGGGTGCGGATTTTATGCAGCCGTTCGTAATCGTCCAAACGTTGGACAAGTTGGCGCAGGATGCGGAGTTGGGTGGTTTCCTCCACAGTCGCGTCGAGCAGATCCACAACGGAGGAGGAGGTCATGCCCCAAGCGGCATGGATCATGAAAAGGACGCCGAGCAAAGAAGCAAGGGGATCCAGATACCAACTCCATGATTCCGTTTGAAAAAAGTAGGCCACCAAGAGCGCGGAGCCCATCACGGCATCGAAGCTGGCCTTGGAAAACCAGAGGCGAGCCTGGGATTCCATGATGATGGAGGCCTGTTTCCGGGCCAGGCGGCGGGTTCGGAAACAGATTCCGTAACCAATGATGCTATAGAGTGCAAAAATCAAAATTCCGGGAAGGGTTCCATGAGCCACTCTTGCTTCATGCAAATGGTGGGTTGCCCTCCAGGTGATGAAGAGAGCGGAAGCGAGCATGGCCACGCCGATCGTGAGACTGGCCAGATTTTCCAGTTTTCCGATCCCGTAGGTGAACTGATGGTCGGGGGATCGACGGACGGCGCGGATGGTGAGGACGGCGGCCAGAACGGAGAGAAAGTCGGTAAACTCCTTCAGGACATCCCCCAGAATCGTGACCGAGCTTGAAAAGTAAGCGGCCGTTCCCATGAGGCAAAGATCGAGCAGGCAAAAGAGGAGGGCATGTTGCAGGCTGCGCTCGCGGGTGCCGGGGGATGAAGAGATCATCGTGGAGACTGGTGGAACACCGGAAACTCGTCTAGAAATCAGGGGATGAAGATGAAGCCCGCCGCCTGGATCCGGATCTTTCCAGGAGCCAGAAAAAAGATTTTCAAAAAAGGAGAGGTCATGGTTTTGGAGGGGGGTTCGGCACGTGAACTTTTCGTGATTTTATCCGGAAAGGTAAGGGTGGAGAAGAGGATTCGAGGACGGGATCCCTTGCTTTTGGCGAGGTTGGGGCCGGGGGATATTCTGGGGGAACTTTCGATTTTGACCGGTCGACGTCGCTCGGCCACGGCGGTGGCAGAGGGCAATGTGGCGGCCCTGCTGGTTCCTTCGGTTCAGGTGAAGGCGATGTTGGTCGGCGGGCGGGGAGTGAAGGGCAGGTTTCAGGAACAGATGATGGAATCCCTAGCCCGGAGACTTGTGCGTTTGCTTGAGAGATTGCCGATGTATCAGGGCGTTTTTTCGGAACCCCGCACGGCGGCTGGATTGCGTCGGGCGATGGAAAAGATGTACGCGAATTGGGCGATTTAAGGGGTCGTAAGCTTGGCGAAAGAAAGGAAGCGGGTAATTTAAGGCCATGGCCACCCGTACAGCTGGGGCGGTGAAGCGGGCTACTTCAGCCTCCCCTCATGATTCTTGGGAAAATTTCGGGCGGGCCATGCTTCGTGCCCGTTTTGCCGAAGACAAACTGGCAAGTCTTTATCGGGCGGGACGGATTGTGGGGGGCGTCTATCTTGGGCGAGGGCAGGAGGCTTTGAGTGCGGCTGGCGGGGTGGCTTTGCGGAAGGGGGATGTCTTTGCTCCTTTGATCCGTGACATGGCAGGACGACTCGCCTTCGGGGAACCCTTGATCGATGTGATGCGCACTTATCTGGGATCGCGGCTGGGGCCGATGAGGGGGCGGGATGGGAATATTCACCGTGGGGATCTTACCCGCGGGATTCTGCCGATGATCAGTCACCTGGGTGCGATGGTTTCGGCCACGGCGGGGGTTCTGTTGGCCAAAAGAATGAAAAAAGAGAAAGGGAGTGTGGGACTGACCTGTCTCGGGGACGGTGCGACTTCCACCGGCTCCTTTCATGAAGGGCTGAATGTGGCTGCCGTGGAAAAATTGCCCTTGGTGGTGGTTGTGGCCGACAACGCCTATGCCTATTCGACCCCCAAGGACCGGCAGTTTGCCTGTGCCGATCTACTGGACCGGGCGAAAGGATATGGGATCGAAGGCGAAGGGGTGGACGGAACCGATCCGGAGGCTTGTCTGAATGTTCTTGGCCGGGCGGTGCAAAAAGCCAGGGAGGGATCGGGTCCCCAATTGGTCGTCGGAAGGTTGTTGAGGCTCTGCGGTCACGGGGAGCATGACGATGGGTTGTATGTCGAAAAAGACCTGAAAAATTCCGAAAGGGGCAGGGACTGCCTGAGCGTGATGGAGAAAATGATGCAAGATCGAGGAATGGAAAAAGATTGGGACAAGTGGAAGGACGCGGCCCATCAGGAAGTGGAGGAGGCGGTCAAGAAGGCGTCCGAGGAGCCGGTACCTGATCCCTTCGAGGAGGATTGGCGGGCCACCCGGACTCAGGGGGCGGCGGAGGCGTGGGTCCAGGAATGAGCGTCACCTATTTGGATGCGATCCGGGCCGCCCAAGAGAAAGCGTTGCGGGATGATCCGAGTGTTTTCATCTATGGACAGGATGTCGGGAAATTCGGTGGAGCCTTCAAGGCGACCAAAAATCTGGCCGAAAAATATCCGGGCAGGGTGATTGATTCGCCCATTTCCGAGGATGCCATGGTGGGCTTGGCGGTCGGGGCGGCGATGGAGGGAATGAAGCCGGTGGTCGAGATGCAGTTTGCCGATTTTTCCACCGTGGGTCTGAACCAGATGCTGAATCATGCGGCCACGACGTATTGGCGGACGGGGCGGCCCTGCCCGATGGTGTTGCGGTTGCCGTCCGGCGGAACTCCCGGGAGCGGGCCGTTTCACAGTCAGTCGATGGAAACGATTTACTCGCACTATCCGGGTTTGGTGGTGATGACGCCCGCCACGGTGGAGGACGCCTACAGCATGCTGCTCGAAGCGATCGGCATGGAGGATCCCGTGGTCTTTTGTGAGCACAAACTGCTGTATTACCACCTCAAGGCGGAGGCCCTGCCCTCTGAGGCGGTTCCGGCATTCCGTGCGCACGTCGCGCGTCCAGGTCGGGATGTGACCTGTGTGGCCTATAGTGCGATGGTGCACGAGGCTTTGGCGGCGGCGGAAGAACTGGCGGGAGAGGGCCATGAGATTGAAGTGGTGGATCTGCGGACGGTGAAGCCCCTCGATACAGACACGATTTTGGCAAGCGTGGCACGCACCGGACGATTGCTGGCGGTCGGAGAATCGTGGCCTTGGGGTGGGGCTTCGGCAGAAGTCGTGGCGAGGGTGGCTTCCGAGGGGTTTGAACTGCTGGATGCCCCTCCGCAGAGGTTGAATGCGAAGGACACGCCGATTCCCTACCATCCCAATTTATGGGCGGCCCATCGGCCGACGGCCGTCCGGATCGCCGCCGCGTTGAGGGAA
>CANEUY010000031.1 GCA_947442065.1 Verrucomicrobia subdivision 6 bacterium | reverse complement strand
CTGCATTTGAACGTCGAGGGGTACCATCAGATGGCCACTCTTCTGAAACCCGCAATCGAAAAAGTTTGGGGAAAGAAACCAAATCAATGAATCAGATCGCAAAGCTTATCGGACATCGTTGGGCGGTATGTGCCCTTCTGTTTTTTGCCACCACCATCAACTATATCGACCGGCAGATTCTCTCTCTCCTCAAGCCGATCCTCGATGATCAACTTCACTGGACCAATGCGGAGTTTGGTATGGTGAACTCCGCCTTTCAGGGCGCCTACGGGTTGAGTTTGTTGATCTTTGGTTGGTTGATTGACAAGTACGGAACAAAAATCGGCTACGCCATTTCGATTGCGGCGTGGAGTCTAGCCGCCATGGGGCACGCCTTGGTCGGGAGTGTCGGGGGTTTTCTTTGGGCGAGGGTGGCTCTCGGTCTTGGGGAGGGGGGGAACTTTCCCGCGGCCATCAAAGCCACCGCCCTTTGGTTTCCAAAAAAGGAGCGTGCGCTGGCTACGAGTCTTTTTAATTCAGGGGCCAACGTCGGAGCCATTTTGGCTCCTGCGATTGTTCCCTGGTTGGCGCTTAACTTTGGTTGGCATTCTGCCTTTCTCGCGGCGGGAGCTGTTGGTTTTCTATGGCTGTTTCTCTGGATGCCCTGGTTTGAGACTCCCGACAAGAAGCCTTCCCTTTCCAGGGAGGAACTGGCTTGGATCCAGTCCGATGGAGCAGAGGCGCAGTCGCAGAAGATTCCGTGGGGTCAACTTCTGGGATATCGGCAAACATGGGGTTTTGTTTTGCCCAAGCTGATCACGGATCCGGTTTGGTGGTTCTTTTTGATCTGGCTGCCGGATTTCTTCAAGCAGACCCGTGGATTAGACATCAAAAAGAGCTGGGTTCTTCTCGTTACCATCTATTCCATCGTCACCGTTCTAAGTATTGCGGGTGGATGGATTACGGGATATTTGGCCAAGCGAGGTTGGACGATCAATCATGCGCGGAAGGGGGGGATGTTCCTGTTTGCACTGTGCGTCGTGCCCATTTTAGCTGTGACGGGTGCGTCGGATTGGGGGGCCGTTTTGCTGATCGGTCTCGCGGGGGCGGCTCATCAGGCGTTTTCGGCCAATCTATTCACCACTGTCTCCGACTCCTTTCCCAAGCAGGCTGTCGCTTCGGTGATTGGCATTGGCGGAATGGCAGGAGCATTGGGGGGGATGCTCTTTCCAATCGTGACCGGCATGCTCCTCGATTCCTATAAGGCATCCGGTAACGTAGCGGCGGGGTACGGGATCCTTTTTGCTTTTTGTGCGGGGGCTTATCTGTTTTCTTTGATTCTTCTCCAGGTTTTGAATCCGAGGTTGGAGCCCGTGCGCATTCGAAATTCGTAAAAACAAATTGTATCTCGCAGCCAGTCTGGAAAGAATCAGCTCTTACCAAGAAAGGAATCATTTATGAAAAAACTCATCTCCTTAACCCTCCTTATGCTCCTCGGAGCTTGTCTGGGGATCGCTCAAGAGGCTCCGGCACCTGCCAAAATCAAAAAGCCTGCCGTAACAAATTCGACTGCGGAGACAGTCACTGGAAAACTCGGTTATATTTCCGGCAAAAAGATTACAGTCAAAGCCAAGGGTGCTGAGGCTTCCACCGCCTTTCTGATTGATGCCGAGACCAAAGTCACGGTCAATGGGGAAGCCAAAGGGATCACAGATCTCCAAAAAGGCTGGATTGCTTCGGTGGCCCCCAAGACCACCGACTTTGCCACTGCAGCTAAAATCGACGCGACCAAGACTGCGGCTCCTGTTGACGCGTCAGTCAAAACCCAGGAGTAGCGCTCCTCGTCAATTATTCAGGAAAAAGACGAACTCTGCCGATTCCTTTTCGGGCAATTTAAGGGGGGTTGTTTCGCCATCTTGGCGCATTCCCCTGCGACCGTTATGGCTTGCCCATCAGGCCCGACGGTGGGCTGTGCGTTGAATTTTGCTGATGAGGGCGCCACAAGTCGCCCTTGAAAGAGGAACGCCAGGCTTGCTGGGTGTGGCGTCTTATGCGGTGAGGGTCTTCGGGGCAGGAAGTCCCTGGGTTCGTTGTAGGGTGGTGCCCATCTGGAATTCCCCTCGGATCAGTATGTGCTTTGGATATTTCGGAAGCCCTCTCTCTCCCTGCTGAAGCATGGTATTGACCATGTCGAGGCCAATGCCTCCGATTTGTTCACCCAGTTCCAGGATTCCTCCCATTCCGATGTCCTGGGAGGAACAATCGATCGCGGCTAAACCCATATCTTCAGGAATTCGAACACCGGATGGGGGAAGGTGTTCGCGTGCGTACTGCGCAAAACCTCGGGTGGTGAGCAAGACATCGGGTTTTGTTTTCTTTACGGTATCGACCATTTCTTCCTCATCTAAATGAACCGGGGGGCATTCGAAAATGGAAAGCTCTTGGGCTACGCTGGTGTAACCGGCCGACCACGAGATGTTCATCCGGGCATCTGCCTTGACCGGAAGAACAAGGCACGGGCGCCGATATCCCAATCCATAAAGTTCCCTCACGAGCAGTTGGATTGAGGCAAAATGGTCCAAAGCTGCATTATGCAGCGGCGTAGCGGCAACGGTGTAGCCGAGCGAGACAGGGGTGAAATAATTCCATTCGAGATCGAGTTGAATCCCTGGATCCGTCTGGGGGCAAAAGAGCAGGCCGCAAATTCCCCGGGCGCGAAGAATCTTTGTCGGAGACTTCCCAGCTTGGATTGAACCGGCCAACCAAAACTCTTCCAAGCCATAGCCTAATTCGGTGGCTCTTTGCTTTGCGCCCTTATGGTAGGCAACAAAATGGGGGTTCGAGCTCCAACCTGTCTCGGTCGGGAAGTTTGTGATCCAGGCTAAATTTGTTAGAAATCCATGCTTTTTCTTTGTTTTTTTGTAGGCGGCCAAGGCCGACAAATTCGGGTCGGGTATGTAGCCTATTTTTTCCGCGATCTGGCGAACTCGGTCACGAGTAGAAGCGGGTATTCCCGGGTGGTTTCGGAGAGCCCTGGAGACAGTCGAATGATGAACCCCCGCTTCTTTAGCTACATCGGTAAGGGTTACGCGGAGCATTTGAAAGATATCTGCACAAGGATGCATGAAGTAAAGAATATTGTGCAAACTTGTGTTTTCATCTCTCTTTTATGCTGATTTTGTTTGATGAAAGTATGTTTCGTTTGAATGATCGGGTCTTGCCTAAATCAAACCCCATCAAGAACCCTGTAACGCCGACAGATTTTCTTTTGCGAACCAAGACAGCTCAAAAGCTGTACGCGACCGCTGCGCAAGAGCCGATTTACGATTATCACTGCCACCTTTCGCCCAAGGAGATTGCCGAGGACAAGAAGTGGTCCGATCTGGCTGAAATCTGGCTGGGAGGGGATCACTACAAGTGGAGGGCCATGCGTGCGAACGGGGTGCCCGAAAGCCACATTACGGGAAGTGCCAAGCCTTATGAGAAGTTCCTCGCCTTTGCCCGGACGATGCCCCGACTGCTGAGAAATCCCCTCTGGCATTGGACCCATCTCGAGCTCGACCGAGTCTTCGGCATCAAGGAGATATTGAATGAAACAACCGCACCGAAAATCTGGGCGAAAGCCAACGACAAGCTGAAGAGTCTTTCGGCTCAGAAGATTCTCAAGCAGTTCCAGGTTAGGGTCGTGGGCACGACGGATGATCCTTGTGACGATTTGACGGATCATCAGAAAATCCGAAAGAGCGGGATCGGAACCCGGGTTTATCCAACCTTCCGTCCAGACAAGGCGTTGCTGGTCGATCAGCCTTCGATTTTTTCGGCTTGGGTCCAACGTTTGGAAAAAACCTCAGGGGTCGACTGCTCCTCTTTCCACGGATTCCTCAAGGCCTTGGATCAAAGACATGAGTTTTTCCACCAGTTGGGAAGCCGGATTTCAGATCATGGGATGAACCAGACGTTTGGCCGCGGTGGAACCCGCGAGCTGGCGACCCGGATCTACACAGCCGCCCGGAAAGGGGAAAGTCCCACTCCGGAAGAGGCAGAAGCCTACAAAGGTTTTCTGATGGTCTATTTCGGCGAATTGGATGCGAGAAGGGGTTGGACGAAGCAGATCCATTTTGGCGCCCTCCGGAACGGCAATTCGAAGGGGTTCCGTGATTTGGGGCCGGACACCGGCTTTGATTCGATCGGTGACTGGCCGCAGATCGATCGTTTGACAGGGTACATGGACGAGTTGGCAAGTCGGGGAAGCCTCCCCAAGATGGTCCTCTATAATCTCAACCCAGCCGACAATTATGCGGTGGCCACCCTTTGCGGAAGTTTTCAGGGGGAAGGGGTCAGGGGAAAGATCCAGTTTGGAAGCGGTTGGTGGTTTTTGGATCAACTCGAAGGGATGAAGTGGCAGATCAACGCGCTTTCCAGTTTGGGCCTGCTGGCCAACTTTGTCGGGATGCTGACTGATTCACGAAGTTTCCTCTCCTATCCCCGGCATGAATATTTCCGTAGGTTGCTTTGCCAGATTTTGGGCGAAGAAGTGGAAAACGGGACGTTGCCCAAGGATATGAAACTCCTCGAGGCGATGGTCCGGGATATCTGTTTCCGGAATGCCGAAGCTTACTTTGGGATGGAGTCCGGGAAAGCGTAAGAAGCGTTTCGAAATCGCCGTGCGTTCGGTGGGTTTTCATTTAAGGTGGTTTTATGTCATTGGCCAATCGTTTTGACTTAAAAGGAGAAGTGGCGGTCGTCATTGGGGGGACCGGAGGCCTCGGCGGAGCGATGGCAGAGGGATTGGCCGAAGCCGGTGCCAAGATCGCCATTTTGGGAAGAAACAAGGAAAGGGGGGAGGCTAAGGCCAAGGAACTTTCGAAGCATGGGCAGTCTATTTTCCTGTCTGTCGATGCCTTGGATCCAAAAGCTCTCGAGCAGGCGGAGCAGAAAGTGGAAAATGAACTAGGACCAACCAGCATTTTGGTCAATGCCGCTGGAGGAAACCAACCGGCGGCGGTAGTTACTCCAGAGAACCCGATCACTCAACTTGCCCTTTCGGCCTGGAAGGAGAATTTTGACCTCAATCTTGTCGGAGGGGCCCTTTTACCCTGTCAAATCTTCGGCGTGGGAATGCTGAAGAGGAAAAAGGGCAGCATCATCAATATCGCAAGCGTTTCGGCCCATATTCCTCTTTCCAAGGTGGTGGCCTATTCGGCCGCCAAGGCAGCGGTGATCAGTCTGACCCAGTTTTTGGCCCGGGAATGGGCTCCGCACGGAATCCGGGTCAACACCATCACTCCAGGTTTTTTTCCCGCCGATCAAAACCGGAAACTCCTTTTCAAGGAAGACGGCGCACCCACCGATCGGGCGAAGTCGATTCTTGGGCATACCCCGATGGGCCGTTTTGGTGAGCCGAGCGAACTGATCGGAGCGGCGGTCTTTCTGGCTAGTCCGAAGGCAAGCGGATTTGTGACCGGCATCGACCTGCGTGTGGATGGCGGCTTCCTTTCCCAGACGATCTGATGGCCGATATATCCCTTTCTCCCGAGGAAGTGAAACAAGTCCTCCGGGCAGGCTTGCCGCAAGGAGAATTCAAGAATCGAAAAGTTCTATTGATCGTTCCTGATCATACCCGGACGGCGCCGGTCGGGCAGATGTTCAAGGAGGCTCACGCCTTGTTAGGATCGGTGGCGAAGCAGATCGATGTGATGGTGGCACTGGGAACCCATCCGCCGATGAGTCAGGAAGCAATTTCTCATCGGTTGGATCTGACCTTGGCCGAAAAGGAAGAATCCTATCCCAAGGTCCGGCTTCTGAATCATGCCTGGGATGATGACCAGGCCTTGGTCGAGATTGGGAAGATTCCCTCCAGTGAAATCCGCGAACTGACCGGTGGTCTCTTTGAGATGGAGGTGAAGGTTCGGATCAACCGCGCTGCGTTGGAGTACGACGATCTTGTGATCCTCGGACCCACGTTTCCCCATGAAGTTGTTGGCTTTTCCGGTGGCAACAAGTATCTCTTCCCGGGGATCAGTGGTCCCGAGGTCTTGAACTTCTTTCATTGGCTCGGGGCGGTCGTGACCAATCCGGGAATCATTGGGAAGAAGTGGACACCGGTTCGGAAGGTGGTCGACCGGGCGGCTGCTTTGGTCAAAACGCGGAAATGGTGTGTCTCGATGGTAGTGAGGCCGGACGCCTCGTTGGCGGGTCTATTTGTCGGGACGCCGGAGTCGGCATGGGAAAAAGCGGCCGATCTTTCGGAAAAGCTTCACATCATTCGGAAACAAAAGCCGTTCCGCCAGATCCTCTCCTGTGCCCCTGAGATGTACGACGAGCTCTGGGTCGCGGGGAAGTGCATGTACAAACTGGAACCGGTGTTGGCGGATGGCGGGGAGTTGATTATTTACGCGCCGCATCTGACCGAAGTGTCGATCACACACGGGAAGTTGATCCGCCGGATCGGGTATCACTGCCGGGACTATTTCCTCAAGCAGTGGGACAAGTTCAAGGATGAGTCCTGGGGTGTGCTGGCCCACTCCACCCATGTTCATGGCGGGGGAAGCTATGACAACGGAGTCGAGAAGCCACGCGCCCGTGTGATCCTGGCCACCGGAATCCCCGAGGAGGTTTGTCGGGAGATCAATCTGGGCTATCGGGATCCCAAAACGATCCGCAAAGAGGATTTTGCCAATCGGGAAGACGAGGGGATTTTGTTCGTCCCGAAGGCCGGAGAGAATCTGTATCGTCTTGAGGATGAACATTCTTCTTAACAAAAAGGCGTCCCCGCTCTAGTTTCCAAAGCATTCATGAGTACAAAAATGAAGATCAAATCAGACGGGGCGCTGGATTTTCTTTCTCTCGGGGCCTTGGTTCATCGGTTGGATCCCGGGATCATTCCTTTTCGGAAAGCCACAGAGTGCAAGATCCATGTCAGCGGAGGAGAATTCAATGTGGCGGCCAATTTGGCCGACTGTTTTGGAATGCGCACAGGAATCGCCTCGGCCATGGTCGAATATCCGATCGGGGATCTGATTGCCGAGCGAGTCCGCGCAATGGGGGTTCGGCCCTTTTATAAAAAATTTAAGCACGACGGCGTGAACGGCCCCAACATGGCGGCGGTTTACAGTGATCAGGGGCACGGAGTGCGCGCTCCGGTGGTGTTCTACAACCGTTGCAACGAAGCAGCCGGGCTTTTGAAGCCAGGCGATTTCGATTGGAAAAAGATTTTTGGGGAAGGGGTGCGCTGGTTTCATAGCGGCGGGATTTTTGCCGCTCTTTCGCAGACCACCCCCGAGCTGATCATTGAGGCGATGCAGGCGGCCAAAGCCGCAGGGGCTACCACCTCGTTCGATCTCAACTACCGGGCGAAGCTTTGGAACATCCAAGGCGGACACGATCGGGCTGTGGCGATACTTGATAAGATCGTGAAGAACGTCGATGTGCTGGTCGGAAATGAGGAGGATCTGCAGATGGGCCTCGGAATTCCTGGCCCCGATGTTCATTCGAAATCGAAATTAGATCCCTCGGCCTTCCTCAGCATGATGAAAAACGTCACCAAGAAGCATCCGCATGTTCAGGCGGTGGCCACGACCTTGCGGGAAGTGCACACCACGAATCATCACAGCTGGAGCGCGGTGGCTTGGATCCATGGGACGACGCATCAGGCCCCGACCTGTGAGTTGGACGTGATCGACCGGGTCGGTGGTGGAGACGGATTTGCAGGTGGGTTTATTTACGGACTCCTTTCCGGAGCCGAACCGGATGATGCGGTAAAGCTGGGCTGGGCACACGGAGCATTGCTCACGACCTTCCCAGGCGATACCACCATGGCCACGGTCGACCAGGTGAAGGCTTTCGCTCAGGGGGGGTCCGCCCGGATTCAGCGTTAATTTATGGCAAACGAACCGCAAGGTGATCTGGCCCTGATCGGGCTGGCTGTGATGGGGCAGAACCTCATTCTTAACATGAACGACCACGGATACACGATTGTGGCGTTCAACCGGACCGTTTCGAAAGTGGACGACTTTTTGGCCAAGGAAGCCAAAGGAACCAAAGTTCAAGGAGCCCACTCGATCGCCGAGATGGTGTCGAAGCTCAAGAAACCCCGCCGAGTGATGCTTTTGGTCAAGGCCGGCAAGCCGGTGGATGATTTCATTCAGGAGCTTCTCCCTGTCATGGAGAAGGGGGACATTATCATCGACGGTGGAAACTCACTTTTCGACGACACCAACCGCCGTCAAAAAGAGGTGGAAGCGAAAGGTCTTCTCTATATCGGAACCGGAGTTTCCGGGGGTGAAGAGGGAGCCCGTCGCGGGCCCAGCATCATGCCGGGTGGATCGCCTGCCGCTTGGCCGTTTGTGAAAAAGATTTTCCAAGATATCTCCGCCAAGGTGGACGGGGGGACTCCCTGCTGTGATTGGGTGGGGGAGCAGGGTGCGGGTCATTACGTAAAGATGGTTCACAACGGAATCGAATATGGGGACATGCAGCTGATCTGCGAGGCCTATAACCTGATGAAAAACGGTCTGGGTATGACCGCGGATGAGATGCATCAGGTTTTTGCCGAATGGAACAAGGGGGAGTTGGACAGTTATCTGATCGAAATCTCCCGGGATATTCTGGCCAAGAAAGATGCCGACGGATCTCCACTGGTGGACAAAATTCTCGATACCGCAGGACAGAAGGGGACGGGAAAATGGACCGTGATCAATTCCCAGGATCTCGGGATTCCGATCACCCTGATGGCGGAGGCGGTGTACGCACGTTGTGTTTCGGCGCTGAAGGATGAGCGGGTGGCGGCGGCGAAGAAGCTGAAAGGCCCAAAACCCCTTTTGCCTGTGGCGAAGGATCCGCAAAAGAAGAAGGCCTTTATCGCGGATATTCGGGATGCCTTGTATGCCTCCAAGATCGTGAGCTACGCCCAAGGGTACATGCTCATGAGGGCGGCGGCGAAGGAGTACAAGTGGAACCTCAACTACGGCGGTATCGCCCTGATGTGGCGCGGAGGCTGCATCATCCGTTCGCGTTTCCTTGGAAAGATCAAAGAGGCGTATGACAAGAATCCAAAATTGAACAATCTGCTCCTCGACGATTACTTCCGTGGAGAGGTGAAGAAGTCGCAGAAGGGGTGGCGGAACGTGGTGGCGGCTGCTGCAAAGCGCGGAATTCCTGTTCCCGCTTTCAGCACGGCCTTGGCCTTCTTTGACAGCTACCGGAACGCGGTGTTGCCGGCCAATCTGCTTCAGGCGCAGCGGGACTACTTCGGAGCGCACACCTATGAGAGGGTGGACAAGCCCCGGGGTGAGTTTTTCCACACCAACTGGACCGGCCACGGCGGAACAACCGCTTCATCCACTTACAACGTTTAGGTTTTTGATCGGAGAGCGGGCTTGCAGGAAAAGCCTTCTGCACGAAGATAGGGATATTGCCGGCTTAGCTCAGTGGTAGAGCAGCGGTTTTGTAAACCGCTGGTCGTCGGTTCAAATCCGACAGCCGGCTCTTTTAAGCCAAACTGGATTCGAGGATTATTTTTTGGCGGGAGCCGCGGGCATCGCACCCGGGGAGTTCATCTGAATGTTGAATTGCGTCACGATTTCCTTCGCCTCTGAATTCGTTCGGCTGAGGTTGATCAGATCTTTCGCCACGTTTTCAAGTTTGTCGGAGACAAGTTTGTAGCGGCTCATCGCCTGCTGGGCGTTGGCTGTCGTGGCGCTGACGGCTCGGGCTTCCTGAATCAGGGAAAGCAGCTGCACCAGATTTACGAGGAGCCACGCACCCAGCACCACAAGGAGGGGCCCGGCGCAGAAACAGGAGGAACCTTCAGAAGATGAGTTTTGGTCGTTCATGGATTGGATTTTCCGTCTGTTTTAGATTCGAGTTTCACGTTGAGCTCGTGTTTTTTCAGGATTTCCTGAAAGGCGGTGTCTTTTTCGCCGGCCATGGCGAGCCGGATGCTGAGATTTCTTAAAACCATCTCCATCTGCGACCCGTTGGATACCTGGGCTTGCACGGATTGAATTCTGGAGATGGCCCCCCGTGTCATCAGACCCAGAAGAAGATTGGCCAACAAAAGGGCGCTGACCAAACCGGAAAGCACCCATAGGATTTTTCTTTGCATACGGAAACGTTGCCCCGATTTCAGGAAAAGGTCAACGTGCCTTCATCCTGCTAGGGACTACGCAAACCGCTTCCGGACCGGCTGGCAGGGGCAGGTTCGGTGAGACGGACGGCGGGTTGGGCAACCTGAGGGCTTTCCGATGGGGAGCTTTTTGTTTTGAGGTAATAATCCCGAGCTTCGGTGAAGACCGGTGCTTTTTCTGGGATTAAAAAATTACCGGAGGACCAGGCTCCGGCCCCGGCAATCAGTCCCATTGGAGGGAAAATGAAAGTGAAGGCCTTCGTGACGTCATCCACCTCGGACATTTTCTTGTACCAGATCCGGACGGGCAGATTGTCCTGCGGTCGGATGCCGACATCGATTCCTCCAATACGTTCCTTTTCTCCGACGGTTAATTTTGTGTCGCTTTGGTAACGGATGTAGCCAAGTCCAACGGCCTGGGGCTTGAGCTCCGTGCCCTCGATCGCTTTTCGACCCTCGGGCCCTTCGACGATCGTGATCTGTTTGTAGGTTCCGGCGGGCAGAACGACGGAAATCTCTCCGCACGGGAGAGTCTGTTCCGACGTTGTCTCAAGCTGACAATTCTTGGGGCGATTCGGATCGAGAAGGGGGTCGATCGTGTCCCCGGAGGGGGTCGGCTGCGTGGTGCTTTTTGAAGGCGGGGCAGCATTGGGGATTGGAAGGCGGGCGGGAACCTTGGGTTGAACCATAACGGCCTCCGAGGAGACCGCTGTGTTGGCCTCGCGAGTCTGAGACCAGAGGGCCGTCATGGGCAGGAACCAGAAAAGAAAAGCGGAAAAGGGGAGTTTCATCAGAATTTATAGATTAAGTTGATTCCCGTTCCGGCGTTCAGCGCTTCATAGTCACCCGTCTCGGCGACACTCACGCTGCTGTCACTTTTTGTCCAACTGACAAAGCCTCGAAGGGAAACGTATTCGATGGGGGTCCAGGTGAGGGAAGCTCCGTAGGTTTGTTGAAAATCAAGTCGGTCGGCGTTGTTGAACTGATCGGCCAACTGCGTGCCGGTGTACTTGGATAGACGGTAACTCGCATAAATCTGGGTGCTGATTTCCTTGGTGGGGTTCGTCGACCAGGCGAAGGTCATGTTGTTGTCGGTTCGGGTAAAGTTGGATGGGTTGGCGATGACGTAGGAGGCCCGCCCGGTGATCGAGACAGAGTTCCAATCGGCCAGGGAGTGGAACCAGCTTGCCGTCCAAGCGAGGGGATATTCGTCGAGGAAGTTCACATACTGGGAGAGGGACTGGTCCCGGCCGGAACCCATAAAAATGTTCGCATCTGCGGAAAACGAGATGAAAAGATCCTCGGTAAAGGCCCAGCCCAGAGAAACGAAAGGATCGGTAACGGTGAAGTTGTTCTGGGAGATGCCCGTCTGGTTGTAGGGAGGGGAGCCGGGTTCGGCGGTGGCGTAGGTGAAAAACTGGTAGCGAAATCCGGCTTTGGGGAAAAACATCGCGTACTGTTCGTCCTGAATCTGCGGGGCAAATCCGATTTCAGGAGAGGTGATGATCTGCCAGGCGGAGAACTTTTGACCGCCACTTTCGGCGTAGAGAACGTTGCTGTTGTAGAAGGCCTGGCAGTCGACTGTCGTGTAGAACCACGGTTTATCTGTTGGTTTCGACATGATCGAAACCTCGCCCAAGTCAGCCGAGAGGGGTTTGGCCGTTACGGTTTCCTCCTCGAGATTTTGGGATTGGCTGGCGTCCGCATCCTGAACCTGCTGTCGCAACTGCATGTCTTGCCGTGTTTGTGAGGATACCGCTGCCGCGGAACCCGCTTGCGCAAGAGCGGATGGAGGATGAGCAAAGTGGAAAAACAACAATAAAGCCGTTCCCCAAAAGATTATGCACAAAATACAGTTGTGCGTTGGCGGAGCTTTTGACCAATGAGCCATTGGGGAGCTCATTTAGACGATTTTGTGTAAAAACACAATATATAGTGGCAAGCTTACTAACATGACTATATATAGAAATATAAGTAAAAACTTTCCCTTCTAAATAGTCTAGAGAGAAAAATTACGCGTTTTTGAGTAATATATAAATACTGATAGTTATATACTTACATAAAATACGAATTCATGTATTTGCAAAATTAACAATACCATACTTACTTATACTTATATGGTGGTGATGAGCTTACGAAGATTTGCTTCAGATCGGTTTAAGGAATTTGGGATTATTTAAATTCCAAGCAATCCACTTTCATGGAGCGACTCTTCAAGAATTTATCTCGGATGTTCTGGCTAATTGCCTGCATGGCAGTTGCTTCGAGCCATCTTTATGCAGCCGAGCTTGGGCAGGCGAAGGTTTCGGCCATTTTGCGGGATGTGCAGAAAACCGAAGGAAACAAAACTGAAGCTGCTGCGGTCGGGGATGTGATTGCGGGTGGGGGAAAAATCATCACCCAAGGCCAATCGTTGGCGGAGCTGAAATTTCCCGACGGAAGCGTGATTCGGATCGGGAATAACTCGACCTTCTCATTTGATCCAAACGATCGGACCGTTCGCCTCGATCGGGGTACGGCTCTGGTGAGCACTCCTCCCAAAGCAGAAGGCATCAACATCGTTTCCGGAGGAGTCTCTGGAACGGTTGGTGGCGATCCTGCGGGAAAAACTTTTCTGGTGACTGCCTATCCTGCCGAAAGCGGCGGGGCCAAAGGTGCCCCCACAGGCGGGTTCGGTTTGATGGTTTTGCAGGGGAGCTCAGCGACCACAGTCAGCGCTCCTTCGGGTTCCGT
>CANEUY010000030.1 GCA_947442065.1 Verrucomicrobia subdivision 6 bacterium | reverse complement strand
GGCTCCAGCCAAACCACCCGTGCCAGTAGTGCCACTTGCGCCATAGCCGACAATCCTAAAGTAGGCTGTGTTGCCAGCAGCGATTGAGATCGGGGTTGCGGCTAAGGCACTGGTCCATGCGGTAGTGGTCATCGTCGCAGTGCTACCAGGGTTGATTGTAGACGTTACGACAGTGGTGGGAGACGAGAAATCGCTGCTAGTACTATAGAGCAGGGCGTAGTTTTTCGGGCTAGTGCCTGAACCGACAAAACCAACTGAGCCAAATCCAGTCAGGGTTACAGTGTAGTTTGCCTGCGCACTCATGGAAAACGCCCAATAATCACCACCGGTGTTTGCCGCAGCTAAGGCCGCTGCGTCCTGCCCTATTTGATTATAACCAGTGGCCCTCCAACCGCCCGCACTCGAGGCTAATGTTAAGCCTGAGCCAATCGTAATACTGCCTGCGGTAACTCCCGATGCTGCAGTTCCAGCAACTGACGAAATTGTTGTTGTACTTACGGGAATATCATAAGAGGCCAAGGTAACCGTTTGAGCGGAAGCTACCGAGGTGAGGGAAATTGCCGTGAACAATGTTAAGATTATTTTTTTCATGTTTGTTATTCCTGTTTAGACTGATGGTGATGAGCGCTTGTTCAACTATGTTTTTGCCGAAAATGTAGAACTGATACCCATTGATAATTCAAATAAAGACCACCTTTGCCGATTTGCAAGGGGAAATTCTTTAAGCATGCAAAGAATTGTAATCTAAACTATATTTGTGTAATAACTTTTCTATCAACATTTTATGATTTATTAATGGCGTTTGACAAAATAATTATCCACGGAACAATGCCAAAATCGCCGTGATGACCCCTGCATTGACAAAATCCGTTCCACACGCACCCACCAGCGGGACCACGAGATAAGCCCGGGGGGCCGGCCCATATCTCTTTGTGACCGCATTCAAATTCGCCATGGCGTTGGCCGTCGTTCCCAACATGAAACCGGTGAAACCCGCCCCAATCACCGCTGCATCATAATTCCTCCCGAAGAAACGAAACACCAGCCACGAACCCAAAATCCAGATCCAAACCGCCTGCACCGCCAGAATGACGACCAGCACGGTGGCCAGCCCCGCCAGCTGTTTCAACTGCAGGGTCATCGTCGCCGTCACGAGGAAATAAGAAAGAGCAATGGAACCCAGCTCCTCGATCCACTCATGCGAGAGTTTGATTTTGTGCGCCCCGCCCCTACCCAGATCGTGCCAGTTCCTCAGCAGTGCCGCGACGATCATCGCCCCGATATAAATCGGTAGGGTAATCCCACTTTTCTGAATCCACTGCCCCACCACCGCACCCAACGCCATCACGAGAAAAAAGAATTTTAGATGATTCATCAGACTGCCCATATCCATATCAGGATGACCCGCCAGACTGATCGGACTTTCGATCACTTCAGCTTTTTTTCCGGATCCGCCCGGACCGGCGTGGAGATGGAAACGAGAGATTAGCCGAGCCGCCAAGGGTGACCCCAGCACCCCTCCCATAATGATTCCCGCCAAGGCGGCCGCGGTGCCGATCGGCCCGGCTCCCACCACGCCCGCCTTTTCAAACGCCGGTGCAAAGGCCAAAGCCGTTCCAGGCCCCCCGGCCAGGGAAACCGATCCGGCCAAGGCACCCACCAGCGGATTCTGCCCCAACGCCTTGGCCAGTCCCATTCCGATCAGGTTTTGGGAAACCAAAATCAGCCCACAGAGGAAGAAGAACTTGATCACGTCCGACCCGCCCGCTCGCAGGTTTTTCCAGGAAGCCATCCACCCGATCGAAAGAAAGAAGGCGATCATCAACGGAGTCTGAAGAGTAAGATCGAACTGGAGCGGTTGGGCCCCAACCATTTCACTCAGGCTGAACAGAACACAGAGGAGAAGCCCCCCCAATACGGGCTCCGGAAGACAGAGTTCCTGAAGAATCGGAAAAATCCGCACTAACCCTTTGCCGAGAAGGATTCCCCCAGCGGCAATCGCCAAGGTTTCAATGAGGGAGAAGGTCATTCGCGAGTTCCGAGGAATACCCCGAACTGGATTGGATGACGAATGGATTTCTATCAAAACCCATGGAATTGAAAAAACCGCGAGTCCGTGCTAAAAAGTACTATTCATATCTTTCGACCTCATTCAGGTGGCGGAGTGAAAGGATTTTGGACCCAAATACTTCCAAGGTTTCCTTGGATCTTTCTTTCTCTGGCTCTTCTTTGCCCATCCGGCCTGTCATTCGCCCAAACCAACCTCTCCAGCTACACCCCGGGCACCACCTATTATGGTCGCGTTGGAGTTCAATACATCGAGTACATTGCTGGAAATCTGCCCCTGATTATCTCTGCGCCGCATGGAGGATCTTTAAATCCATCCGAACTTCCGGATCGCACCTACGGAACGCTCGATACGGACACCAATACCGACAATCTTGCCCGAGCCGTCCGCACCGCGGTTTTCAACCGATATGGCCGCTATCCCCATGTGATCATTTGTAATGTCGACCGACAAAAGATCGACTGCAACCGGGAGATCGTTGAGGGAGCTCAAGGCAATACGAATACAATTCTTGCTTGGAATGAATATCACACCTTCCTTGGCCTAGCCAAAAAAGCGGTCACAGACTCTTATGGGCGTGGACTTTTGATCGATCTCCATGGTCATGGCCACAGCATCCAACGACTGGAAATCGGTTATAACACCGATACCGCAGATCTTTTTAAAACAACTTTAAGCAGTAGCGATCGGTATGATTCGTCGGTTCAAGAATTGGGGATCAGAACACGGGTTACTTTTGATCAGCTGATCCGGGGGGATCTAAGTCTTGGCACGCTGATGCAGGCTCGCGGCTTTCCGAGTGTTCCCAGCACCACCTATCCCAACCAGGGAACTTCGAACGGGGTATCGAACAGCTATTTCACGGGGGGCTATATTATTGAAACCTACGGAAGCAAAGCTTCCAACTCTGGCGCAATCAACGCCATCCAGATCGAATGCAATTACACCGGAGTGCGGGACTCTTCGACGAGCCGGGCAAACTTCGCCTCCGCCTTAACCGAAGCTCTGGATCTCTATTTCCCTCTCCATGTGGGTATGAAACTCAATACTCTGGCTCCCCCACCTTCAATCAGCCGTTTTTCAGACACAACAATTGACGAAGACAATTCCACTTCCCCTCTCTCGCTTATTCTAAGTGATTTTTCCTCCACGCTTACAGCCACCTCCTCCAGCAGCTCTCTTGTCAGCTCCTCGGGTTTGTCTTTCGGAGGAAGTGGCACAAACCGAACCCTCACGATTACCCCGCAACCCAATGCCTCGGGATCCAACGCTATGGTCACGGTGACGGCCACCTCCCCGGACGGAGGAACTGGAGTCGAGTGGTTTTATCTTACGATCAATCCCGTGAATGACGCCCCTGTCTTTTCCTCTGTGGCGGATCGCGCCATCAATCCCGGAGTTTCTCTGACCATTCAAGCCAGCGCAATCGATGTGGAGGGAGCAAGTCTGGGGTATACCCTTGTCTCCGGTCCTGCCGGTTCCTCCGTGAACCCCTCGACGGGAACCTTTACATGGAGACCGACGATCGCCCAGTCGGGCGTCACCTATCCTGTAGCCATCCGCGCCACGGAAAGCGGAACCGGAGGATTGAACTCTACCCTCAATTTCCAGACGACCGTGAACCCCGCGACCACTCCGCAAGTTTCCACGTCGTGGATCCCAGGGGACGGACAATCATCTCCGCAAGTTCAACTCTCCATGAATGGCCAGCTTGGCCCCGATTACCTTGTATGGGCTTCGGAAGATCTAATGAACTGGGTCAATCTTGGTACGGCAACACCCACGACCTTCCCTTTCGTATGGACCGATGCGAATGCCTCGCAGTATCCGAAGCGTTTTTATCAGGTACGCCTCGGGCCTTAGGCATGGACACGGTTAGGGCTACCGTCCCTATCTAAAGTTATGAGTCGCATTATCTGGTTCTTATTTTTCCTAAGTAGTTGCATCGGCTTCTCTGCTGAACCCATACGCATCGGCGTCTACTCCCACTCGACTAATCCGGCGAGGGTCTCACAAATCGTGGGGGTCTTCACCAACATCCTCACGCCGAAAAAGGGATTTGAAGTTCAACGTGTGGATCCCGCCGGCATCCGATCCGGCGTTCTAACAAACTTAAAAGTTCTGATTATGCCGGGGGGTTCGGGAAGCAAGCAGGCCACAAATCTTGAAACGTCAGGCCGGGAAGCGATCCAACAGTTCGTCAAAAACGGCGGAGGCTATGTCGGCGTCTGCGCCGGCGCGTATTTGGCCTCCTCTCACTACTCCTGGTCTCTCAACCTCATCAATGCCAAGGTCATCGACCGAAGCCATTGGGCACGGGGCAAAGGAGATGTGGTCCTGACGCTGACTCCGCTGGGACAAAAAGTTCTCGGACATCCTGAGTCGGAAGTGGAAGTTTATTACGGTCAGGGCCCCCTCTACGGCCGTGCCACCAATGACACCCTCCCCGCCTACGAGGAATTGGCCATTTATAAAACCGAGGTGGCCAAGGAAAATGTCCCTGTGGGAGTGCCCATGGGTGTGATGCCGGGAACCACTGCAATCGCCCGTGGCGAATACGGGAAAGGTCGCGTGATCTGCTACAGCCCCCATCCGGAAAAACCGTTTCAACCGGTCTTTCACCTGATCGAGAACGGCGTCCGCTGGGCCGCAGGCAAGGATCCAATCCCCGCGACGAAAGAGGAGTGGGCAAAACGCCCAAAGTCCGAGAAACCCGAACCTCTCGATACGGAGGACTAAAAACCTACTCTTCCGTTTCGGTCGTCTTCTTTTCCTCGCCGGGAGCCGGCTTGGTAGCTTCCACCTTCTCCGCTTTGGATGGATCCATGGACTGAGGGGTCACTGTGACTTTCATTCCCTTTTCCAATCCTTCCAATTTCCCTTCTGCCCCGTCGATGGTGATCTTTCCACTTTCCGCTAGATGGAACGCAACCACTTTGTTCGTCTTGTCGGCCGTGACGATCGGCTGATCCAAACGAACGGTCAGCCGGTTTTTGGCTGGAGTCACGACGTAGATCTTCCCCTTCACCGGTTCGGTGGAGGCATTCAAGGGCGCCATTTTCTTTTTCTTCGGAGGCTCTACCTGGGCTGTCACGGGCATAGCTAGGGCGAGGAGGGCAACGATGAGGAGTTGGAGGGGTTGTTTCATATGGTTTTTCTTTCTTGATTTAAAGCCGGGCGATGAGCAGCTCCCGCTGGTAGATCATCTCCTTCGGCAGTTCGTGGTAAATTTTTAAAAAGAGCTCGTTCTGAAACACGAGTTCGCGCCGCCATTCGTCCGGATCAATCTTCATCATTTCGGCAAACCGTTCTTGGGTCATACCTTCGATTCCACGGGTGTTGAGATCCTCGAACCGTGGAATCCAGCCGATCGAGGCCTCCCGGGCATCCTTCTGTCCATGGCAGCGCCCGATGATCCATTCCAGCACCCGCATGTTGTCACCAAAACCCGGCCAGTAGAATTTTCCGTCCGCATCCTTGCGAAACCAGTTCACGTGAAAGATTCGTGGGAGAATCTTGATTTTTTTTCGCATATCCATCCAGTGGTCGAAGTATTCCCCCATGTTGTAGCCGCAGAACGGCAGCATCGCCATCGGATCCCCCCGAACCTGGCCCTGCCCCCCGACAGCTGCTGCGGTCATTTCCGATCCCATGGAGGCCCCCACGAAAACGCCGTGGAACCAGCTGAACGCCTGAAACACCAGGGGGATCGTCGAAGCCCGCCGGCCGCCGAAAATAAGCGCACTGATCGGCACTCCCTTGGCGTCCTCCGCCTCGGAGGCCAGAGCGGGATTGTTTCGCATGGGAGCAGTAAAACGGCTGTTGGGATGTGCCGCTTTTTCCCCGCTCTGGGGATCCCAAGGTTTCCCTTTCCAGTCGATCAGATTGGGAGGCGGAGGATTGTCCTTCCCCTCCCACCAGACGTCTCCGTCGGCAGTTCGGGCCACATTGGTAAAGATGGTGTCGTGAGCCATGATCTTCATGGCGTTGGGATTGGACTTTTCATTGGTTCCCGGAACGACACCAAAATAGCCGTTCTCGGGGTTGATCGCCCGAAGCCGGCCATCTTCTCCGGGCTTCATCCAAGCGATGTCGTCCCCGATTGTTGTGATTTTCCATCCCTTGTACGAGGCGGGGGGAATCATCATGGCGAAGTTCGTCTTGCCGCAAGCGGATGGGAACGCCGCTGCCACGTAGGTCTTCCGTCCCTCGGGATCCTCAACACACAGGATCAACATGTGCTCCGCAAGCCATCCCTCGTCCCGACCAAGGAAGGAGGCGATGCGCAGGGCGAGGCACTTTTTGCCAAGGAGAGCATTGCCCCCGTATCCCGAACCGACCGAAATGATCTCGTTGACCTCGGGAAAGTGGCAGATGTACCGGCGCTCGGGATCGCAATCGAGAACACTATGGGTGCCACGGTTGAAATCCTCAGAATCGCCCAGATGATCCAAAGCGACCTTCCCCATCCGGGCCATGATCCGCATGTTCAACACAACATAAATGGAGTCGGTCAGTTCAATACCAACCTTGGACAATGGAGATCCAGGCGGTCCCATGAGATAGGGAATGACAAAAAGCGTCCTGCCCTTCATGGCCCCCTTGAGGAGTCCGCGGAGTTTTTGACGCATCTGCTTCGGTTCCATCCAGTTGTTGGTGGGCCCGGCCTCTTTTTGCCTACGGGTACAAATGTAGGTGCACTGTTCCACCCGTGCCACGTCATTGGGATTGGAGTGATGGTAGTAGCATCGGGGCCATTTTTTGGAATCCAGCGGGATTAGGACCCCTTGTTTCACCGCCTGCTCCGTCAGGTAATCCTTCTCTCCGTCCGATCCGTCACACCAGAAGACATGCTCCGGTTCGGTGAGCTTAACGGTCTCCTCCACCCATTCCTTGACCCATTCGTTTTTCGGAATCGCCCGGCCAAACCGTTCGGTGGGCAAAGTGGGCTGGATTTTCGTCACTTGGATGATTGTTGGGAAAAGATTCGAATTAGCAAACGATGCGATGCAAGTATCAGGTTTTCTTGGATGAACAATCAGCTCATCTTGTAAAATTTTATTAAAATCCGAGCGCTTTTTCCATGCGCAGGTCTTTGATCATCAATTCCGCATCATGACCGACATTCGGCACCTCCACCTTGGTCCAGTTGAATTTCCAGCCCTTTTCCTTGGCTAGCTTCTGGCAGTATTCAAAAAAGTTCCGTCCTCTTTCCAGGCGGAACTTTCCTTGGCGATTCGCCTCGGGGCTATCATCGAAATTTTCCCCCTTGGGTAGGATGTCCGCAAGCCCCAGGTAGATCGTCATGGGAGTTTCCACCATTTTTTTGAGCCGACCTTCATTCTGAAGGTCTCTGGGCAATTTTCCAAAGCCGTACCCCCAATTCCAGTCCAACCGGGGAAAGGGATACGTTCCCGCATTGGCCGCCACCACCCGTTTGGCGGTGACCGGCTCCATGGCCACATAACGTGCGAGAAACTGGCCGCCGCCTGAATGGCCGATGAGATAATGATCCCGCTTTGGATCCCCTTCGCGTTTGAGGATGTCTTGGATCACCTCCGTGGCCATGGAAAACGACCACTGCTTCCGGTTCCGTAACGCTCCATCCTTCGTCAGGATTCCGCCCCAAGAATAAAGATGAGCCAGAAACCTTTCCTGATCAAAAAAAGGTGCCGCGACCATCGCATGATGCTTTTCCGCCAAAGAGATGGTCCAGTTCCTGTAATCCTCGGCATTCCGCTTGGCTCCATGAAAAACAAAAAAGATCGGCCCGTTGGAAAAGCCTTTCGGCTTGTAGGTGTAGACTTGAATCGCCCGCTCCCCCTCGCCGACGCTCACCCACCCTTTCCCCTCGGGTAAGGCTTCAGATGGAGCAGCGCCCAAAGAAAAAATCGGAAAAGTTGCCAGAGTGAAAACGCACAAAAGCTTCATGGGATTAGGAAGCTTTGGTTGCGGATTGAAGAAGATTTTTTTGAAGGGTTTCTGCACTCACCTCTCCCTCCCACCGGCTGATCGCGATGGTGGCCACTCCGTTGCCGATGAAGTTGGTCATCGCCCGACATTCGCTCATAAACCGGTCAATGCCCACCAAAATGGCCAGCGATTCGAGAGGAATGCCGGGAACCGCCTCCAAGGTTGCCGCCAAGGTGACAAAGCCGGCTCCGGTCACCCCGCTCGCCCCCTTGGATGTGATCATCGCAACCAGCAGCAGGGCGATCTGATGGGAAAGATCGAGTTTCGTGTTGGTGGCCTGGGCCAAAAAGACTGCTGCCATCGTCATATAGATGTTCGTGCCGTCGAGGTTGAAGCTGTATCCCGTGGGTATCACCAAGCCTACGGTGGATTTGGCGCATCCCAATCGTTCCAGCTTTTTCATGATGCCGGGCAGAGCCGTTTCGGACGAACTCGTTCCCAGCACCAGCAGGAGTTCGTCTTTGATGTAAGCCAGATAACGAAACAGGGGAAGGCCCGAAGCCTTCAAGATCAACCCCAGGACAACGACCACAAAAATACCGGAGGTCAGATAAAAACCCATCATCAAGGCAAGGAGCTTGTTCAGGGAGGCCAAGCCGAATCCGCCGACGGTGTACCCCATGGCGCCAAAGGCCCCGATCGGCGCAGCCTTCACCACAATCCCCATCACGCCGAAGAAAAGTTTGCTCCCCTCCTCCACCACATGCAGAACCGCCTGCCCGCGTTCCGGCAAAAGGGTGATGGCTAGGGCGGTGAGGATGGCGATGAAAAGCACCTGCAACAGATCTCCGGATGTGAAGGCCCCCAGAAAGGAGGACGGAATGATGTTGAGGAAGAAATCGCCTTTGCCGGTGCTGTGAGCATTCGTCAGATATGCTTGGCTTACTTTCGCATCCAAAGTGTGAACATCGAGGTTGAACCCGTCTCCAGGCCGCAGAAGGTTCACGACCACCAACCCAATAATCAGCGCCAGAGTCGAAACGACTTCAAAATAGACAAGGGTTTTAAATCCCGTCCGGCCCAACCGTTTAAGATCCCCCATCGAGGCGATTCCGTGAACCACCGTGCAGAAGATGATCGGGGGGATCATCATTTTGATGAGCTTGATGAAGCCGTCTCCCAGCGGCTTGAGGGACTTCCCAAATTCAGGGAAGAAAGCCCCGACCAATATCCCTGCGGCGACCGCCATCAAAACTTGAACATAGAGAATTCGATACCATGGAGTGCTGGGGCATCTCTGAACGGCACTCATCCCCGTTGATCTTAGGAGGGCAGGAGTTTGGTTGCGAAGCTTATTCCCCCCTAAAAACATCTGAGCGGGAAATGAGGTTCTTGTGCCGGAGATCAGGCAAGTCCACTATCCATGAATGGTGGAGCCTTCCTCCCACTCTTCCGGAAGTTTTAAATTCCTCGGGCTTTGCCTCGCCGTTGTCCTGGTATCGAGTACTGTGGCTTCATGGATCCAAACCTCATGGGGAAAAGTCCGCGTCACCTCCATCACCCTTCCAACACAAAATGGCCAATGGGTGGCGGCCGATCTGTTTCGACCCCTCAGCGCAACGGGAAAAAACCCCGCACCCGCAGTCATCGTCGTCCCGGGATTTCAACGATCCAAGGAAACCCAAGCTAACATCTCCCTCGAACTCGCCCGGCGAGGCATCATCGTCATTGCGATCGATCCTTATGCCCAAGGTTTTTCGAGCGCCTCCCTAAGTACCCGCTCCGCCACGGAAGAGGGATATGGAATGTTTGCGGTTGTCGATTACCTCACGGAGACCGACAACCTGAATTACGTCGACAAATCCCGCATCGGGGTGACCGGCCATTCCGCCGGAGGGAATGCAACTCTTCAAGCCGCGTCCCACTTTGGGGAGGAAGCATTCGAGAAGGCCAGACCCAGCAAGATTCACTCCGCCTACATCACCGGTTACCTACTCTCGATCAAAAACAAGATTCTGCGCAACGTGCAATCGAACCTCGGCCTCAGCTATGGGCTCTATGATGAAGGCGCCTTCCGGAACGAACTCAAAAACGCCGACATGCGGAAAGCCCCCGAAGCCCTTCGCTTCGTCCAATCCGGTCAAAAGGATGGAGAACCCCCTGTCACCGAGGTCGAGATCGATCACTTCTACGGAGATCCAGCCTCCAGAAACCTCCGAGTCATTCATAACGAGCCTGTGCTTCACCCTTTTCAACCGTACAGCCGTTTAGCAACCACTCATCAACTCGAATATTTTCGCACCGTTTTCGACCTGAAAGACTCCCTACCTGGTACGGATCAGATTTGGATCTGGAAGGAGATTTTATCCCTCTGCACTTTTGCGGCTTCCCTGATCTCACTCATCCCCTTCACCCGGCTTTTGCTGCAGGGCATTCCCTACTTTCATGCTCTCGTACACCCCGTTCCTCCGGCATCACCCCGCCCCTTGGGCTGGCAGAGGCTGGTGTTTTGGACCCTCTTTCTGACCGGTGCAGTCTTTGCCTGTTTTTCCTACATCCCCCTGACGGAACTCTCGCAAAAACTTTTCGTCGAAGCTTCAGGAAGACAACAAACCTGGTTTTTCCCACAACGGATGAATAACGGGGTCATGCTCTGGGCCCTCGCTAACGGCATCCTTGGTTTTCTGCTTTTCTTTATCGGACTGAAGATTAACGGGAAATCTTTCTCACGGGACAATCTCGGACTCAATCTTAACCCTAGAGAATTACGGCGTGCTCTCCTGCTCGCAGTGATGGTTTTCTTTTTCTTCTTCGGCCTGCTTTTCGTTGTCTACTCACTCTTTCATGTCGATTACCGGTTCCTTTTTCTCGGCGTCCGTCTCTTCCAACCCCCGCTTCTACTACTCATGCTCATCTACGCCCCGTTCTTTTTTGTTTTTTTTCTGTCGAATTCACTCCGGGCTAATCTTTCACTACGTTTTGCTGGCACTCCTCCTTGGCGCAGCCTACTCCTCGCCGGATTAGGGAATTCCCTTGGATTGCTCCTCATCCTTTTGGTTCAGTATGGAACCTTGGCGCTGACGGGCACGGTTCGGTGGACTGAGGGGTGGCTCTATGTGAACCTTCTATTTGCCGTTGTCCCAACGATGTTCATCCTTCCTTACTTTCACCGCTACTTTTACCTCATGACGGGTCGCATCATTCTTGGCCCACTGATCACCTGTTTGATTTTTATCATGATCCTCCTGTCGAATACGGTCTGCTACCTGCCTCTTTAGTGGGATTTTTTCCTCCCCCGCATGACATTCCTGTTGGGGTTTGAGAGGATTTGGCCCCCACACACCCACCCCTGGCCCAATCCTTGATCGCCTCCGGCGGATGGAATTCTCTCGCTTGCTTGCTTCGCTGCGTTTACCCCGACCCCTGTCGGGGCCTGTCCCGACTCTTGTCGGGGCTCGAGAGGATTTGGCCCCCTAAGACCTACCCCCCGCCCATTTTTCAATTCTCATTCCATGATGGAGAGGATGCCCGCTTAAGCGGAGAAATTGGCCCCCGCACACCCACCCCTGGCCCAATCCTTGGTCGCCTCCGGCGGATGGAACTCTCTCGCTTGCTTCGCTGCGCTCGAGAGGATTTGAACCTCCATGGGTTGCCCCGCTACCACCTCAAGGTAGTGCGTCTGCCAGTTTCGCCACGAGCGCGTAAAATAAAGGATAGTTTATCTGTTTCCCGGTGACAAGCCGGCTCGCCGACCCGTCTTTCTGACCACTTCATCCAGCATTTTTTCGGTCAGTCGCCCTGTAAAAGTATTTTGTTGGCTTACATGGTAGGAGCCAACCAACCACCGCCCCCCGGGAAGACAAACTTCCGCCCCATGCGCAAATTTCGGCTTGGGTTTGAGATGAAAGAACTGTGCCACCGCGTCAAAACCAAATCCGCCCAGAGCCAGATAAACCTTCGCCTCTTGGAGTTGTTCCAGCTCCTGACGGAAAAACACCCCGCAATGATCCCTCTCAACAGGGGTTGGACGGTTCGTGGGTGGCGCACACTTGACCGGTGCAGTAATCCAAACCTGCCTTAGTTTCAAACCGTCCATTCGTCCCGTACTCTCTGCCTGACTTGCCCACCCCGCCTTCCACAGGGCCCGGTAAAGCCACCGCCCGGACTCGTCCCCGGTAAACATTCGCCCCGTTCGATTGGCCCCATGGGCTCCCGGAGCCAATCCCACCACCACCACCTTGGCCTTGGAATCCCCCCACCCCGGAACCGGTTTTCCCCAGTACATTTCTCCGGCATAGGCCGCTTTCTTTTCCCGGGCCACTTTCTCCCTCCACTTGACCAACCGCGGACACCTCCGGCACTTAACAATTTCCTGCTCCAAAGCAGGCAGATCTTTCGAAATCACTCTGGTTTCGATCCGGGAATCCGACAGGCCGTACGCCCCATCCACTTGGAAATTCTCTGACGATTCCCTGCCACCACGGCGTAACCGACCGACGCAAAAGGAAGCACGAAAGGACACAGAATGAAGCGCCCCAACCATTCCCATCGAGGAACCAAACTCAGACAAAATCCGGTCGCCGAGGCTTTTTTCCGTAATTTTCCATCCTCCCCCAACGCCTGAATCCCTTTATCCGCCAAGGCCCGATCCACCATCGGATACTTTTTTATCTCCGATTCATCCTGATAGGCCACGAGCTGAAACGTGCCCGGCCGACTTTTTTGCAACAGCCAGTCGACGCTCGCCTGGCAAAAGCCACAGTCCGCATCATAAAAAAGGGTGACCAAGGCCATCTCCTGATACTAGCCCGATTCTGCTCCTCGCCAACCCACTTGCATTCTCTCATCTCCCCGACAAGATGGATTCGTGCTCAAGCCCGATCCCTCTCGTCTAGGTTCCCGTCTCTTCCGCCTGATCGCAAAAGGGGAAATCATCACTTACGGCTACGTC
>CANEUY010000029.1 GCA_947442065.1 Verrucomicrobia subdivision 6 bacterium | reverse complement strand
TCATCGTAAGGGCATCTCCGATCCTCAAGCCCGTGCGGACCGAGGCTCTTTGGGGCGACAAGGAAAGGGCGGCAATTGAACTGAAGGAGGATTCGTCCCACTCCGCATGGCAGATTCTTTGCTGAAGAAGGGATTCGGAATCACCCCTTAGCCAATTTTTCCATGAAGTGGCCAGTTCGGGCACGGGGGAACGGGATCGAAAAAGACCGCAGACGTTGACCTGATTGTTTTCAATTCGGCAGAGGCCGATGTAGCCACGGGAAGAGAGGTGCATCTCCAGGCCCGCTTCCAAATTCACATTTCGGGCGTGAGCTTTCAGACCGAACCAACGCCAACCGTGTTCGGTGGCGGAAGGCTGACGGCCGGTAGCCAATACCGTTCCCTCCCCAGGTTGGGCAGGGATGCGGTGAGCGGTTTGAATATCGCCTCCGGCCTTGGTCAGCTCTTGGACAAGGAAGCGGTCGAACTCGTATCGGGAAAGACAGAGCGCGGGTTGGGGAAGTGTCCGGCGGGAAAGAACCGAAGAACCCAGAGCGAGGAGGACATCGGACGATTCCACGGCACCCAAGCGATCAAGTCCGGGACGCAAACCAAGGGATTCGATGATGGAGAGTGCGCGACCGCTCAGGTATTCGCCACAGACCCGATGGCGAGGATAGCTCCCTGCATCGTGGATTTGGACGGGGACACCTTTTTGCCGGAGCTGAAGTCCGAGGGTCAGGCCGGCCAAGCCACCTCCAACAATCGTCACCGGTTTCATTGGGACTTCTCAGCGCGGAAAAAATGGGTGAAAAGTCCAATACGGCGTTCGGTGAGGGACCAGTCGGAGGAATTGGGCCATAAACCGGAAAGTTCGTGATCTCGGAAACCGGCCTGCACGCTGACCCGGGCATCGTGCAGGGTGACCGAATGACAGCCGAGAAATCCCAGAAGGCGTGAGCCGATGGTTCCGGCGAATCCGCGATGCGGTTCGGCTGCGATAAACGTGAGAGTCAGGGTGGAAATCTTTTTGAAAAGATCCCTTAGTTCGGAGTCGTGGAAATGGTGAAGGAACAGGTTGGTCAGGATGAGTTCGGTGGGAGGGGCGGAACGGATCCATTCTTGCAGATCGGAGGGAATGACGGTGGGGAGCCAGTTTTGCCGGCGAAGGAGTTCAAGGGCGGAATCGGGGACGCTGGGTTGGCGATCGACAAAAAAGAGACGGGATCCATGCCCACCGTTTGGGAAAGCCTGTGGCAGCAGGGTGGTGAGGAGGTTTCCGTCGCCACAACCGAGATCGACCAAGCTGGCGGGGGGGCGATCCGGGTATCTTTTTTGAAACCAGCGGAGCCAGAGATGGGTTTGGCCGAGGAGAGGGTGGAGCCGCTGAAGGTCACGACGGCTGGCCAAGGCGGAAGGGTCGGAGGAGGGAAGGGAGTCGAGAATTTCGGGGGTAAGGCGGCGGGCGCTCATGAGCGGACTTCGAGGAGGGCCCCATAACTGGAGAATCCGGCTCCGAAGGAGGCGAGCCACCAGTTCCCGTCGGGGACTCCATTTTCCAGTGCGGATTGCAGGGCAAAGAGACAGGAGGGACTGCTCATGTTTCCATGACGGCGAAGAACTTCAGAACTGTGTTCGGTTTGCTTTTCTTCGAGCGAAAACTCCTGCCGGAGGGCGGCCAGAACATCCCGTCCACCGGCATGCCAGACCCAGCCTGAGATCTCCTCTTTCTTAAGTCCGGCCCGTTCGAAGACTGTGCGGGCGTGGCGGGCGGCCAGCGTGGGAACTTCGGGGGCGAGAAGATTTCGGAGAAGGCCATCGCGGTGATCGAAGCGGAGATAGTCCCGGTGGTCCGGTTCAAGGTGGGAAGCGGCTTTCACCATGCGGACTTTTCTTTTGGCGTCAGGCGCTTCAGCGGAAACGATCGCGGCCGCGGCACCATCTCCGAAGAGGCAGGCGCTGATGAGCACGCCGGGGTCATCATCGAGATAAGAAGCGGCGGAACAGATCTCCACGCAGATGACGAGGGCGTGTTTCGCCTGACCGGAAGCGACCAGAGAAGAGGCTTGTAGGAGGGCGGGGAGAGCGGCCCCGCAACCCAGACCGACCAGATCGAGAAAGGTGAGGGAAGAGCGAAGGCCGAGACTTTGGGAGACGTAACTGGTTAAGCCTGGGCAAAGGTATCCGGTGCAGGTGGCGACGAGCAGGGCGTCGATCTCGGAAACCTTGAGGCCGGATTTTGCGATTGTTTTGCGGGCGGCGGCTTCCGCCAGTCGGGGGGCGTGCTCGCGAAAACGGTTCATCATTTTGTCCGGTTCAAAGACAAAGGCATCCTCCATCCGGTCGAGGGCGAAGTGACGGGTTTCAATGCCGTTCCGGTTGCCGAGGACTTTGCGGAGGAGCGCACGGGAGCGGGAGGTGAGTTCATGATATTTCGGGGTGTTTTCCAGTGCGGAAAAAACCTCGGCCTGAGTGAAGGCGCGGGAAGGAACGGTGGTGCCGATGGAGTGGAGGTACACGGAACCCCAAGGCTAAGTGGGGAAGGAGAAACCGCAAATGCCGTTACAGCAGTTTGCGGAGCTGGGGCAGGGTTCGGGTGTTCACCACATCCTTGGCGCGGAGCCATCCTTTGCGGGCAAGGGTGACGCCAAGGTCGAGGAAGTTCAGGTGGGATGTTTGGTGGGCATCGGGGTTGATGCAGCAGAGGATCCCGAGGTCTCGGGCCTTGTGCCACCAACGCCAGTCGAGGTCGAGTCGCCAGGGGTTGGCGTTCAGTTCGATCCAAGTCCCAGTGGCGGCCGCAGCGTCGAGAATCTTTGGAATGTTCAGGGCGTAGGATTCCCGGTCGAGGAGGAGGCGCCCCGTCGGATGGCCCAGGCAGGTGACATATTCATTCTCCATGGCGTGGATGATGCGATCAGTCATCTCTTTTTCGTCCGAGCTGAATCCGGCATGAACGGAGGCGATGACATAATCGAGTTCCGAAAGGAGCGAATCGGGAAAATCGAGTTTTCCGCCTTTCAGGATGTCACATTCGGTCCCGGCGAGGAGGGTGCACTTGGGCTTTTTAGAATTCAGGGAGTGAATCTCTTCGATTTGGGCATGAAGGCGTTTTTCATCCAGACCATGAGCCTGGAAGGAGGATTTGGAGTGGTCGGCGATACCGAGCCATTCGAGTCCAAGGTCGGCGGCGGCTTGGGCCATGGCGGCGAGGGTGTCCTGCCCATCGCTGGCGAGAGTGTGGTTGTGGAGGCAGCCGCGGATCTGGTCGCGGGCAAGGAGGTCGGGCAGATCGTTTTTTTCGGCAGCGGCGATTTCCCCGCTGTCCTCGCGGAGTTCGGGAGGGATGAAGGATAGGCCGAGGGCCTTGTGGAGGTCCTTTTCCTCCTTCAATTTCATGGGGGTTTTGGACTTTCCCTTGAAGAGCCCCCATTCGCTCAGATGGAGACCACGATCAATGGCGCGTTGGCGAAGGGCGATATTGTGCTCTTTGGATCCGGTGAAGTGGGCGAGGGCGGTGGCCCACGCTTCAGGGGGAATGACGCGGAGGTCGCAAGGGATACCCCCTGCGAGAAGGACGCTGGATTTTGTTTCCCCGTGGGCAATGACCTTTTCCACATTGGGTGCGGAGACGAAGGCCTGCATGACGACCTTGGGTTGGGTGGAAGCGGCGATGAGATCGAGGTCTTTGACGATTTCTTTTCCGCGGCGGAGGCTGCCCCCGATTTCCGCTTTTTGGACGGCGGAACATTTTTTCAAATGGGCGAGCAGGATTTGTGCGGCCGGAAGGGCATCGCCGAGGCGGTGGAGTTTGCTGTAGGTGGCACGGCGGGCGATGGCCTCGAGGAGGTTGGTGGCGGTTTTTTCCCCGAAGCCGTCGAGGGAAGCGAGACGACCGTCCTCGCAGGCGGAGGTGAGTGCGGCAAGATCCTCGACGCCCAATTTTTCCCTCAGGGCTCGAAGCTTTTTGGGGCCAAGGCCGGGGAGGTCAAGGAGGGCAAGAAGGCCCGAGGGAATGGAAGCACGGAGCTGCTCGAGGTAGGGGAGTTTTCCGGTGGTCACCAAGGTGGTGATTTTTTCGCGCAGGGCTTCGCCGATGCCGGGAAGTTCGCCGAGGCGGTTCGTCCGAACGAGTTCCCCCAGGTCGGCTGGGGCGGTTTCGAGCGTGCGTGCGGCGGAGAGATAAGCCCGGCACTTGAAGGGGTTCTCTCCTTGAAGCTCTAAAATCGTACCGATTTCGCGCAGTGCGGCGGCGGCCTGGTCCTTGGTCATGCCTTCAAGTTATCCACAGATTCCTTGAAGGGGCAGGGGAAATGGTTGGTTGCGATTGATCGAAACGGGGAAGGGGGGGATGCTCTGGGTTCGACAAGATGAGTGCGGCATACAACGAATATGTTCTGGCCACCAGCCTGGAGCAGGGGTGGCTGAAGAAGGAGCAGGCGGATCAGGTTCGGGTGCTGATCACCGCCAATCCCAAAGTGGCGGCATTGGACCTGATGGAGGACCAGCAGCTTTTGGCGGGAGAGCATGTCGCCATGTTGCGGAGCCTGATCGAGCAGGCGGGGGGTGCGGAGACGCTCCAGGACAGCAGTGTCGTCAGGGCGTATCTGCAGACTGCGGTGGAAATGGGGGCCAGTGACCTTCATTTGGGACCTGATGCGCCGGCTTTGGTGAGAATTCACGGCCAGCTTTCGCCGTTGGAGGGGGAAGGAGCCCGTTATTTAAGCAAGGAGGAGACGGAGCAGTTGGCCCGGTCTTTTCTTCTTCCGAAACAGATTGCACGTGTCGAGGAGCACGGATCCTTTGATTTTTGTTATGAGGCGGAGGGGTTGGCCCGGTTCCGGACCAGTGTCGTTCGGCAACGGCGGGGGTGGGAGTCGGTGTTCCGGGTGATTTCGAATAAAATCCGGACGATGGATGAACTCGGTCTGCCTGCCGTTCTCAAGACTTTGACCCGGTACCACAACGGTCTGGTGCTGGTGACCGGGGCGGTGGGGAGCGGAAAATCGACGACTTTGGCCTCGATGGTGGATCACATCAACCGGGAGCGGAAGGATCACATCATCACGCTGGAGGATCCGATTGAGTATGTGTTTCAGCCCGCGGGTTGTCAGGTTTCCCAGCGGGAGATTGGCGCCAATTCAGCGAGTTTTTCGAGTGCCCTGAGGGCTGCGCTTCGTGAAGATCCGGATGTGATCATGGTGGGGGAGATGCGGGATCTGGAAACGATTTCCCTCGCAATCAGCGCATCGGAAACGGGGCATTTGGTTCTGGGAACGCTGCATACGAGCACCGCCGCCCGGACGCTGGACCGGTTGCTCGATGTATTCCCGATCGAACAGCAGGCACAGATTCGGACGATGGTCAGCGAGTCGTTGCGGGGGATTGTTTGTCAGCAGTTGATTCCGCGAAAGGATGGGCACGGGCGGATGCTGGCCCTCGAGGTTCTGGTGAATAATCCGGCGGTCGGCAATCTGATCCGCGAAGCCAAGACCTTCATGTTGCCCGGGGTGATGCAGACCGGAAAAAAACTGGGGATGAAGCTGATGGATGACAGCCTACAGGAGTTGCTGGATCAGGGGATGATCACCGCGGAAGAGGCCTACCGCCGTGCGGAAAACAAGAAGGCCTTTGCAACGGGGTTGGCGGGAGGAACGCGATGAAGCATCCGATCGACGAACTTTTTTCCGTGCTGGTGGAGCGGGGGGGGAGCGATTTGCACCTGCTTGAAGGACAACCGGCGAAGATCCGGCGTCACGGCGAAGTCACGGCGATTCAGGAGTCTCCTTTGGATCGTGAAAGGATCGTCCGCCTGTTGGAACCGATCTGCTCCCCACCGGCCTGGAGGAGGTTCACCGAGACGGGAGATCTGGATTTTGCGTACGAGATGGACGAGAACAACCGGTTCCGGTGCAACTTTTACAAGCAACTACACGGTTATGGGGCGGTCTTTCGGATCATCCCGACGAAGATCAAGACCCTGAAGGAGCTTGGGGTTCCCCCGATCATTGAAAGTTTTGGAAATTACAAATCAGGTCTGGTCCTCGTGACGGGGCCAACCGGGTCAGGGAAATCGACGACGCTGGCGGCGGTGGTGGATTCGATTAACACGAACCATTCCCGGCATATTGTGACCGTTGAGGAGCCGATTGAGTTTGTGCATCCGAATAAAAAATCAGTGATCACCCAGAGAGAGGTGCCGAATGAGACACCGAGTTTCGCCACCGGATTGAAAGCCGCGTTGCGGGAGGATGCGGATGTGGTGTTGGTGGGGGAAATGCGGGATTTGGAGACGATCGCCCTGGCCCTGACGGCCGCCGAGACAGGCCTTCTGGTGTTCGGCACCCTGCATACGAACAATGCCCGAAAAACGGTGGATCGAATCATCGACGCGTTTCCGAGCAACCAGCAGGAGCAGATCCGGACGATGTTGGCGAATTCCCTGCGGGCGGTCTGTGCCCAGTTGTTGCTCAAGAGGTCGGACGGCGGGGGGCGTTTGGCTGTGAATGAGATTTTGATCGGGAACAATGCGGTGGCTTCGATTATTCGGGAGGGGGCAACGATGAAGTTGAATGACGTTCTGAAGACGGGGAAGGCGGAGGGAATGCAGTTGATGGACGATGCGATCGAAGGGCATCTCAAGGCTGGGCGGATTTCCCCGATGGAGGCGTACATGAAAGCAATCGATAAGCTCAGGTTTCAGGATCTGCTCCCCAAAGATTCCGGGATCGGATGAGCTGCGAGAATTTGGGACCGGTGGCTTTGCTTCGGGCCACCCAGCATTGCCGGGATCGGCGTGAGTTGAGCGCCCTGGAGGCTGAGGATTTGGTCGCGGGGTTAACCGATCTCCAGGTTCCGGATGTGGCGAAGATGGAATTCCTCACGGCATGGGCCACGAAGGGGGAGACGGCGGGGGAGTTGGCGGGAATGGCACGTGCTTTTTTGGCCCGAGCAAAGCCGGCCGGGGTGACAGGGCTGTGGGCGGGTCACCCTCTGGCCGACTGTTGTGGAACAGGTGGAGGGGGCAGGCCGATTGTGAATCTTTCAACGGCAGCCGGAATCGTTGCCGCCGCGGCGGGGCTTCCGGTCGCAAAGCACGGGAACCGTGGGATCACCCGTCCGAGTGGGAGTGCGGATGCGTTGACGCTTTTGGGAGTGGCGGGGGCAAAGGATGCGGGGCAGTTGGCGGATTGTTTGGGAGAGGTGGGTTGCGCTTTTTTATATGCACCCGATTTTCATCCGGCGTTTGCGGGTATTGCGGAAGCCCGCAAAATTTTGTCTGCCCAAGGCAAGAGAACGGCCTTTCATCTTTTGGGGCCGTTGGTCAACCCGGCAAGGCCTCAGGTCCGGATGGTGGGGGTTTTTCGCGAAGAGGATATGAGCAAGATGGCGGGGGCCATGGAAATTTTAGGGGTGGAATCCTATGCGATTGTTTATGGGGAGGACGAGAAGGGGGCGCCATTGGGAGAGTTGTCTCCCCTGGGGCGAAACCGGGTGATTGGGAAGCAGCAGGGGGCGGCATTTGAAATTAAGGAGGAGGCTTCGAAAGATTGGGGCAAGTCGCAGGATTTGGAGGCTCTCGGGGCGGAGGAAAGTGCGGCAAAGATCGTCGCTGTGTTGGCTGGGGATGGGGTGAGGGCAGTTCGGGGGGCGGTGATTTGGAATGCTGGGTTGATGCTATGGCTGGCAGGAATGGAAAAAGATTGGTCGAAAGGAATAAGGAGGGCGGAAGAAACCATCGCCAAGGGGTCCGCCCGGGCTTTGTTGGAGAGGTGGAGAACTTGGAGCCGAGGGAAGTTGGGATAAGATTTTGGTTGAGGGATAGGTTGGGGAAATCGGGGCGAAGACGGCGGGGGCTACAGAAGAAAAGGGTTGGAAGTTTTTTCGCGACCGACGGTGGTGGTGGGTCCGTGGCCCGGATAAACAACGGTTTTTTGTGGAAGGGGGAGAATTTTTTCACGGATGCCGCGGAGCAGAAGATCGCGACTTCCCCCCGGAAGATCCCAACGGCCCACAGCGTCTTCGAAAAGGACGTCGCCGCCAAACAGTTGATCCGATTCGGGTAGGTAGAGGCAGAGGCTGCCTGGGCAGTGGCCTGGGACGTGGAGGAGTCGGGCTTGGGACCAGGAGGATGGGAGGGGAGTCGTTTCGTCGAGGAGTTGGGTGGCCTGAACGGGGCGGAGTTTTTGGGGAAGGCCGAAGGAGAGCATGGCATCCGGTTCGAGGCAGAGGAAGGCGGTGTCGGGATGATAATAAACCGGGCAACCGGCCCATTCCGCAATGTCGGCGGCATCCCAGATATGATCCCAATGTCCGTGGGTGAGAAAGAGGGAGTGCGGTTTGATTTTCTTTTTCTTCAAGAAATCGAGGAAGCCTTCGGGGGCATCGATGGCGATCAGATGGCCGCCGAGGTCCAGAAGGTAGGCGTTGGTGGCGGCGAGGCCGCCGGTATAGGTCAGAGGTTGATTCACTTGGTATTAGGTTGGGGAGGTTAGGGATTAAGGGGTTTCGGGGTTAAGGGGAAGGTGGAAATTTGGGTGATGTGGCAAGCTGGATAGGATCGGAAGGATCGTTATACTAGGAACGTGAAGTATATCCGATATGCGTTCGTTATTTTTCTTGGAATGGCGGTGTTGTGGGCGGAGGAGCCTCCGAAAGAGGAAAAGAAGGAGGAGGTGAAACTCGATCCGGCTGAGCAGGTGAAGTTGGGGCGGGGAATGGCTTTTCAAGCCTACTCGGCGGAGCAACAGGAGGCGTGGAGTGCGGCGAAGGATCTCTATACGGCGGCTTTGGCCAAGGCTCCGGAGATTCCCTGGATTCGGATCCGGCGGGGTTTTTGCGAGATGAAACTGCAGGATGAAACGGCAGCCCAGGCTGATTTTGCCAAGGCGATTTCCCAAGGGGTCTCGACCGATAAATCCGATGCGGCAAACGATCTGCAAGGGCTGATCAGTCTGCGTTCCCGGAGTGGACCTTTGGCGGAGTTTCGGGATCGCAAAGCGGCGATTGCCCTATCCCGCCGCTTGGTGGAAGTGGATCGGAACACAGACAATGTCTTGCTCGAGGCGGCGTGTTTGGCGGAATCGGAGCAGTATTTGCGGGCCCAGGAAGTCCTGCTCGCCCGTTTGAAGGAAGTGGAGAACGCGGACGAAAAGACAAGGTTGCAGGCCGCCGTGGAAACATTCCGGAACCAGTCAAAATTTGGTCCTGCGCTGGAAGGATTGGAGTTGGAGAAGGAAGCCAAGTATTTGGAGGCGATGGATCGGTACACCCTTGTTTTGGATCAGTCTCCGGAGACTGCGTGGGTTCTGGTCCGCCGAGCTTTTTGTTTGGCCAAGACGGGGGATCCGGCCGGGGCCAAGGCCGACCTGCGGAGGGCGATGCGTCTGATGCCGGAAACGGCGACGGACAGGATCACAGTGGCGTGGGCCAAGGCTAACTGTCCTTTTCTGGAGTTCCGGGATGGGGCGGGGGCGGTAAGTCTGGCCAAGCGGGCGATTCAGGATGAGCCCGTGGTGCAGACCTACGGGATTCTTGCATCCGGATATGCGGAGTTGGGGGATTTTCGAAAGGCGCAGGAGACCGTCATGCTCGCTTTGA
Source organism: Verrucomicrobia subdivision 6 bacterium (assembly GCA_947442065.1). GTDB lineage: Bacteria > Verrucomicrobiota > Verrucomicrobiia > Methylacidiphilales > Verrucolacustridaceae > Verrucolacustris. Next base: position 3,380 of record CANEUY010000029.1, on the reverse strand, counting down.
GCAAGAGCCCCACCGAACCGGAAAAAAAAGAACTCCAGAAAAAATTGGCGCTTTTCCGGGACAAAAAACCTGAAATGGATGATTGGGCTCCCCGGGCGACCCCGATGGGGCCGAGTTTGTAAGAGTTGGTCATGCGGCGATTTTCGGTTCAAGATGCATCCATGTCGTCCAAGTGGATTACCATTTTTTTGTTGTTCATCCTGGCATTGGACTGGGTGGCTTGTGGCAAAAAGAAGACGGGGACGACTTCCGACTTGATTGACCGGGAGCTGTTTTTTGGGAATCCGGCCTTGGCCAGTCCGCAGCTTTCTCCGGACGGTCGATGGATTGCCTTCTTAAAGGAAAAAAGCGGAATTTTGAATATTCATTTGGTCGCATGGGGGGATTCGCTGGAAACCGCCCGACCCTTGACCGACGAAAAGAGCCGGCCTCCGGCGGGTTTTACTTGGACCCGGGATTCCCGGTATCTGCTGGTTTCCCAGGATTCGGGCGGGGATGAGAATTACCGTTTACGGCGTCTGGATCTATCGGCGGCGGCGGATCCGGTCACCGGGTTGCCGGTGGCGCAGGAACTTCCCCTTAAGGCGGGCGCGCGCGCGATGGTGATGGACCTGCCCAAGGCCCGTCCCCACGAGGCTCTTTTGCAGGTCAATGAAAGGGACGAAAAATATTTTGATGTGGAACGACTCGATATCGAAAGCATGCAGCGCACTCCGGTCTGGGAAAACCGGGAGGGTTGTGCCGATCTGATCACCGATCTGGATGGAAAACTTCGATTGGCCACGCGGATGACTCCCGATGGGGGGACGGAACTGATGCGGGTGGAGGGAAAAAAACTTTCCCCTCCGATTCTCAAGGCGAATTGGCAGGAATCGATAGGCGGATTCCAGTTTCGACCCGGGAACCGGATGGTTTATTTGGAAACGAATGTGGGGCAGGAAAATCTATCCTACCTGGCCGAAATGGATCCCCAGACGGGGAAGGTGACGAAGATTGAATCCGATCCGCTGGGAAGGGTGGATCTTTCGCGGGCGGCGTTTTCCGAGGCGACGGATGAACTGGTCGGCACAGTGTACCTGGATGACCGAAAACGGAATTATTGGAAGGATCGGGGTTTTGAAGAGGACTTTCTTTTTCTAAAAACTCAGTTTCCCAACCGGGAAGTGGGGTTGGCTGATATGTCCGGGGATGACCGGCGTTGGTTGGTGCTGATCTCGGGCGACACGGATCCCGGGACCTACCATCTGTTCGACCGAGGGAACCGGCAGGTCAAAAAATTTGGGGCACTTCGCCCCGAACTTCCCCAAGGCAAGTTGGCTCCGATGGTTCCGATTCGGTATCCCTCTTCGGATGGCTTGGAGATTCCGGGTTATTTGACTTTGCCAGCGGGAAAGGAGGCGAAGAGCCTGCCCTTGCTGGTCATGCCCCATGGCGGCCCGTGGGCACGGGACTATTGGGGCTATAACGGGACGGCCCAGTTTTTTGCGAACCGCGGGTTGGCGGTATTGCAGCCGAATTTCCGCCAGTCGACCGGATACGGGAAAAAATTCTATTCCGCGGGGCGGCATGAGTGGGGGGATAAAATGCAGGATGATCTGACTTGGGGGGTGAAAAATCTGGTGGCGAAGGGGATGGTGGATCCCAAGAGGGTGGCTATTTACGGGGGGAGTTACGGGGGATACGCGGCCTTGGCCGGGTTGGCTTTTACCCCGGAGATTTATGCGGCAGGGGCTTCTTTTGTGGGGCCTTCGAACCTGTTCACCCTCTTAAATTCCATTCCTCCGTATTGGGAGTCGGCCCGAAGGCAGTTCGACTACTATGTGGGGGATCCAAAAAACCCGGAGGATGAAGCCAGGTTGCGTCGGCAATCGCCGCTCTTTTCGGTGGAAAAGATGAGGGCTCCTTTGCTGGTGGTGCAGGGGGCAAACGATCCACGGGTGAAGCAGGCTGAGTCGGATCAGATTGTGGAGGCTTATCGGAAGCGGGGTCAGGCGGTGGAGTATCTGGTGGCGGCGGATGAGGGGCATGGGTTCGCCCGTCCGGACAACCGGATGGCCGCCATGTTGGCCCTCGAGAGGTTTCTCCACCGGCACATCGGAAGTGCGTTACAGAAAGACGCTCCCAAGGGTTTGGAAGAAAAACTGACCCAGTTGGTTTCCGAGGGGAAAGTTGCGGGCGAGAAAAAGAAAAACAAAACTCCGTAACAGTCTATTTTCTGGCGGGGGGATCGGTGGATAGTTTTCTTGAAGTTTTTCATAGTAGAAATTTAATTTTTTTCTCCAGTTATTCACCGCTAAAAACAGAGCATTCATTGTCTGGGTTTGGTCTAAAAAGAGAATCGATTATAACTCTCCTCGGTTCATTGAAAGAACAGAGTCTGGTGGGGAGGGCGAAAGCTTATCCTCACTTGAAGATTCTCAGGATAGCTCCAGGTAACTGGAGAATGGTCGGGGTTGCTTGACTGCCCCGGCCCCCAAGTCGGATCACAAGTCCGGCGGGGGCATGTCTCACCGGATCCCGCGGCCGGGGTCGCACCCGGAAAAACATCGGCAGAGTCGGAGTGAAAGCGAAGGCAATGACGGTGTCCGTAGAATGCGAATAAGGGGTTCGAGAGATCGGCGGCGATAACTAAAGAAACCGCAAGCTGATCGAGTCACGTTGGGGAGACAGTTTCGGTCTCTTCGGCGGACACAGTCGCTCCAAGAAAAGGGCGACGGTTGCTACTGTGAGGAAAGTCAGGTGTTCGTGGTGGGTTTGGATTGGGAATTACAAGGTTCCCGGTCCCAAGGTTCCCCCTGATGCGGGGGGAAAGCGAAAGGAGCACACCCACGGGCAGACGGAGACGGGAGGTCAGGCCGGCGGGCTTGATCAAATTCCCGGCTCCGAGTTCGGGGGGCGGGCCCGAGAGGGACGTCGCCCGGCTACGAGAAAAAAGCAACCTGAGAGATAAGAAGCTAGACCCGTGGCGGGGGGCCAACGCGGTGCCAAAAGCACCGGCTGTCCTCCCGATTCAAGGCGGTGACCCGGAAAACAACCTGTCACAGGGTAATTCTCGTGGGTGGGTCAACGCCGTGTGTGGCGCGCCCGTGCCGGCAGGCACGGACCGAACCAGGCAAAGAGGCTTCACTCAATCAATTGCGATCAGGGATGGTCGTGACGGCCCTGCTATGAGGCCGAAACGTCTCCTCCGCCGTGAAGCGGGGGTGGTGAATAGCGTCGGGAAACTGGCAGCCGAAGCAAAAAGCAGGATGAGTCGAGAGATTGGTCCAGGCGCCAAATGCCAGTCGATGGGGAAGAGAGCGTGGCGAGCTCCCACACCCGTATGAACCCTTGGAGGAAAAACCTCCAAGGGTTCTTTTTTGTCCTAAGCCATTGTTTTT
>CANEUY010000028.1 GCA_947442065.1 Verrucomicrobia subdivision 6 bacterium | reverse complement strand
TGCCGGGGGTTCACGGTTTCTGGCAGGGGGGGAGGATTCAGGGGCTTCTGGGGCCGCAAACCACCGAGGTCGAGGCGGCGGAAGCGGCCTTGAGCAAGGTCGAAGGGGAGCAGAAGAAACTGGATCAAACTCTCCGGCTCACCGGACAGTCGATGGCTCTGGAGGAGGAGCGGATGAGGTGGCCTGTGCTCCTGGAAGAAATTCGGGCCCGAAGTCTCCCGGGGTTGTGGATTACGCAGTTGGGGCTCAAGGCATCCGAATCGGCACCCGAAGGCGGGGGGCAGCCCGGACCTGGCGGTGCCAAAACGGCGATTCCCGTTCTGGAAATCGGTGGATTCTTTGAAACGAAATCAGAGGATTTGGATGCAAAAATTGTGGAGGAATTCCGATCCGCTCTGGAAAAAGGAGGGGTGCTGCAAAAAGTTGTGGTGACCCAGCAGGAAGCCCCCGAACGATCTGCGGACGGAAAGACGGAACAGGTGGCTCTGAAATTCAGCATGAAGGCGGATTGGCCCATCGGGGGTGCGGGATCTTCCGCTAGTTCTGCCAAGCAGGGGGCGAAATGAAAAATCAGTTTACCCGGGAACAGATCATCGGAGGGGCGGTCGGAGGAGTATTTCTTCTGGTGGCGGTTGGGCTTGGAATTTTTGGTTGGGGGGCGATGGGGGATGCCCAAAACGAGGCACAGGCCTTGGCGGACCGGAAGATGAAGCCGGAACTGGCATCAATTTTGGGACGACCAGGAGGCGCCAAAGCTGCGAATCAGGAGGCTGCGGAAATGGCGAAGTTCGGGGGGGAACTGGCCGAACATGAGGAGGCCGTGGTGGGGAGCTGGCGGGATGGGTTGGCCCAGGCTTCCGGGCAGGGGCAGGAGTGGTCCACCACACCCTTGAAGTGGAAAGAAAAACTGATTGCGGCGAACGAGCAGGTCCGGAAACGGGCCGGGAAAAAAGGGAGCAACAACAAGGTGATTTTGGCCGACGATTTCTATCTGGGGCTGCAGGATTACAAATCCTCCAATCCCACGGAGGAAGAGATTCCTTCGCTGGCCCGCCAGCTATCTGTTGCGGAACGGTTAACGGGGCTTCTGATGGATGCGAAGGAAGGGGCACGGGAAGAGTACCCCACGCAATGCCTATTGCAGGTGTTGGAACTTCCGCTGGTCAAAGCCGCGGGGAATCCGGAAGGGGCGGGCAAACCGAAATCCGGACCGGCGGAAACCGGACCGATCCGGGAAAGCTACCGCCTGCAATTGGAATGTTCACCTGAAGTTCTCTATGCGTTGATCCGTAAGTTGGCCACCGATCCATGGCTTTTTATTCTCTCGGATCTTCGGCTCGAAAGTGAGCAGAAGGATTTTCCCAAGCGAAGCGAAGTGGCGAAAAAATTTGAAGGAGAAAAGAGCCAGGGTTCGGGGGAGGCGGGGACGGAAGGAGCCGGGAGGACCGGGGAGAAGTCGCCATTGCTGCTGGTTTTGGCGGGAAAAGAACGGGTGAAAGTGCTTCTTCGGGTCGACTTTGTGGGGTGGAGATCCCCGAGTCCCGGAAAAGTTCCCGAGAAAGGAAAATCCCCATGAAGCTATCGCCTTGGTTGATGGGTGGGGTGGCGGCGCTCTCCCTTCTTGGACTCGTTGCCATCGGCTTTGGGGTTTTTCCTCCCGGAGATTTGCCAGGGACGGAAGCCATCCAAGCTGGGGGGAAATCTGCCCTGGCCGAGATGAAACTGAAGTGGACGGCGATGGAGAAAAGAATTACGGAAGTAGGAGCGCAAAAAAAGGCAATGGCTGCCGCTGGACTCGAAAAACACCGGGTGCTGGTTTCCCGGACATTGGTTTTTCTTCCAAAACAGGCCGAACCTGTTCAACCCCTGAATCCCGCCCAAGTCACGGAAGACGGGATTGAGGTGGGGTGGAAATTAAAATACGGATTTTCGCCGGAGGATCCGGAAGTGGCTTCGCAGGACGAGGATCAGGACGGCTTCACCAACAAGGAGGAGTATGACAAGAAAACGGATCCGCGGGATCCTGCCAGTAGTCCATCCAAGTGGGTCAAGGTCAGGATCTCGTCGGTCGACAAAAAAATGCTCGTCGTGAGTTTTACCGGAAAAAGTCAGGGGCAGTACACCTTGCGCTTCAAGCTTGGAAAAGACGGAAAAAATATGGAGGAATCCGTTGTCGTCGGTGACAAATTATGGGTGGTCCAAGGTGGAACAGGAATCGTGAAGATCTTCAAGGGAGAAGGTCAGGAAGCAGCGAAAGAAGGGGCCAAGAAGCTGGAATGTCCTCATGTCATTCCCTTGGTGGTGAAAGAGTATAAGGAAGACCGGGGGAAACGGATTGATCCTAGCACCCAGACACAAAATGAGTTTGATGATTCACTGCTGATCCTTGAGAGACAGGACGGGGTGGCGGGGTTGGTGAAGGTGATGCTCAACGAGGGCAATATCAGCCGTGGGGCGGTTTGGAATGTCGGGGATGTCCGTCTCGTTTCTTCGGTCCCGGGGGAGGGGGAAATGGGCCCTTACCGGGTCGGCCAAGGCTTTGATTATGCGGGGAAGAAGTTTGTGGTCATAGGGGCCACCCCCACCAAGGTCTCGCTGGAAATCCGGCCGGGTGGCGAGGCTGTGGATATTCTTCCCAAAACTCCCTAGTCATTCGCAAGTTCTTCACCGGGGATCGGAAGGTTCGTTGACCCCTCCTCCTCCTTGTCGCCTACGCTGTAAGACTAGTGAAACGCATGGGCTATTTCTTTTTACTGTTTCTTCTGGGTTTATTCCCGATTCATGCCCAGGAGGCGATGGAAGCGATGGGGCAAGAGGAGGCAGTTCGCCCCATGACGACGGATGAGATGACCCAGAGAGAAATTGACCGTCGAAAAGAAGGGACCCTCCGCCTGACTGAGAATCTGGAACTGGCAGAAAAACTCTATCTGGCGGGGGAGTGGGAAAAGGCAGAAACCAAATTCCGGTCGGTCATGAGGCAAACTGATCCTCAGAGCAATACGGCAGGATTTTATCAGAGAGCCCGCACGGGCGTGGCCAAATCTCTGGCGGCCCGTGCCTTGGCTCAGCAGAAAGACGGGAATAAAGCGGAAGCTGCCGCTCTGATGAAACAGGCGGCGGATCTGGATCCCAACAACCGGACCGTGGCCCAGGAATCGGCCAAAATGCAGGAATCCGTGACTCTGGAGGCGGATCCTTTTCAGGGTAACCCGGCAGCCACGGCAGATCTCGTCGAGAAAACCAAGGAGATCAAAAGGCTCTTGGCTTTGGGCGATCAACTAACGGAGACGGGGCAATATAGGGAAGCCCGGAAGCGTCTGGATGATGTCCTGCGTATTGATCCGTACAATCAGGCCGCCCGCAAGAAAATCGAAAAGATCGAGCAAGAGAGAATTTTGGTGGCTGACAAACGGTATGCCGCTAGCCGGGAAAAAGCCCTGGCAGAAGTGGCCGAAGCCTGGGCCCCTCCGCTCCCTGCGAAAATTGATGGTACCAAGACAAGGTCAACCGGATCGGCAAAAGCGTCCCACTCTGCGGAAATTCTGAAATCTTTGGCCACCATTAAAATTCCTGAACTGGTTTTCAATGAAAAGCCGATCCGGGAGGCCGTGCAGGATCTGCAACGGTTGAGCGAGCAGAATGATCCGGAGAAAAAGGGGCTGAACTTCGTTCTCCGTTTGCCCCCATCGACCGAAGGAAGGGATCCTGAGGCCGCCAGCGTGAGCCTTGAACTCAGGGATGTGACCCTGCAGACGGCTCTCAAGTATCTGTGCGAGCAGATCCGGGGGGGGGAAAAGCTGAGAGTCGAGGTCGAGGATAACGCCGTGTTTCTTTTGCCGGTGACGGAAACGGGAGGGGAACTGGAAACAAGAAGTTACAATCTGCCCCCCAGTCTCATCGCAAACTTGGGGGTAGCGACGGAGAGCCTCAAATCCGCGAGCGAAGACCCCAAGGATCTGGGAAGGCGAATTCTTGAAAGCATCGGAGCGGACACAAAGATCGAAAATTCCTCCCAAGTCTGTTTCCGCGATACCGGCAAGATGGTTGTCCGAAACACTCCGAATGAGTTAAGCAAGATCGAACAACGCATTCGTGATGCCCAAGGGGAGCCGGCCCAGAAGCAGTTTGAAGTGGAAACGAAGTTTCTCTCCTTCACCGAAAATGATGTGAAAAATTTCACATTTAATCTTCAAATGAATGGGAATACATCCATCCCCGCCCCGGGGGTGCCAGGCATGCCCTACACCCCGCAAACTGCCTCGGGGGGGACCGACGGCTTGCGGGGTACCGCCGGGTTCAGTCCTGGAGGGGGATCTCTCACGGCCCTGCAAAATCTGCTGGATTCAACGTATCCTCAATACGCCTCCAATCAGGTGGGGGTGAATGCCTCTGTTTTTGGAAGGGGTTTTGCCGCGATGCTGCAACTCCTTCAAAACGCCATTGGGAAGGATCTGGTTGCGGCTCCGAGAGTCACCTTGGCGGACGGGAAGCAGTCCAAAATCGTCATCTCCAGGCGGATGTATTATCCGACAAGTTATACAGCCCCCCAAATTCCGCAGAACGATTCGGGAACAGGTTCGGGATTTGTGTTGCCCTCGAATCCGACCGGTTTTGAGCCGAGGGATATTGGCACGACTTTGGAGGTCAAGGGTGAGTCCACGGCCATCCCCCGGGCTGTCGACTTAGATTTTACCAATTTGTTGGTGGAAGACTTTGAGGGCTTTATCGATTACGGCTCCCAGATTTCATCCGTTGATTTCGGAACGGCAGCCACTGCTCTGACTGCAGCGGTTCTTCCTGTACAAACGATAGTTGGCCAAGCTCCTTATCTGGTTCCGATTTTCAGCAGAAAATCCCTGCAGACAAGGGTTCGACTGCTGGATGGCGAAACAGTTGGGATGGGGGGCTTGATTTCCGACTCCGTCCAGATGGTCGATGACAAGGTTCCTATGCTAGGGGATATCCCCATGCTGGGTCGCTTTTTTCGCAGCGAGGCTTCCCAGAAAATCAAAAGCAATCTGGTCATCTTTTGCACATTGCGAATAGTGAATACCGACGGAACTTTGGTCTTCCCGGATGATGATGTGAACCCGGAATACGCCCAAGGGGGTTCCGCTGAGATGATGCCCTCTGTTCCATGAAAAAAGTAATTTCCTTTTACGTTCTGCTCTTTGTTTGTGTGGGGACTTTTTCTTCACCTGCGGCACCCGTAGACGATCAGATTGGGAAGGAGGCCAAGAGACGGGAGCAGATGCTGCAACCTCTCGAAGCGGCTTATCGGGAAAGTGCCGAGTTAACGAGACAGGGAAAAGGCGTGGAAGCATGCCAGCAACTGGAACAGGCTTATCTGGCAACCCCGGATGCGTTGCGCGATACAACCTTGGGTCGCCAGGTCCGACAAACACTAGCAAAATTACAGGCCAGTTTGGCTGAAAGTGCCGCGCAGAAAAATCACTGGCCGGAAGCTAGACAAAGAGCCCTGGCTTCGATCGGCTATGACCCAGCCAACGAAAAAGCCATTGAACAGTTGCGGGCTAGTGAAGAAGTTCTTCGAAGAGGAACTCGTGGGAACGAGCCGGTTAATGGAGCCCTTACGACAAAGTTCTTTGATCGTTTGAGTGAAGTGCGAAGTGGCTTGGAGGAGGCTGAGGCGCTTCGGGAGACGGGGCAACTGGGTGAGGCAGAGCGGCGGTATGAGGATGTTCTTCGGGCTGATCCCTTCAACAACGTGGCCACAGAAGGGATTCGAAAAATCTATCAAGAGAGAGCCTTGGTGGCGGATAAGGCAAGGGATCTATCCGATCTGCAGAGGAAAAGGGAGGTGAGAGAGTCCTGGAACAATATCTATCCGGCAAAAAGCAGTGTTTCCGGAGGGGTTGAGGTGGCCGGCCCGATGACGGCATCCGCTTCGTATGATTTGGAAAAGAAGATGCAGAGCACCATCATTCCGCAGGTCGATTTTGCCGGAGCGGATTTGGACACGATCCGGAAAGCTCTTTTGAGTTTGAGCCGGACATACGATCCGGGAGCCGAAAAAACGGGGGTCAATTTTGTGGTCAGTGCCGACATCACAGAATCCCAACCGGTGAACCTAAAACTTCGAAATACCTCTTTGGCCGAGGTGGTGAGATATGTTTCTCAAATTGCCGGGGTCAGAGCGCGTACGAGTGAAATTGGAATTACGTTTTCTCCTCTAGTGGAAAAACGGCCGGATTTGATTCCGAGGAATTTCACGGTCAGTCCATCCTTTTTCAAGGAAGCATCCCCCTCCGCCGAGGCCTCAGGTCCCGCGCGTGGAACGTCGGCTTCCACTTCATCGGATGCCGCCTCGGCATCGAGCGTTTTGAGTGAGCAGAAGAAACTGGAAGACCTGGGCGTTCAATTCCCAACCGGTGCTTATGCGGTTTACAACCGCAACACCAGCCAGTTGAAGGTCGTGAATAACGCGGAGATGTTGGATCTGATCGGGCAATTGATCAGTGCGGCGGAAGAGGAGACCCTTTTGATTCAGGTCGGAGTCCGTTTGGTGGAAATCAATCAGTCTGACTTAGACAGCATTACGGCGAACTCCACTTTGGGAGGGTCGGGGGTAAATCTTCTCTCTCCCATCCCTCAAGGTCTCATCCCGGGAAGTAGCGGGGACACTCCTCTTGGATCATCGCAAGTCGGTACTACTGCCCAGCTTAATCAGATCCAAGGAGTGGGTCTTTTGCCTAACAACACTTTACAGTCCTTTTTGCAGAGCGGCGTGCTTGCCGGAACGAACCAAGCCTCCAGCTACGCGCTCAACACGATGGATTTGGGTGGAACAATTCTTAACGGGATGCAGTTGCGAGCGATGATTACTGCTATCTCCCAGAAAAACAGTGCCAATGTTTTGGCCAATCCGTCGATCATTTTGAAGAGGGCTCAAAAAGGAGTCATTGAGGTCGCGCAGGAGTTTAAATACGTCAAAGAGTACAATGCGCCGCAGAGCAGTATTCGGACCTTTGTTCCCGCCGGGAGTGGCACCCAGACGGCCGTTCCAGGGCCTGAAACTGTCCTTGGCTCATTCCCATCATCCATGAGTGACCCAGTGCCTATCGGTGTGAAAATGGGGGTCAAACCGGATATTACGGGGAACAACAGTCGGGTCTTGCTCGAACTTGAACCGAGCTTCATAGATTTTGAGGGCTTTATCAATTACGGGACTCCCATTAATTCGGCCTACGCTGCGACCTACTTTGATGCGGCTGTAAATATTTTGACCAATAATATTCAGCAGCCTGTCTTTATTCGGCGGGATGTTACGGTGCCGGCGGTGGAGGTGAGCGATGGATATACCCTCCTGTTGGGAGGCTTGCTCCGTGAAGATATTCAGAAGATCGATGAAAAGGTTCCTCTCATCGGCGACGTCCCGCTCTTTGGGCGGGCCTTCCAAGGCAAGACGGAACAGGCCATCAAGAAGAACACTCTGATTTTCGTGACTCCGAGAATATTGAGAGTAGACGGCCAGCCTTTGAATCCGACGGCAGGAGCCCCCACTACGGCATCCTCCGGCCCTCCGTAGACGACTGAAGTTCTTCGGGGCTTTTTGCTATTTGCGAAGTAGGCGGTAGCCGAAGTCCACCGGAATTTCACGGGTATTTCCCGCCGACCATCCTGCGAGATTCGCCACGCCGTATCCGGCTCCCCCAAAGACAAAGTAGAAAAGAGAACTCCAGGTATCGGCCGTTTCGGACTTGGCATACCAAAGGCGGGGTTTGAGATCTGCCGGTCCACGGACGGGCAGATCGATGCCCCCACGGCGTTCATCCGGGCCGATTTTGATCTTTTCCAGCCCTTCGTAGCGAACCCAAATCGGCTTGAGATTGGGGGCAGTGAGATTCGTCGAAACCTCCTCGACCTTGATTTCCGGGCCGTGGCGGGTCCGGGTGGCCTGAGTTTTTTGCATCAACGGCGAATCGATGGGGAGTTGGAGGATTTGCCGGTATGTTCCGGCCGGAAGAAAGATCACCTGATCGGGATCCGGATTTTCGACCGTCACATCTTCAGGGAGATTAAGGTTGGCAAGTTCCGGTGTGAGAGGGGGTTTGGGTGGGGCCTTTGCCACCGGCGGGGTAGGTTGACCCTCGGCCGATTCAGAGCCCGACATCGGATCCTGAGGGGTGGCGGGAGAGGCTCCGCCCATGGGGTCATTTTTTTTCTCCTCGGAAGGAGCAGGTGAATTCGTTGTGGGGGCGCCGGCCATCGGATCCTGGATTTTCTCGCTTGTGGTTTGTGTGGGGGGAGCCGCCTGAGGGGATTCGGGTTTTTTCGGGGTCTCCTGAGGGACGACAGCGCTTGTGGCGGGAGATGGATTTGCCCCCGACATAGGGTCCGGGGCCGGAGCGGGAACAGATTCCTGTCCTTGAGCCAAGGGAGAGCAGGCGAGCAGGCAAAGAAGAGCTGGAAATCTCATTGAACCAATCCCACCCGGTGAAGCCAGACCGCCGCTTTAGGGTTCTGTTCGCTCCAGCCCTGAAGTTCCCAAAGCCAGCCGACTTTTTCGGCGAAGACATAAAGGCCACCCATGCCAAAGAGAATGATCGCACTGGTCCCGGCAAGAAAAGCGGGAATTCGGTGTCCCTGACCGAGCGCGATGGAAAGCCGGTTCCAGACCAGGAAACCAAATAGAACGAAAACGCTGCTAAAAATTGTGGCAGCCACATTGCGCCGGGCATCCGTCATGCCGAAAGCCACGCCGAAGAGACAGAGAAGGGGGCAGGCCAACGGGTAGGCCAATCGGTTCCAATGCTCGGTGGCGTAGGGAGCCCGCAACCGATCGTTCAACCGTCCCTGATCCGAGGCCAAACGAACCACATCGGGCCAAGGCAACTCATCCGGAGGGAGAAGTCTGGCGGCGAGGGTTTCAGGGGGCTCGGTCAGTTCCGGAAGGACGAGTTCCTCCAGAAGCGGGCCCAGGGTTTCTTTTCCGGTGACCGGATCATAATCAGCCCGACGGGCATCCTGGAGATGCCAAAGACCGCTCCGGTAGGTGCCCCTGGTGGCGAAAACTTTTGAAATGTCCCTGCCTTCCGGTTCGGTACGAAAGAGGATTTCGAGGTTTTCGGCTTTTTTTTCCTTCAGCTGAATTTGCCCGATGTACCAGATGCTTCCCTGGGTTGCCCCGGGCAAATTGGGGGAGCGGTAGACGATCTGCCGGAAGGTACTTTCCTCCATCGATTCCTTTTTGATCTGCTTTTTCACCTTTTCCCGTCCGGCTTGTGCGGTGGGGGAGAGGGAGAAGGAGAGAAAATAGAGAATCACGGAGAGCCCCGCACTGCAGATGAGAAAAGGTTTGGCCAAGGTGACGGGGCTCATGCCCGAAGCCAGCAAGGCAACGGATTCCCGGTGCCGGGAAAAGTAGGCCAGCACATACAGGGTGGCGAAAAGAACGGCGACCGGGAGGATCGATTGGGCCAGATCCGGAAGCTGGATCAGGAAGTATTTGGCGAGGAGGGGCAGAGGCGGATTTTTTTCCACCAGCCGCCCGAGTTTGTCGAAAATATCGAACATCAGCCACAGAACGAAGAGGGCGGTGATCACGAAGCCCAAAGGGACCAGGACGGAGCGCCAAAGATATTTTTCGACGATTTTCATGTTCCGTGCGAATCTAGGAATAGCACCTTTATGAACCTCGCCCATGATCTTTCCGCATTGGAAGAGACCGTCAAGCGGTGTCACTCCCTGGTTCCGGCGGTGGAAGCCGCCGGCCGTGCGCTGGCGGAGCGGGTCAAAGCCGGGGGCAAGGTGTTGACCTGCGGGAATGGCGGGAGCGCGGCGGATTCGATGCATTTTGCCGAGGAGATGACGGGACGGTACCGCAGGAATCGGAAGGCTCTACCCGCATTGGCCCTCTGTGCCGACGGTTCGGCCCTGACCTGTATCGCGAATGATTGGTCCTACGAGGATGTGTTTTCGCGGCAAGTGGAGGCGTTTGGGCAAAAAGGCGATGTTTTGATTGTTTTCAGCACCAGTGGAAAGTCCCCCAATATTCTGAAGGCCATCGGGGTTGCAAAAAGTCGCAACATGCTGGTCATTGGCGCTTTAGGAAAGGATGGTGGGTCGGCAAAAGGTCAGTGTGATCATGCGATTGTTGTGCCGAGTGAAGATTCATCGAGGATCCAGGAGATTCATGGTTGGTTGATTCATTCGTGGTTGGAGTGCGTGGAGGAGTTGGCTGTCGGGAAAGAATAAGACGGGGGGAGTTTGTCCTTGGAAAAGGGCATGGTTTTCGATATTATTGCTTCTTCGTCAACGTCCTGCGCATCCGCTCTTTTTCAAGGGCCGCAAGACACCGAGTTGGCGCGACAAAGGAGATAACTCTATGGCGGTGGTGATTCGCTTGCGGAAAGAAGGGAAAAAGAATCGTCCTTACTTTCGTGTGGTGGTGACGGACAAGGAAAGTCCGCGCGATGGCCGTTTTCTCGAGATGGTCGGCACCTATAATCCGATGGGGAAGCAGGAAGGTATGAAGCTCAAGCTGGACCGGATCGACCATTGGGTCGGCAAAGGCGCCAAGCCGAGCGATACCGTGGCCAGTTTTATCCGCAAAGCCCGCAAAGCCACCAAGGCTTAAGTTTCCGGTGAGGACAGGATTTTCATGCGATATTTCCTTGAGCTTGTCCTCGGCCGTCTCGTCACCCATCCCGAAGAAATAGACGTCGAAGAGACTTCGGACGATCGGGGCACTCTTTTCCGCATCCGAGTCAACCCCGAGGATCTCGGTCGCATCATCGGCCGCAATGGCCGGACCATCGAGGCCATCCGCTCCCTCCTGAACGCAGCCAGCCGGGATGGCCGTCGGGTTTTTGTCGAAGTGGAAGATGGTTCGCACGACGAGATGGCGGCATGAAGATCGATCTCCTCACCCTTTTTCCCGCGATGGCCCACGGGGTCTTGGCGGAAAGCATCCTGGGTCGCGCCCAGCGCGCCGGGCTGGTGGAAATCCGGGTTCACCAGCTGCGGGACTATGCGAAAGACAAGCATCATACGGTGGATGACCGTCCGTTTGGGGGAGGACCCGGGATGGTGATGAAAGCGGAACCCTTGGTCGATGCGATTGAACATCTGCGGGGCGAAGGGGAAAACCGCGCCCATGTTGTTTTTCTCACTCCCGAAGGTTCCCGTTTGGATCAACCGATGGTGCGGAGGTTTGTCGAAACGCATTCCCGCCTGCTTCTTATCAGCGGCCATTACGAGGGAATTGATGAGCGGGTCCGCCAGGGATGGATCGATGAGGAGATTTCCGTCGGGGATTATATTCTCAGCAACGGGACGTTGCCGGCGCTTACCCTGATCGATGCGATGGTCCGTCTGATCCCGGGGGTGTTGGGCAATGAGGATTCGGCCGGAGCGGATTCTTTTGAGGGAGAGGGACTTTTGGAAGGGCCGCAATATACCCGCCCGGAAGTCTTTCGCGGGATGCAGGTTCCGGAAGTTTTGCTGTCCGGTCACCATGCGGAGATCCGGAAATGGCAGAAGACGCAGGCAGTGGCCCGGACCCAGGCACGAAGAGGGGATTTACTTGAGGGAAAAAAGCAGGCAGGATTCTCGGTTTCCAAGGAGGAGAACAAATGAGCGCAAAGGTCATCGAAGCCATCGAAAAGGAACAGTTTAAAGAAGGCCGCACCGGTTTCGGGGTGGGCGACAAGATCAAGGTTTTCACCAAGGTGAAAGAAGGGGACAAGGAACGGACCCAGCTTTTTGCCGGAACCGTGATTGCCCGTAAGGGACGCGGTCTGAACGAGCAGTTTACCGTTCGGCGGATCAGTTACGGCGAAGGGGTAGAACGTATTTTCCCCCTGCATTCCCCCCGGATCGAAAAGATCGAGGTGGAAACCAAGGGAAACCCTCGCCGGGCCAAACTCTTTTATCTCCGGAACCGCTCTGACATGGCCGTTCGGGAAGTGGTCGAAACCAGAAAGAAATAAGAGATTCCCCCGCTCTGGAAAGCGGAGAAGTCGCACGCGGGGAATTCCGCGGCGGTCGGGGTGGATGAGGCGGGGCGCGGAGCCCTGGCAGGGCCGGTGGTCGCCGCTGCCTATCGTTTTCACCACTTCGGAACCGAAGTTCCCGGTCTGGATGATTCCAAGAAACTAAGTCCCAAAAAGCGGGAGATTCTTTTTACGCTTTTGACCCGGGAGAAACTGGGGAAGTGGTCGGTGGGAGAGGCCTCAATTGAGGAGATTGAAAAACACAATATTTTGGTGGCCAGTCAGTGGGCGATGAAGCGCGCTCTGGAGGGGTTGGGGGATCATGATGGAGTCGTTCTGGTCGATGGAACGCGCGCCAAACATCTGGGGCGGGAACATGTGGCCGTCGTGGGAGGAGATGGGATTTGTCCATCCATCGCCGCCGCGTCGATCATCGCGAAAGTGACCCGGGACCGAATCCTTTCGGAATTTTCCCAGTTATATCCCGCATATGGATTTGGCAGTCACCGGGGCTACGGGACGCGGCAGCATCTTCGCGCGTTGGCCGATCACGGACCTTGTCCGATCCATCGTCGATCGTTTTTACCCGTGGGATCGGCGACCTTGCCCGGCTTGGACGAACACCCGAAGGGCCGGTAACCACGGAGAAAGGGTGGCTGCCCGCTATGTCCAGCGGTCGGGGGTGAAGATCCTTGCGCGGAATTATCGGACCCGTACGGGGGAGATTGATCTGGTAGCAAGGGATCGGGGGGAGTTGGTGATGATCGAGGTTAAAACCCGTCACTATCTGGCCCGAAAGAAGCCCCAGGATTCGGTCACCTGGGAGAAGCAGAGAAGGATCATCGCCACTACAAACCGGTATCTGAGGGAGCTTTCCTGCCGACCCCCTCCCGTACGTTTTGATATCGTGGAAGTTCTTTTTGCCCCGGGTTTGATTCCCCGTTGTCGGTGGATCCAACATGCCTTCACGCTGAATGAAGCGGGGGTGGGGTGGAGCCGATGAGGAAGATTGCCAGCACGTGGTCGGCAGCGGTGGTGGGAGTGGAGGCCCTGCCGGTGGAGGTGGAAGTGGACGCAGGGAACGGAAAGGAAAACTTTGTCGTTGTCGGTTTGGCCGATACGGCGGTGAAAGAGTCAAGGCAACGGGTCAAGGCGGCGGTTTGGAACAGTGGATATTTTTGTCCGGATGGTTTTATCACCGCCAGTCTCGCGCCCGCAGACCTGCGGAAGGTCGGCCCCTGCTTTGATCTGCCGATTGCGTTGGGGTTGTTGGCCTGTTCAGGGCA
>CANEUY010000027.1 GCA_947442065.1 Verrucomicrobia subdivision 6 bacterium | reverse complement strand
TGATCGATCATCGGATAGCGCCGCCCGGGAATCACCCAAAGGAACTTTTTCTCCTCTTTTTTTAGGATCCCCCGGTTCGTGAGGTGATCCAAGGCTGCTTCCCGAAGTTTTTCACCATCCGCAGAGAAAACTCCAACCCAGTATTTCGCGTCCTTCTTGTCCTTCGCCGCCACAATCTTGGTCAACAAGGGATCCAACATTTTGTCCCCCGTGGGCTCCCCACTCACCAAGGTTAAATGGGTAAGATCGGTGTCGATCCGGTTTTGAAAAGCCAACTCAAGCAAGGAGGCCCCGGCCAGAGCCTGATCCAAGGCCAAAGGTGGGAGATCAACGAATTTCCCGGTCTTGTCATCCAAAGCGAGAAGGACGATTTCTTCCACGAAGGTCAACATCCCCCCATCATTCCCTTCTCCTTCGGCGGGACAAGAAATCTCTTCCCTTGGCCAAAAGCCAGGGTGGATTAGCTTTTAAGGATGCGATTGATCTGGATTTTGGGCGACCAGCTTCTCCCTTCCCACCCCCTCCTTCCCTCCCCCAAACCGGATCTCCTCGTCGGAATGATCGAATCCGCCCCCCGCGGAACTCACCTCCGATATCACCAGCAGAAGCTGACTCTCCTTTACTCCGCCATGCGCCACTACGCCAACGACCTAAAGAAAAGAAAGTTTCACACGCTCTATCATCACCTCAGCGATTCCCCAGCCGGCGCCGACTACTCCACCATCTTGGCCGGGTGGATTCAGGAACACCGGATACGGGACATCCACCTCCTCGACCCGAACGAATACGACACCTTCCATGCCCTTCCTGCTCTTTCCAAAAAACTTGGCGTCCCGATCCAGACCCATCGAAGCCCGCAGTTTCTCGTCTCCCGAGATGAGTTTGCCGCTTGGGCCAACGGCAAAAAACACCTCCTGATGGAGTCTCACTATCGCCGCCTAAGGGCTGAACATAATATCCTTATGACCCCGACCGGAAAACCGGAGGGAGCAGATTGGAACCTCGACGACCAAAACCGCCGTACGGCCCGCGAGTTTTCCAAAGAGAACCCAAAGATCCCGCCCCTTCCCAGAATTCCCCAAGATCCGATTACTTCCGCAGTGGCCAAGGAGGTTGGCCAACGATTCCCCGATCATCCCGGCAAGGGCGACGACCTATGGATCCCCACTACCCGACAGGGGGCTTTGGAATGGTTAAAGGGGTTCATCCGCCAACGGTTGGAGGCATTCGGCTCATGGGAGGATGTCATGATCGAGAATCAACCCGTCCTCTTTCACTCTGTGCTCTCACCCTTTTTGAATCTGGGCTTACTCACACCGATGGAATGCATTCAGGCCGCAGAAAAAACTTACCGTGAAGGGAAAGCTCCTTTGAATTCCGTCGAGGGTTTTATCCGGCAGATCTTGGGGTGGCGTGAATTCATTCATGGAATTTATTGGCTCAAAATGCCGGCTTACCGTGAAGAAAACTTTCTCGAAGCAGATCGGCCTCTACCTCGCTGGGCCTACACCGGGAAGACCGAGATGCGCTGCGTTTCCGAAGCCATCCGGGGAACCCTGGATCTTGCCTACAATCACCACATCCAACGCCTGATGGTATTGGGAAACTACTTTCTGCTAGGCGGATATGAGCCCAAGGCAGTGCTCCGCTGGTACACCGAGATGTATCTCGACGCCTACGACTGGGTCATGGTTCCAAATGTTCTCGGCATGATTCTTTTTGCCGACGGGGGATTTTTTGCCACCAAACCCTACGCCGCAGGGTCCGCCTACCAGGACAAGATGGGAAATCACTGCGGTTCCTGCCGCTTCGATCCAAAAAAGAAGGAAGGCCCGGATGCCTGCCCCTTTCACTCCCTCTACTGGAACTTTTACGGCCAGCACGGCCCAAAGTTCAGGTCGAATCCGCGGATCGGAATGATGCTTAAAATGTGGGAAAAGAAATCGGCAGAAGAAAAGAAACGGATCCGTACCAACGCCCAGATTTTCCTACAAGCCCAGGCCTAAGGCCTGCTTTTCATCTTGCAGGCGAGTGGCTTGGATCGATTCCACGGCATTTTTGCCAAAAGAAGCCCCATCCCACACCAGTCTGTAACACCGGCAAAGATCAACCCGGTCCCCACAAATCCGCTCAGATAAAACCAGCGTGGGTCCACCTGAAATCCCAGCACCAATCCCAAGACAATCATTGTCCCCGCACCGATCCTTACCTGCCGTTCAATCGAGATCATCCCCTTTCCCCGGAATACCGGCAGACCGGCCGCCTCCCATGCCTTTGTTCCTCCCTCCACCACTAGACAGTCGGGAATTCCCTCTTTGTGAAATCTCTCCGCAGCCTTCCGGGCCCGGGTTCCACCGGCGCACAAAAGCACTGCCGGAATCTTCGCGGAAATCCCCAACTCCATAGCGATCTTTTTCGGCTCAAGGTCTTCCAACGGATAAAGTCGGGCTCCTGAGGCATGAATCAAGCCGTACTCAGCAGGTGAGCGGACATCGATTAAGTGAATTTTTTCGCCATTTACGCGCCGAACCTCGACCTCCTCGGGACTAATAAGAGTGATTTCCATCCCGCTAATTTGAAGCACTTCACTTGGTCAGGCAACTCCTGCCGGGACTTCTTTTCCGCACGTAAAGCTTTTTGGCAAAAACCCCCGGGTGGGTATGATGAGGAAGCTATGGGACAAAAAATCCCCCAACGAAAAAAAGAGGATCTTCGGCGACGCCGAGACTTTCCTAAAACAGCAGGGCTGAAGCGGGATTTCTCCAACCTCTGGGTTCCCGCCGCCCTCCTCGCAGGATTTTTTCTCGGTTTTGTTTTTGCCCGGATTCCTCAAGGTTCTAGATCGGTAGAGGTGTTTACCCCCGAGTATTCCTCCCCCAGCCCAGCCCCCTTGATTCAACCCGCGACAAAAAGTCGCCCGGCGGTTCCAACCCAAAAAACCCTAGATGGCAAATGGGATGAAAAAACAATCCAAGGATTGCCCTTGGAGGAGATTAAGAATCGTCTCCGTCAGCTGTCTTCATGGGAACCGGGGTCTCGGGCCGACCAGACGGAACGCTGGCTCGTCCAACGCTGGGCCCGTCTCGATCCCTCAAACGCCTGCCTCTATGCTTATCAGGCGGTTCTTCAAGGTGCGGACGAATCCCTCCTTTTTGAGTCGGCTTCCCTTTGGGCACAACAGGAACCCGCTACCGCCGCCAAATGGGCCGGCACTCTTGGATCTCCCTCTTTGCGGGAAGTCGCTTTGGACGCCGTCTATCGGACTTGGGCCAAACTCAACTCCGCCGCAGCTATTAAAAGCATCTCCTCCCTTCCCTCCGCCGCCACACGGGCTGTGGCCACGACTTCCGTGGCAGGTCGCCATGCCCAGAATAATTTTGCGAATGCCCTGCAATGGGCCCGAAAACTTCCCGGCCCTTTGCGGGAAAAAACCCTGGAACAGATTCTCGGGGAATGGACACGCCGGGATCCCACCGGCGCCGCCCACTGGCTGATTCAACAGCCGGGCGAGATTCAGTGGTCGCTGATTGGAAAACTTGCAGGGGACTGGGTTCGAAAAGATCCGGCAGCCGCTCTCGCCTGGGGCCAAGGACAATCCGATCCTACGCTGGGGTCCACTTTGGCCCCCGGACCGGTCCAAAGAAAATTCCTCGATCTGGCTCTGTCCGGGTTTATCTCATCTGACCCCCGGGCGGCCGCTTCCTGGCTCGTTACCCCGGCCGGATCCAAATACTTCACTTCCCGGGCAACATCGGTGGCCAGCCGCTGGACATCTCTGGATCCACGGGAAGCCGTGGCTTGGGCCGCTTCGATCCCGGATGAAAAGATCCGCCAAAATGCACTCGGAACCGTCGCCTACACTTGGGTGCGCACGGACCCGGAGGCGGCCACACAATGGGTGGGGAGCTTGCCATCTTCCCCCACTCGAGATCCCATCCTTTCCTCGCTCAGTTCCTCCATGGCCCCTTTCGACCCGGCCTCAGCCGCATACTGGGCCAGTCAAATTTCCGTCTCGCAATCACGGGAAAGCAGCCTCTCGGGAATCCTGCAGACATGGAAAAAGATTGATCCTTCGGCAGCTCTTCAGTTCATTCGCACCACCCCCGCCCTCAGTGAGCCCACCCGAGCCAACCTTCTTTTGTAAAATCAGAGACCATGCTTCTCGCATTTCACAAACCCTTTGGGGTCCTGTCCCAGTTTACTCCGGACGGATCCCCCCACCTGACTCTGGCGGAGTTTTCCTTTCCGAAAAATGTCTACCCCCTTGGGCGCCTGGATGCGGACTCCGAGGGTCTTCTTCTTCTCAGTGACGAGCCGGGCCTGAATCACCGTCTTCTCGATCCCCAAAATGCCCATCCCCGATGCTATTGGGCCCAAGTGGAACAGATCCCCACCGACTCCGTATTGGAAAGACTCTCGCAGGGAGTTTCAATGGGTGATCATCAGACACTCCCGTGCCAGGCCTGGCTCCTCGATCCCCAGCCTGCAGTTCCACCCCGAGATCCCCCCATCCGTGTCCGTAAAACCGTTCCCGACTGTTGGATCGGCCTGGAGTTGACCGAAGGGAAAAATCGGCAGGTCCGTAAAATGACGGCTGCCGTCGGACATCCAACTCTTAGACTCATCCGGGTTCGAATCGGCCGGCTAGAACTTGGGGATCTACCCCAAGGGCAATGGCGTGAGTTAAACGATCAGGAGAAAAGACTGATTTTTAAGGCTTAAAGGGCCTTGCCGTAGCCACCCCGTCGGCACTGATCACTGCAGAATTTCACCCGATCCCAGTCTCTTTCCCATTTTTTGCGCCACGAAAAAGCCCGGCCACATGCCGGGCAAATCTTTTCCGGAAGATTTTTTTTGGCGACGCTCTTTCCTCCCCGCCGCACGACTAACGAACCGCCGCCCAGATCCGATGCACATCATCGTGATCATCGAGTGACTGCAGAAACGCTCCCACTTCTCCACGGGCTTCTTCACTCAGTTCGGGATAGTTCTTGGGCACAAACCCCAGTTCGCTGGTCACCACGGTCCAGCCGTTCTTTTTCAACCAGTCTGCTACCCCGTGCATCGCGGAACGCTCGGTCAAAAACCGCGCGCCACACCCTTCGTCCGGAATATCGTCGTTTTGCTGATGGGTCAAAACTTCCACCTCATTGGCTCCCGCCTCAATCGCTGCGGTTTCCCGATCCGTATCCACCTTGGGATGATGAGCCTCCACGATCCCCACTTGGTCGAAAAGGAAACGGTTGCTGCCGGAAGAACCCAGGGTTCCAGACTTGAACAGTACCCGGATTTCCGGAGCCGTCCGGTTGTGGTTGTCGGTATAGGCCTCCACGATGATCGGGACCTTGTGGGGCGCATACCCCTCAAAAACCATGTGCTCCAAGGAGTCTTTGCCTTCACCGGTCCCGGATCCTTTCTGAATCGCACGCTCGATGATATCCCGGGACACACTTTCCTTCCGGGCACGTTCCAATGCCGCCGCCAGACGGGCGTTCAGGGCCGGATCAGCCCCTTGCCGCGCGGCCAAGCTGATTTCCCGGACAAACTTGCTGGTCGTCTTCGACTTCTTGAGCGAAGCGACCTCCCTTTTTGCATGTAACCACTGTCTTCCCATAAAAATATCCTATGCGATTCCCCCCTTCCAACTCAACCCCGCAAGACGCTTTTCGCCACGTTTCCGATACCTCGGGCCCTCCACGCCCCCGCCCTCGTCGCAGTCCGAAGGGTCCTCTCCATGGTCCACCCGCTGATCTCCCCATAGATCAGGACCGCCGTCACTACATCCCCTGAACCGGTCGAATCTTTCACCTTCACCTTGGGTGCAGGAATATAAACCCATGTTCCATTCACTTCGGCCTGTAACCCGTCTTTTCCCAAGGTCACGACCACCCCGGTGGTCCCTCCCCCCAAAAGCCTGGCGACACATGCGCCAACTCCGCTCATTCCCGTACTCTCCTCTGCCTCTGCGAGATTGCATTTGATCCAGTCCGCCCCCGCCTCTACTGCTTCTTGCAAAAGAGCCCCGCGACTATCCACCAGCACAGTGACCCCCTTTTTTTTAAGATCCAAGACCAGATTTTTCCACCAACCCTTCGGCCATCCTTTTGCCGAGCTTCCCGCCACCACCCACCAATCCCCTTTCCGCAAAACCCGCCTCCAATATCTTTGGATCCTGACCCAGTCCGTCACATTGATTTTTGGATCGCTCGTAAAAAAATCGATCCTCTCATGACCCTCGTTCACCCACGCCCATCCCCGCCTCATGGGGGCTTCCAAAGGAATCTGCACCGTCTTCACTCCTTCAACTTCGCTCCGCTCCTTCCAATGCCGGGCTGTCTCGCCGCCGCAAGCGATCACGGAACAGACCGGAACCCCCCATGAATGGAGCTGAAGCGCAGTGTTGTGGGTTTTACCTCCGGCACTCCAGATCGCACGACCCGATGTCACACAGGTTTTTTTTTCGAGAACCGGATTGGGGGTAAAACACCAAATCCGGGGGCGGATGCGGGCTCCGCGGAAGGACATCAGGCGATGTCGATTTCCTTGGCGAGGTAGACATCCTGAATCGCATTCAGAATCTCCACTCCCTCCTTCAGCGGCTTTTGAAACGCCTTACGACCTGAGATCAGTCCCATTCCTCCGGCCCGCTTGTTGATGACCGCCGTCTTCACCGCTTCCGCAATGTCGTTCTTACCGGAAGCTCCGCCGGAATTGATCAAACCCGCCCGGCCGGCAAAACAGTTCAGCACTTGGTACCGGCAAAGATCGATCGGATGATCGGAAGTCAGCTCACTGTAGATCCGGGGATCGGTCTTTCCATAGTCACTACCCGCCATTTTCAAGGCGGTATAACCCCCGTTATTTTCCGGGAGCTTTTGCTTAATGATATCCGCCTGAATCGTTGTTCCTAAATGATTCGCCTGACCCGTCAAATCAGCCGAAAGGTGGTAATCCTTTTCCTTCGTCTTGAATGCCGGATTTCGAATATAGCACCAGAGGATCGTGTACATTCCCAGCTCATGAGCGATTGCAAAGGAACGGGAGATTTCTTCGATCTGCCGACCCGACTCAGGAGATCCAAAGTAAATCGTCGCCCCCACCCCCACGGCTCCCATGTCGAACGCCTGCTTCACCCCGGCAAAGAGTTTTTGATCCGCCACGTTGGGATAGGTCAGCAACTCGTTGTGGTTGATTTTGAGGACAAAGGGAATCTGATGGGCGTACTTCCGGGCCACAGCCCCCAGAACTCCTAGGGTCGAAGTGACCGCATTGCATCCGCCTTCGATCGCCAATTTGACGATGTTCTCCGGATCGAAATAGTCCGGATTCGGGGCGAAGGAAGCTCCGGCGGAGTGCTCGATCCCCTGATCCACCGGGAGAATAGAAAGGTACCCTGTCCCGCCCAACCGCCCATGATTCAGGGTGGTCTGCAGGTTGCGGAGAACGGAAATGGATCGATCGCTATCCTTCCATACACGGTTAATAAAATCCGGCCCGGGGAGATGCAACCGGGATTTGGCAATCGTCTTGCACGAATGCCCCAGCAAACTCTTCGCTTCGGATCCAAGGTGTTTTTCGATGTCTGAGAAATTCACAGAACAAGAGATTCCCTTTTTTCGTTCAAAGGGTCAATCCTCCGATTCCTCCCCACTTGCCCGGTTAGTCGATCGGCCTATCATGCCAATAGATGATTCGATGGCTTTCTTTGGTGATCCTGGGGCTCCTTCTTAACGGCAGCGGACTTTGCCTTCTCGCGTGGGCGGCCTACCGAAAATTTTCCATTGGCGCGGACTGGTTCTGGTCGGGCACCCTCGCTCTGGCTCTTTGCAACGCTGGAGTCTGTTGCGTGGTGGGGGCCAAGAAACCCGGAAACTCATCCCCCTGACCTCTCATCCCCATTCTCATTCTCCGACACCACCACCCGATTACGGCAAGGTGGAACTCGTCCGCTACGACGACCGGGACTATCTCCGTTGGTCCGAGGGGTTTGCCTTCCGGCGCCGGAAGGAAAGACAACGCTCGGGAAAAAAAAGAATCGAACCCGCCGCCCTCTCGGTGATCAGCGCCGCGGCGGAGTTCGGCGTCCGCTCCATCCTCTCCCGTCATTTCCACTTGGGGGAGCACCGGATCCTCCGTTATCAGGACCCGGAACACGGGGACCAATTGCGCGGTCGCTCCCGCTTTCGCGAACTTGATGCCGTGGCCTTTTCCGGGGAAAAAGCCACCGCCGTCTTCGAGTTCAAGCTGAGCGGATTGGGCTCCGCCTCTGCCGTCTCGAAAGCCGCCAAACAACTCCGTTCCGCCGCAGAGATGATCCGCCAGGGATACGGCCATACCCCCAAGGTTGCCGTGGTGCTGATCCACGCCGGCGAAGGCCATCCGGATCTCGGCAAACCCGGCGGCCGATATGGG
The DNA here is from genome assembly GCA_947442065.1 of Verrucomicrobia subdivision 6 bacterium. Classification (GTDB taxonomy): domain Bacteria; phylum Verrucomicrobiota; class Verrucomicrobiia; order Methylacidiphilales; family Verrucolacustridaceae; genus Verrucolacustris. The sequence continues at coordinate 4,991 of CANEUY010000027.1, read as the reverse complement.
GTCCGCCCCATTTCACTGGAGAAAGTCCGTTTGGATCACCTGCCCGACCAACCCATCCCATGCTTTATTTTCTCCATGAAGGAAGCGATTGATGAGGCTCGCCGGATCGGTCACGAGGTGGATCACGAACTGGAACGCCGGGCGGCCCGCGAGGGGAAGCACGGGCTAAGCCGAGCCAAACGACTGACCCTGCCCTCGATCCCGATCGGGGAACTTTTTGCCGCCGTCAGTTGGATGGCCCGGGGATTGGCCCAGGCAGTAGGCACGGTAGCCCGCAAGGTCACCCGACGCAGAGCCGCCCACCACCCCCATTCCCCCCATCGCCGGAGGCGAAGGGGGCGGGGACCCCGTCGGCGCTAATTCGTCACCTGGTGTTGACGTTACAAACCGGCAACCCCTTCCTTTTGACAGAACTGGGCTCCGACTGGTTGAGGTCTTCCTGACTGGTCATCTGGATCTTCTCCCCACCCAGCGATACGACATCCACCTTGGTCGGGCCGTCCGCATGGGCGGAATTCGAAACCCAGGGGGCAAAGGCATGCCACCAGAGGCCGGCCGCCACCAGAGCCAGGAGAAGTTTCGTGATCGGGTCGGTTCGCAAGGTCAAGGATTTGATTTTCATGGTTCTGGCCTAACCGATCCCTGCCAAAAATCACGACTCGATTCCTAACTTTCCTCAATTAAAGTGAAAGACATGAGAAAAGTCCTTCTTCTGATGCTCGCCGGAGCCCCTTGTCTCCATGCGGCTGATACCAACGCCCCCGCGGGCCGCCTCCCCGCCACCCCCCCCGTTGGAATCACCAATGCATCAACGAATTCCGTCTCCTCATCCCGGGAGGAAATCGTCGTCGCCCAAGGCATCAAAATCTGGAAAAAAGGAACTCCAACGAACGCCTTCACAACCATCGGCTTTGAAACCCTGATGCGGCAAAGGGGATTTGCCAACGCCCAGAACAACATCGCTCGGGGAGTCCTTGCCCGCAAAGGCAACGCCGCCATCGTGACGTCCATCATCAACTCCCAGCGCCTCAACTTTGACCTCAACACCCAGGATGAAAGACTCGATGGAATCGATGTTCGCTACCAAATCATCCTTCTGAAGCCGTAACGTGCGGCACTTTCTTTTCGCTCCCTTCTTCCTTCTCCTGCTCGATCTTGCCCCTATCCAGGCGCAGTTGGTTCCGGTTCAGGCCAACATCGATGCGCAGGCCCAGCGTCGCCTTCGGGAGCAGACGGAGTCCGCACGACGCCAACGCCGGATCGAGGACAACCTTCAAAAAATCGTCCCCGCTTTTTCCTCAAAAAGCAGCACCGCCAACACCTGTCGTGCCCTCGCGGCTCTTTACGAACTCCGGTCCGAAGGCCTCCGCCCCAAAGAATCGCTACAGAGAGCAGCCGACCTTTCCGGTTTGGGAACAGAATCCACCCGCGCTCCGTCCAACTATCTTCTCCAATGTTGGGAATCCATCTCCGGAAAGATGAATTCGGAAATTGCCGGAAAAATGAAATCCGGCACTCCTCCTCCCTTCCCCCTGCCCCCCTACCAACCATGAATCTTTCACCCCCCGCAGGATTCGAACTGTTTCGCCTCCCCACCGGTCCGGCCTGGGTACGCCCCACAGTACGAAAAGATCTTTGCTCTCTTTGGCAGAAACAAAAATCCAATCCTCTATTCCGGGACTTGGCCCGTCGCCACCCGGGTCATCGTACCTTCCCCGGACGGGCTCCAGTCACGTTTCTGCCCGTAAGTGGGTCACCGGGATGGGTGGTTCGCCCTTGTGTCCATGGAGGTGCTTGGGGGCAACTGGCCCGGGATTTTTACTGCGGAACCGGGCGCGCCCGGAAAGAAATCCATTATTCGTCCCAACTTCAGGCCAAAAAGATCCCCACCCCTTCCATTCTGGCCGTTTTATTTTATCCAGCCGGACCTTTTCTCCGCATCGATTTCGTCACATCTTTTGTCCCCGAAAGCCGTGATCTTGCCTCTTTTCTTTCGACACGCCCAAAACCTGCTGAACGCGCCCGGGCTTTTGCCTCCGTCCGCCACCTTTTTAAAATCTGCGCCCAGCACGGCTTTCTCCATGCCGATCTGAATGCCCGCAATATTCTCCTGTCGGGATCTTTCGCCAAAAAACCACAAGCTTGGCTGCTCGATGTGGATGCCGTGACTAGACACGAGGCGAATTCGAATCAAGTGGACACCTCGAATAAGAACCGTCTGCTCCGTTCCCTACTCAAACGAGCCCGCTGGGGCGATTTGGGTTACTCCGAAAGGGAGATTCCTGCCCTCTGGCGAGAACTCTTTCCCCAAAGATGAATCTCCCAGCGGAACCCCGCATCTGCGTCGTCCTCCTCAGTGCGGTGGGGGACGTCGTACACGCCCTTCCCGTCGTGAACGCCATCAAACGCCATCGGCCGAAGGCCCATATCACATGGCTCCTTCAGGAAGCCGGGGCCTCTTTGATTCAGGGGCACCCTGCGGTGGATGAAATCCTTCTTTTCGAACGAAAAGCCGGCCTGGCAGGTTTTGTAAAAATGGCCATGGAACTTTCCCAACGGCCATTCGACGTCGTTCTGGATCTGCAATGCTATTTCAAAGCCACCCTTCTCACGGCCCTTTGTCAGGCCCCGGTCAAAATCGGCTTCGACCGTGCCCGTGCCCGGGAGTTCAACTGGCTTGCCACCAACACCAAGCTCTCTCCCCGCCCGTTGGGCCATGTGCAGGATCACTTTCTCGAATTTCTGGATGTCATCGAAGTTCCCCGGGAACCGGTGGAATGGAATCTGGGGCCGTGGCCTTCCGAAAAAGAGTGGCAGACGCACTTCTTCCGGCATCTTCCCGGACCTCGGGTCGCCCTTGTCGCAGGCACCAGCAATCCAAGGAAAGATTGGTTCCCCGATTCGTGGATTAGACTGAATGACGCCCTGCACGAACAGTTCGGACTCCACACCATCCTTGTGGGCGCCCGTTCGCCACGGGAAACCGCCTTGGGAAAGAAAATGTCGGAGGAGTGCCGCCATCCGCCCAAGGAAGCCTTGGGCTGCGGCCTGCGCCGGTTGGTTTCGATTCTAGACGGATCGGATCTGGTAATCTCCCCCGACACGGGACCGTTACATCTGGCGGGTGCACTGGGGCGTCCGGTCATCGGGTTGTACGGCTACAACAGCCCCGCCCGGGTTGGACCTTGGCGCCAGAACCCGCGGCTTATGGTCGACGCTTTCCATGAACCCGGCGAAGAACCCAAGATGACTTTTCAACATCGGACCGGCCGGATGGCCAAGATCACTGTGGAGGATGTGTTGGCCCAGGTAGAGATTTGGCAGTCGTCCCGAACTCAGAAGCGGTAATAGATTTCAGTCGCGGCGGTCCAAAGAGCCGAAGCCGTCGGCGTCATCAGCTCGGCACCCCAAGCAAACCGCCCTTCCCCTCGCCAGACTAGTTCCTCGGTGATCTTCACACCCAAAGTCAGGGTGTAGTCATAATAATCCCCTCCACTCAGCCGGGTAGACTGGGTAATCGCATTATTGCTGGTATGAACATACTCCGCACGTCCGGTGAGGGAAATGGGATCGAGAATATACCAGGTTGAGTAAAGTCCCCCCGTCGCATAGGTCGTCGGGGCCTCGGTATGGGTGGGATCCCCGGTCCCGGATCCCCCCGTTGCATCGAATGCCAGTTTCCACTTTTCCTTGGCAAAGATCGGAGACCACTCCCCGATTACATTCCACGCATAATAAGAGTTTTGATCCAGATCCACGCGGGCGTTCGATCCATGGGTGCCGGAGGGGGTGGTGTAAAAGCCGGGCTGCAGCATGGCATTTTCCTCGCTATTGCGGATCTTAATATAGCTAAACACGCTGAACTCGTCCCCCACACTGTCCGATCCAAGGTCGTTGGCTGCCCCAGAACAGTTTCCCACTCCCACTCCAATATCGAATAGCGGATCGGGGGCAAAAATGGCCAGAACTCCGATATTGTCTTGGGGCATAAAAGCGTCGGCAATTCCGAATGTGATACAAGGGTTATCCGGACGCCATACGGTTTCATACCCGATCACGGCCTGGAACTTTCCCGCCCAAATTTCCATTTGGGCATCCGGAATCCAAATCTTGGCAAAAGCTTCCCCGACATAAAGGGAATTGCTGTCGGGGCCCGAGGGCTCGTCCGCCGTCCCCACCGCTGCATAGTACGTCGCATCTTCCCCCAACATCACCCCGCACTGGAACCCTGCGTCTGGGCTCTCTCCTCGCGCCAGAGGCTTTTCCAACCGGAGCCAAAGAGCACTCAAATTCATGTCCCCTTTTGGAACGGTATCGGTGGGGAAATCAAGAGGGTTCGTTGCGGACCCAGGACCAAAATTATAAATATATGTTCCGTCCACATAGCCTGAGAGTTTTAAGGGTTCATCCTTAAGGGGTTGGGCCGATTGCGCAAGATCCTCCTCTTGAAAATCCCTCTCAGGAACGACCCCTGATTCCCTTTGCGGAGCTTGCGCCATCCCCATTCCCGAAAATAAAATCAATAGAATCGTCACCCACAAGCCGAATAAAATCCGTTTTTCCACTGTAGGGCTCATCTTTCGACATTGGCACATATCGATTCCCCATTCTAGATCCCTGTATTTGCACATATCTTTCTCCTATGGGCTCGACGAAATTGGATTCCTCTTTTAAATTCACCTCATGCCATTCTACCCCATTCTTTTTTCCCTTCTTCTTGGCTTTGCCACGATCCATGCGGGGCCAGCCAACGAAAAAGTCCGCTTCGAGGCCGATACTTTAGGAATGTCCAGGGAAGAGGTCAGGAGTTACATGGGCCGCGGACCGGATGTGGAGATCACCCCTCACCTCTGGCGCTACTCGGGAAACTGGACTAGCACCAAATTCGGTGAAGGTATGGACACCTACAACACCGTCGATCTTGCCTTCGGTACGCTGACCGATTCCCACAAGTACGGTGTGATGGAATTTAACTGGAGCGTCCAGTAGTC
>CANEUY010000026.1 GCA_947442065.1 Verrucomicrobia subdivision 6 bacterium | reverse complement strand
GGGCGCGGGCTCCTCCGATAGCGTGAGGCCTTGCGGTCCCCCACTTTGCCCTTACGGGCATATGCGGTATTAATTTGCCTTTCGGCAAGCTATCCCCCACTTCCGGATAAATTCCCACGTGTTACGCACCCATTCGCCACTCAATTTTCCCAGTTATTGCTAACCGGGAAAATCGCGTTCGACTTGCATGTCTTATCCACGCCGCCAGCGTTCGTTCTGAGCCAGAATCAAACTCTCCAATAGAGAATGTTCAACCGATTTCCCAGGTTGCCCCGAAAAAACCGGCCTTGAATTCTGGCCAATATATTATTGGCCGACAAAATGTTTGGTCACCACCTCCGTCCCGAGCTTGCACCCGGACCGGCATCCCCGACTCAGGCTGTCAACCCGATCGGGAACGGTAACCCGCACAATTCAATCTTCCTTTGAACTTCTGCTGTCGATTGTATCCCTTTGTCCGTATCCAGACAAAAGAACACCCCGTTGTAAAAGAACTGATTTCCCCACAGATCCGATAAAAATTCGAAACTGAAATTAAGGGGATCGAAACCATACGCCCTCCACAGATTAGGTCAATGGGTTTTTTTAATATTTTTTTTATAACCCCTTCAACCTATCCATAGTCCCACATGGATCACTCCCACCATCACCAAAAAGGGCCACACTGCTGCCATTCGACCCCCTCGAAACCAGTACCCTACGGCAAACTTTCCCTCATCGCTCTGTTCCTGTCCGTACCCCTCCACTTGATTGCATCCGGGGACCTACTAATTTCATATAGCTCTTACCTTGAAGTTCTTATATCTGGTATTGTCGTTTTTTTGCTCGGCTTGCCCATCCTAAAATTTTTTTTTAAAAGCATACAAAGCATTAACCCTAATATGTTTACGCTATTAGGGTCAGGGATGCTCATCGCCTACATATACAGTTTTTATGCTTTAGTCACTGGTAATCATGGTCATGGAAGTCTTTTTTTTGATGCATCAGCTGCAATCACGACCCTTGTTCTGGCCGGTCAATGGGTTGAACAACGATCGGAAGATAAACTCGCCAAAGCCCTCAAAGGACTCCTCTCTCTAACTCCTCCCACGGCCCGACTCCTCTCCCACAGTTCCGAAAAAATAATTCCCTGGTCCGAAATTCAACCCGGCAACCAACTCATCGTCCTCCCCGGAGAAACCATCCCCGCCGACGGAAAAATTCTAGAAGGCCACTCCTCGGTCGAGGAATCCATCCTCACCGGCGAACCCCTCCCCGTGGAAAAATTTGTCGGTGACTCCGTTCTCGGAGGAACACTCGTCTCCGGAGGTCGACTCCTCATCCTCGCCGAAAAAGCCGGCAACGACTCCCTCGTCGCCCGACTCGCCCGGCTCGTCGACGAAGCCAAAGAAAATCCACCCCCCTTCCAGCGCCTCGCCGACAAAATCGCCGGCATCTTCACTCCCCTCGTTCTTCTTCTCGCCCTCGCCACCACCGTCGGATGGATTCTCGCTGGAGAAACAACCGCCACCGCCATCAATCGGGCCGTCGCCGTTCTTATCGCCGCCTGCCCCTGCGCCCTCGGACTCGCCGCCCCTGTCGCCACCGCTTGCGGACTCTCCCGCGCCGCCCGACTCGGCGTCCTCATCCGAGACCCCTCCTCTCTCGAAAAACTCTCGAAGGTCAGACTCCTCGTCGTCGACAAAACCGGAACCCTCACCGAAGGCAACCCCGCAGTCACCCGTATCACCACCGCCGAGGGAATTTCCGAGACATCGGCACTTTCTCTCGGAGCCTCTCTCGCGACCTCCAGCCTCCATCCTTTATCCAAAGCCATCGTCAAAGCCGCCCAATCGAAGAATCTCACTTTGGAAAAAATTTCCGATATTCAAGACACCCCAGGGCAAGGGATCGCCGGAAAAAACAGGAAAACGGAACTGATCCTCGGACAACTCTCTTTTCTCGATCTGAAAAATGTGAAGATTACCCAAACTCTCCGTACCGGAAATTCTGACATTGCAGGTCCTGCCGTCTGGCTGGCGGACGGAAATCGCTGCCTCGCCCGCTTTGATATGGCCGATCCCATCCGCTCCACCACTCCCGCCGCCATCCATTCCTTGAAACTCCTGGGGATCGACCTCGAACTTCTTACCGGAGACCAACCCGAACCCGCTCGAGCCGTCGCCGCCCAACTCGGCATCACGCGGGTGCAGGCCGGAGTAAAACCCGATGGTAAAGCCGCCCGCATCTCTTCTTTGATCGGAACCATCCCCGGTCTCGTCGCCATGGCCGGCGACGGCACCAACGACGCTCCCGCCCTGGCCTCCGCTGATCTGGGAATTTCTCTCGGAAGCGGAACCGATGCCGCCAAGGAGGCCGCCGCCGTGGTGGTGTTGAAAGGAGACATCGCCGGCGTGGCCCGCGCCTTTCTGATGGGTCGAGCCACCGTTCGGGTAATTCGTCAGAATCTTTTCCTAGCCTTCGCCTACAATGCACTCGCTCTTCCTGCCGCCGCCGGCCTTTTCATCTCTTCGACCGGTTGGGCCCTCTCACCCACCTGGGCCGCCACCTCAATGGGCCTCTCCAGCCTCCTCCTCACCGGGAATGCCCTACGACTTCTGCGGCTCAACCCTTGATCATTTTTGTTTACCGCAATACCTCATCCCCCAAGAGGGCCTCGCTAGAATGGCCCAACAACAGTGTAAAAAAATACCATCAGTTAGACTGCCCAGATTATCAGATTGAAGACGATCGCGCTGGAAACGGTAGAAATGACCGCAGGCTAAATCCGAATCATCTGAGTTGTCCCACGGTGCGGATGAGGCTTAGCCTTTCCACTTAGGCATACATGAGATTTCTCCTCATTCTTCTTTTCTCGGTCCCTTGGGCGTTCGGGGGGAACCCCTACGCCACTTCACCGTTCCAAAAAGGCACCCTACAAACACAGGATAAGCCCTATCCCTCTGCCCAAGTGGTGAAAATCGGGTTTTACCCGGTTTCTGTTCATCAGCTGAACATTGCGGGCAAATACCTACTACATCGATACGTATGTCTGGCTACGCTGGAAGGGGGCTATCGACCCCACCAAGACGATCGAGTTTGTGAACATGGTGGAGGATTGGAACCGTCAGCAAGCCTTTCTCTTTAGCCAACCCAAGAAAGAAAAGGACGGATCAACCTACCAGATCATGCGGGTGGAGGGCCTTTTCGTGCAGCCCTTCTCCCTGGCGGACTACCCTCTCGACCGGCAACGATTGAGTATCAAGGTGGAGGATCAGATCCACGGCACAGACAAGCTCGTTTACGAGTTCGACTTGAAAAACAGCGGGGTCGGGGATCTGGTCAAGATCCCCGGTTGGAATCTGGATGGCTGCAAAGCCGAATCCCTGATTCACAACTACCAGTCAGATTTCGGGGACGAGGACACACCGCGGGTCTATTCCATGGCCAAGTTCAGTATCGAAATTTCACGCCCGATCAATTTCTTTCTCTGGAAACTTCTACTACCTCTTTTCATGGTCATCATTGCGGCCATCGCGGCTCTCTGGATCCGCCCCCATCTTCTGGATGCCCGAGTCGCCCTACCAGCAGCGGCCTTGCTCTCGGCAATCTTCCTGCAAAAAAGCTACTCCGACTCCCTCCCGGACCTCGGATACCTCGTTCTGATGGACTGGGTCTATCTCATTGCCTACCCGTTGATCATTCTCACTCTCATCCGGGTGATTCTGGCCTATTTCAGGGTGGAAAATGCGGACGCCGAAAAAATTCTAAAAATTCACGCCACGGACATAAAATTGCTGGCCGTTTTTCTAGTCAGTTTTGTCCTCGGAGTCGGCCTGATTATCACACTTCACTAACCCGCCTGCCCCCTTCACTTTTCGTAATCTCCACTTCACGTGGAAGTAAGCGAAAAACCTTAGATTTGAAATCGAAAATCGAACGTCGAATCAGTACGTCCAACCAAACAACTTCCAACCGTCATTCGGTCGGGTCGACCCGTCGGGCGAATCCATCATGTTATTACTAAAGGTCGGCGCCGTACCCCGCTCCTGAATCACCTGCTGGTACACGGGTTTGTTCGGACTGGCTGGATTCACCGAATCCCAACCCTTGTTCGCCATGACCACAAACATGCCCACATCGGGACTGTTATCCTCAGGCTGAATCGCGCTACGGGCCTGCTCCTCTTTCGGATTAGCCACCGCATCTTCGACTTTGCCTTTGTCCTCGCTCTTCGTGGAAGCCGATCCACTCGAATTCACGGTTCTGGAACCGGCAATGGCGCTACTCTTCTTTGGGGCTACCGGTTGAATGGCTCCCCCGGCTGTGGCGTCATTGGTCTGACCTGACACGGTTCCCATCGAGAAACCCGAAACAGCCAAAACGATCCAAATCGATCTCATCTACAAAGCCTAACGGACCTTTTTTCATGGTCAAACCAAGCGCCCATGGGCTTCCTCGACAATTCGACTCCGCTTGGCACCCTTTGCCCGTGCGGATCCTCGCTCTCGACCCCTCCCTCCGAGCTACCGGCTACGCCGTCCTTGAGGGGACTGCAGAAAAACCGGTTGTTCTGGCCTCCGGCACGATCAAAAACCCGGCTTCCCGTCTATCGCAGGATTGCCTGATCGAAATTCACGATCACCTCTCCGAACTGATTTCCCAACACTCCCCCGAAGCCCTCGCCATCGAACTCATTATCTACGTCCAAAACACCCGAACTGCCGTCATCCTCGGAGCCGCCCGGGGCGTCGCCCTGCTCGCTGCCGCCCGGGCGGGACTGCCGGTCCACGAATATCCCCCAAAACTGGTCAAAAAATCCGCTACGGGAAAAGGCGCTGCAAAAAAGGAGCAGGTTGCCTTCATGACCCGGGCGCTCTTCGGACTTCGTCATAACCCCGCACCCGATGAGGCCGATGCCCTTGCCGTTGGCCTCACCCACCTGCGTCGCGCAGCCTTTTCCAACCGGATAATTCCGGCAATCTCCTGAAATGATTGCATTTCTCGAAGGCAGCCTCGCCGAAGCTTGGCCGACCCATGCGGTCGTGAATTGCCAGGGGATCGGATACGAGGTTCTCATCCCCGTCACAACCTTCGATCATCTGCCCAAGCCCGGCGAAAAAGTCCGCCTTCTGACCCATCTGGTCGTCCGGGAAGATGCGCACACCCTTTACGGATTCTTTACCTCCGGCGAACGCGAACTCTTTCGTCTGCTTCTGCATCACGTTTCGGGAGTCGGCCCGAAAACCGCCCTTTCGATTCTCGCCGGCACAACTCCGCAGGCGGTTCGTGACGCAGTGGCCTCGGGAGACACCACCTCCCTTGCCAAACTGAAGGGGTTGGGTAAAAAAACCGCAGAGCGGATCGTTCTTGAGCTCCGCGACAAACTCCCTGCACTGGATTCCCTTGCCGGTGGAAGCTCCCCCGCACGCGGTTCTGCTCATCCTCCGATGTCGGGCAACTCGCAGGACGCCCTGCTTGCCCTTCTTGCCCTGGGCTACAAATCAGCTGAAGCCCAGAAGGCGCTCGCAGGACTCGATTCTTCCCTCCCGTCCGGAGATCTCGTCCGCGAATCCCTGCGCCGCCTGGGTTGATCCCTCCTCAAGAAGCGGATCCGATCCCTTCAAAGACAAAAGGTTCGACTTTTTTTACTCTTCCCGTACGATCTTCCGTTCAATCAGGACAAAAACTCAAACCAAAGGAACCTTCCCCCATGCCCCTCGATAACGCCGAACGCACCCAACTTCTCACCCCTTCCGCCACTCTCGCCATCGATGCCCGTGCCAAGAGCATGAAGGCCGAAGGCCTCGACGTCGTCGGCTTCGGAGCCGGCGAACCTGATTTCGACACCCCGGAACACATCAAAGCCGCCGCCATGGGCTCCTTGGATGCAGGCTTCACGAAATACACCCCGTCTTCCGGAATTCCCGAGCTTCGCACCGCCATCTCGGAAAAACTCAAAGCCGACAACAACCTTTCCTATGACCCTTCCCAGATCATCGTGACATGCGGAGCGAAGCACGCCTGTTTCAACGCCATCCTCGCAACGGTGAATCCCGGCGATGAAGTCCTGATTCCCGCCCCGTATTGGCTGAGCTATCCGGAAATGGTGCGCATCGCCGGTGGCGAACCCGTCATCGTCCCGACCAAGGCCGAAAACGGCTACAAGCTCACCCCCGAACTTTTCCGCGAATACATGAGCCCCATGACCAAACTGGTCATCATCAACTCTCCCGGAAATCCCACCGGCTCGGTCTACTCGGAAAATGAACTCGCCGCACTGGCCGAAGTCGCCCTGGATGAGGAGATTTACATCCTCTCCGACGAAATTTACGAAAAGCTCGTTTATGATGATGTAAAACACTCCTCCATCGCCTCGTTCAGCAAGGATGTGTACAACCTCACCCTCACGGTCAACGGTTTCAGCAAACCGTATGCCATGACCGGTTGGCGCCTCGGTTACGTGGCCGCCCCCGTTGCCTTAGCCAAAGCGATTGATTCGATCCAGAGCCACTCGACTTCACACCCCACCTCGTTCGCCCAAAAGGGAGCGCTCGCCGCCTATCGCGGGCCTCAGGATTGCGTGAAGGAAATGGTGAAGGAGTATGACAAGCGTCGTCGGCGTTTCTGCGATCTTCTCGGCCTGATCCCCAAGCTCTCGTTCGTGAAACCTCAGGGAGCCTTCTATATCCTCGTGAACATTTCCAAGACGGGAATGAACTCCACCGAGTTTGCCGAAAAACTTCTCGAAAAAGAACGCGTCGCGGTTGTTCCGGGCAAGGCCTTCGGAGACGACTCGACGGTTCGCGTTTCGTACGCCACTTCGATCGACCAGATCGAGGAAGGCGTTCGCCGCATCGCGAAGTTTTGCAAATAATTCACTCTCCCTCAGGGAGTTTTACACAAACGGTCGGGCCGCCCTTGCGCCCGGATGTCCCCCGTTTTAGGATAGCCTTCTCATGAGCATACTCTTCTGGATTACTTTCATCGGAACCATGGCCCTCTCTTTTTGGGCAGCCGCCAAGGTCAAAATCGCCTACGCCAAGGGGAGCCAAGTGCCCGCCTCTTCAGGTCTGACCGGGGCAGAAGCCGCCCAGCGCATTTTGGATTCCGCCGGAATCCGCGACGTGGAAATTGTCGAGCAGGACGGCCTGCTGGGGGACCACTACGACCCGTCCCATAAACGCCTCGTTCTCTCCTCTCAAAATTTTCACGGCCATTCTGCGGCTGCTCTCGGAGTCGCCGCCCATGAATGTGGTCACGCCATCCAGCACAAGATCGCTTATGCCCCCCTTCAATGGCGCATGGCTTCGGTCGGTGCCACCACCTTTGCCAGCCAGATTGTGACTTGGCTCCCGCTCCTGGGATTCTTCTCCGGCTTCGGTGGGTTCCAGTCCAAAACGTATCTGATGATCATGGTCGCCGGTTGGGGAACGATCATGCTTTTCAACCTCGTCACCCTTCCGGTCGAATTCGACGCCTCTCGCCGAGCCCTTCAAATCCTTCCTAAAATGAAGTTCATCGCACCCGGAGAAGAAACCAAGGCGGTCGACAGCGTCCTCCGTGCGGCAGCTTGGACCTACGTTGCCGCCTTCATCACCTCACTCCTTTATCTTCTTTGGCACCTACTCCCTTTGATTGTCGGGCGTCGAAGCGATTAAAAAACACAATATATTGTGTGTCTGAAATCGTTTAAACCAAGTAGTTTGTGTCACACACTCAATTCCCCTTGCAAATCCTAAAATTGCTCCTTACTTGTACGGAAAGGAGCCTTAGTCCCCTTATCAAAATTCAAAACCCCATTCTTATCCTCCTAGCCTCTGCATTGATCAGCCAAACTTTTGCATCTGCACCCACCTCAGAGACCTATTCCCACCCTCTGCTGAATCAAATCTATGAAATGCATTCCTTGGCCGAAGCCGGCAACAAAGACGCCACCCGTCGGTTGGTGGCTTGGCTGGAGGAGCTGACGGCCGAACAACCCGACAACGGGATCCTCCTCGTTTATCTGGGCAGCGCCTACACCCTCGCAAGCCGGGACGCCTTTATCGGACCTGGAAAACTCCGCTATCTGATGGCCGGCCGGGACTGCATGGATCGGGCCGTCACCATGCGACCCGACGATCCCAATGTCCGCTTCATCCGGGCGATCAACAATTATCACCTCCCCACCATGTTCAATCGCCGAAGCATCGCACGGGATGACTTTCGCAGGCTGGTCGATCAACTCGGAAAAAATCCGAGCTGCTTGGATTCACTGACCTCCCAAGCGATCTACTACTACGCCGGTCTTTGTTTTGCCCAGCTTGAGGAAGAACAAAACGCCCGGAATTCCTGGCAAAAAGGCTTGGATTTAAAGATCTCTGGCCCCCTCACCGCCAAGATCACCCAAGAGCTTGATCAGCTGACTCCCACAGCAGCCGGTCAGTGATTCGCCCTCCCGGAAAACCCTATCTTTCGGCCTCGCGTATCCGCCGACGGGTAAAACAACTCGCCTCCTCAATCGGCCACACCTATCGGCGTCGCCCACTCACTATCGTTGCACTACTGAAGGGCAGTGTCTTTTTCGTCGTCGATCTCCTACGCCACCTCCCAGCCAATACGGAGGTCGAATTCTGGAACATATCAAGCTACCAGGGTACCCGATCAACGGGAAAAATCCGCGGGCTTCATCATTGCCGGGGGAATTTCCGCGGGCGGGATGTCCTGCTCATCGATGATATTCTTGATTCCGGCCTCACCCTGCATCGGACCCGGGCCCATGCCAAAAAATTGGGGGCCCGCAGCGTGGCCATCTGTGTCCTTCTCAACAAAAAACGACAGCGGATTCGCCCCGTAAAAGCTCGCTGGGTGGGTTTTCCTATCCGGAACGAATTCGTGGTCGGCTATGGACTCGATCTCGACCAGCGCTACCGATCCCTTCCCTCAATCCGCATCCTGCCCGGAGACTCCTGATCCCTTAAACCTCAACCAGAACCCTTAAAGACACCCTGCTGTTTTTAGGATTTCGAGGATTCGGCAATATCCTCGTTCCAAAGCTCGGGTTTGGTCCGAATAAAATCCCCCATCATCTGAATCAATCCTGGTTGATCCAGAATGACCACCTCCACTCCATGCGAGCGAAGAAAATCCGGAGCTCCCGGAAAATTCACCGCCTCCCCCACCACCACCCGCGGAATTTTGAACTGCACGATCGTTCCGGAACACATGTAACACGGGCAGAGGGTCGAATAGATCACCGTGTCCAAATAGCTCTTTTGCCGGCCGGCATTCATCAGACAGTCCATTTCCCCGTGCAAAATCGCGCTCCCCTTCTGGACCCGCTGGTTGTGGCCCCGCCCCACAATCTTGTCCCCACGGACCAAAATTGACCCAATGGGAATTCCTCCCTCGGAAAGTCCCTTCCGCGCTTCCGCCTCCGCCTCTTTCATGAACTGGATGTCGTGTGGGGTCTGTTTCATGGATTATGCCTTTCCAGTGGATTCTCTCACGATGAGTTCGCTCTTCACAATGGCAGGTTTCATCTCCCCATTGTCCTCCCGCGCTTTTTTCCAGATTTCGAAACCGGCCCGCCCGAGACTGGAGAACCGAATCGTTGTCAGCGGAATCGCACCGTGTTTCGATAACTCCCCATCCCCCAGGCCCGTCACGCTCATCTCCCCAGGAATTGAAATTCCAGCCGCCAAAATCGCCCGGATCGCCCCCGTTGCGACCGCATCGGTCCCGCAAATGACCGCCGTTGGCTTTTCCTTTTTCCCAAGAATCTTTTTCATCTCCTTTTCTGCCTCTTCCGGGTGGAGTCCCACCATCAGCATCCCACCCACAAATGCCATCCCCCTCGCCCTCACTCCCTCCTGAATCCCTTGAAAATGCTCGGCATGACTGCGGGCCGCAGAATGGCCTCCCAAATACGCAACGCTCCGATGCCCCAGATCATGAAGATGATCGAGGACCAGTTGAGCCCCTCCCCTCATGTCCCTCAGCACCCAACTGACCCTCCCGCTCCCCTGGCCCACATCGGCTGGATACCTTTCAAAAAAAAGCATCGGTAGACCCGCACGGTTTGCCGCTTCCAAGGCAGTCGACCGATGCTCGGTGCTGATTCGGGGCAGAAAAAAAATCGCCTCCGCCCCTCTTCCAATCATCGCCCGGACCTGTTCAGCCTCCTCCTTCGCCGTCCGCGCAATCCCCACCAGTACGGCCATTCCAGCCTCCTGGGCCGCTTCGGTCAGCCCCCCCGAAACCATAGCCCCCTCTTCCGAACCAAGGTCAGGGAGCACCAGCCCCACCCAGCCGCTTTGTTTGACGCGAAGACTTCGGGCCGACTCATTCGGCCAATATCCCCGTTTATCCGCCTCTGCCCTCACTCTTGCCTTGGTTGCTGACCCAATATCGGGGGCATCCCGCAGAGCCTTGGAAACCGCCATCACCGAAAGGCCCAAACTCTCGGCCAGATCGCGCAGACGAACTTTCACACCGCCTCGGGATCCTCCGACAAGGCCGCCAAAAACTCCTCCGCGGTTTGGGCGGAGAGTAGTTTCACCCGCACCTCCTCATTCCGAAGCAAACGCGCCATCGCCCCCACCAAAGCCAGATACTCGGTCACCATTCTCCTGGGAGTGCCGATGACAAAAATAAAATGAATTTTTTCCCCGCCGGCCTCAAAGGTCACCCCCTCCACGCTTCGACCCACCGCCAAAACCAAACGCTTCACATGATCCGTGCGGGCATGGGGAAATGCGACCCCATTTCCCAAACTGGTCGCCTCGACACGCTCACGGGCCAGTAACTCGTCGTAAAAGCCCTTAAAATTGATCACCCCCTCGTCTTTTTCCAGAAGAGCTGCCACTTCATGAATCGCCGCAGTCCTTTTGCTCTCCTTTAAATCGAGGAGGATCTGACCCGGGTGGAGAAGTTCCGAAAGCTTCATGGGTTTCTCACGCCGGCGGCCCCGCTCCAGCCTAATTTCTGACGGGCCAATCCATAAAAACCGAATCCAGCCGGATGCATCAGGCGAACCACGTGGCGTGCGATCGTCACCTCCAGTTTCTTTCCACGCGACAAACTTCCCACTTTCTTTCCGTCGACACGGAGAATGGCCGCCGGCTCCCCGTCTCCGATGGATAACTCGACCCCCTCCTCTTCCCCCACCACCACGGGCCGTTGCGCCATCGCATGGGCACAGACGGGGGTCAACACCATCGCACGGGCCCTCGGGCTGACCAGGGGTCCTCCGGCAGAAAGTGAATAGGCCGTTGATCCGGTGGGACTCGCAACCAGTAATCCGTCCGCATGATATTCTGTCAAAATCTCCCCGCCGACCTTCACCCTTACCCGGACCATCAACTGCCCCTCGCCGGGAGAAACCGAAACCTCATTCAATGCAGACCACATCTTTCCAACTCCGTCCAGACGGGCCGCCAGTACGGAACGTGTGCTTAACCCGTACCTGCCATTCAGGACCCCGGGAAGAACCCGGCCAATTTCGTCCGCTTTGATTGAAGTCAAAAAACCAAGCGAGCCCAGATTGATTCCAAGAAGGGGAACCCCTGAACCCAGAGTCGCCTGAGCCGCATGCAACATCGTGCCGTCCCCACCGCCCACCACCACCGCATCAACCCGGCCCCGCAGGGCCCGAGCCAGTGCCCCTTCCGAAACCCATTTGGCCTTCACCCCGGCCTGCCGAAAAACCGATTTTAAAATCGTCGCTACGCCGAGTGTCCCGGGTTTTCCACGACGCAGACAAACAACCACATTCCGGATCCTTTTACCCCTTGGAGAGCGATCACGTGCCATGAGGCACAATTCCCCGAAAAGCCTTACCCCTCAAGAGGATTCCCACTCTTGCGCCCTCGCCCTCCTTCAGTATTGTGATTCTTCCATGGCTAGGTTCCGTCTCAACCACGATATGCCCCGTGCGCAGGGCCTTTATCACCCTTCCCATGAGCATGACGCATGCGGGGTCGGTGTGGTGGCCGATATTGGAGGAAAACGTTCCCGCGCCGTGTTGGAGCGGGCTCTCGGCTGCGTCTGCCAACTTGCCCATCGCGGGGCTTTGGATGCGGATGCAAAATCCGGGGACGGCGCCGGTGTTCTCACCCAGATCCCGTTCAAAATGTTCCGCCGGGAAGTCGAAAAACTTGGCCACCGCCTTTACGGAGAAGGAGACCTCGGTGTCGGCTTCTTCTTTCTCCCTGCCAAGGACAACTATGCCCAAGCCCACATCCGTCGGATTTCCGAGGAAGTCATCACACGGAGGGGCTTGGTTTCGCTCGGTTGGCGGGTTGTCCCCGTCAATCCCCGCATTCTCGGCGAAAAGGCCGCTTTGTCCGCCCCCCGGATTGAACAACTCCTCGTTGCACGTCCGGATTCGAAAAAACTCTCGGACGATAACTTCGAACTAGCCCTTTTCCTTGCCCGCAACGAAATCGAACACCGCTGCGCCGCCGACCGCACCCCTCCGTTTTACATCCCGTCCTTTAGTTCCCGAGTCATCGTCTACAAGGGCATGCTCACAGGAACTCAGCTCAAAAGCTTTTATCTGGATCTTCAGGACCCCGCCTACGAAACCGCCCTCGCGGTTTTCCACCAACGCTACAGCACGAACACCTTCCCGACTTGGCCCCTCGCCCACCCCTTCCGCATGCTTGCCCACAACGGAGAAATCAACACTCTCCGCGGAAACCGCCACTGGGTTCACGCCCGTGAAGCCGACCTTTCCCATCCCGGCCTCAACCCTGCCGACCTCCCCCTCCTTCACCCCATCATCCAACCTGGAGGTAGCGACTCCTCCGGGCTTGATAATGCCTTCGAACTTCTCTCCATTTCGGGCCGGGGGCCGTTGCATGCCATGCTCATGCTGGTGCCATCCGCCTTCCGTTCCGAGGGCACTCTCACCCCGGAAGTCCGGGCTTTTTACGAATACCACGAATGTCTGAACGAACCTTGGGACGGCCCCGCCGCCCTTGCCTTTAGTGATGGACGGATCGTGGCCGTCTGTCTCGACCGCAACGGACTCCGCCCCGCCCGCTATAAAATCACCAAGGACGGCCTTTTTGTCATGGGCTCGGAAGTCGGAATCGGTGACATTCCGGAAAAATCCGTCATCGAGAAGGGGCGTCTCGCCCCGGGCGAAATGATCGCCGTCGACACGATCAACAAAAAACTCCTCCGGAATGCCGACATCAAAAATTTCGCCGCATCGGAAAAACCCTACGGGGAGTGGGTGAAATCAGGACTCCGCACCCTTCCCCCCTCCCCCGCTCAACTCCCTTCCGTGCCGACCGATCTCACCCCCACCATGCTCTCCTTCGGTTACAGCGAGGAAGAACTCAAGGTCATCCTCCTGCCGATGATCCAGAAAGCCGAAGAAGCCACCGGATCGATGGGCGACGATGCCGCCCTCGCGGTATTTTCCCGCCGGCCCCGGCTTTTGTATCAATATTTCCGCCAACTTTTCGCTCAGGTCACCAATCCGCCGATCGACCCGATCCGGGAAAAGCTCGTCATGTCCACCACCGTTTACCTCGGTACCCGGCCCAACTGGCTCACGGATGGGCCTGACCATGTCCGTCTTCTTCGACTCGATTCCCCTGT